>DATBHS010000043.1:0-66858 GCA_036557345.1 Bryobacteraceae bacterium
CTGGTGAGCGCTCGCCAAACGGCGATATACTCGCTGTTTGCCACAATTCCCTATCGGTCCATCGTTCTCATGCCAGACCGACTGACCGGGCGCCATCAAGCGCGCCGCGGCGGATGGCTGTTTCTGATCATCCTGCTGATCGTCCTTCTCCTTTGCTCCCGCTATATCACTGCGACATTCGTTGATTATTCGTGGTGGTCGGAGATGCACCAGGTGGATACCTGGATCAGCCTGCTGCTCTACGGGACGGGACCGATCATTGTGGCAATCGTGCTCCTGTTCATCGCTTTCTGGATCGCCTTCACAGCCGGATTGCGAAAGCTCGGCGATGCTCCTCTGTTCGGCTTTGTGAAGCGCAGCTTTGTTACGCGAATCGGCATCGTCGTGCTCGCGTTGTTCGCGATCCTGGTAGCCAATGCAACCGTCGATAGCTGGACAGTGGTTCGTTACTTTGGTGGATTGCGTCTGCCCTCCGCCCAGGGCGAGTACATCGATCCGATCTTTGGAAAGCAGTTGCATTTCTATTTCTTCAACCTGCCGTTTTACAACCTTCTGTTACGTGTGATTCTGGCCGGTGCCGTGCTCGCCCTCATCATTTACTGGCTGGCGTCAAATGCCGAGAAGTTGAGCAAGCGGCTCCCCACCACGTATCCGCCCGCGCCCTTTCAGTTCGAAGGCATTTCCATCCGCGAGGCATTCGATTCCCGGTTTGTCCGGCTGGCAGCGGCCATTGTGCTTATCGGTATTGCCCTAAAAATCTACTTCGACCGTTACGCGCTGCTTCTGGAGGACCATGGGCAGTATTTGGTGGGTGTGGACTGGGTGTCCGATCATATCGTCATTCCCTTGCAATGGCTGGAAATCTTCTGCGCAGTCGCGGGCGCCATTCTCGTCTTGGCCAGGCGGGGCCGGTGGGCGGCGCTTCTGTTACTGATCCTGCCCGTGAGATTCATCCTGCCCTCGGTGATCGCAGGATTATATGTGCGGCCGAACGAACTCGCTCTGGAGCGTCCCTACATCAAACATCACATCGATGCCACGCGATCGGCCTACGGCCTGGACCGCCGCGTAAAGGAGACGTCGTTTGAAGCCTTGCCGGAAGTGCCCGTCGATTACGCAAAGCACAGTGCTGTTCTGGATAACGTCCGGCTCTGGGACTGGCGCGCGTTTCACGACACCATCTCGCAGATTCAGCCGCTCCGGCCTTATGTGTATATCGATACCGACGTGGACCGCTACACGATTGACGGCCGTCTGCGACAGGTGCTTGTCTCGCCGCGCGAGCTCGAGATCCGGCAATTGGGCTCGGCGGCCGCCCGCTGGATTAACCTGCACTTGATCTACACGCACGGATACGGGTTGGTCATGGCCGAAGCCAACCGGATCACTCAGGACGGGCTTCCGGTGCTCTTCATCCAGGACGCTCCTGCCGTGGTAACGAGCAAGAGCCTGAAGCTTACGCAGCCCGAAATTTACTACAGCGAGGCGCCGCACGAGCCTGTGTTCGTGGACACGTCACAACCGGAGTTCAACTATCCCTCAAACTCAGAGAGCGTGTACACGCGCTACGTGGGTCCCGGCGGATTTTCCGTCCGGTCCGGACTGATGCGCCTTGCTGCCGCAGTGAACTACGGAGATTTCAATATTCTCCTGACGGAGTATCTGAACCGGGACAGCCGGATGATGATTCATCGGGCGATCCTCGAACGGCTGTCAACCCTGGCCGGCTTTCTTACTTGGGATCCGGATCCCTACCTGGTCGTGACCCAAACGGGACGGCTGGTGTGGATGGCCGACGGTTACATGTCGTCGGAGGCCCACCCCTACTCGCGCGAGGTGGAGCTGGGCACCGGGCCGAGCGTCAACTATATACGCAATTCCGTCAAGGCGACCGTTGACGCCTACAGCGGAGAAGTGAATCTGTACGTCTTCGATCCGGCCGACGTGTTGATTCAGGCCTACGGGCGGCTGTTCCCTGCCCTCTTTAAGCCCGTATCCGCCATGCCAGCCGACCTCCGCGCGCACGCGCGATATCCGGAGACGCTCTTCAATGCCCAGGCCGAGATCTACCGGACTTTTCACATGCGTGATCCCGCGGCCTTTTACAATCGCGCCGACCTGTGGGACCTTGCCAAAACCGCCAACCAGCAGGGCGGCGGTGGCGCAATTCCGGTTTCACCGACATATGTAGTCGCCGCATTACCGGGCAGCGATACGGCTGAGTTCATGCTGATCACAACGTTCACGCCCGCCAACAAGAACAACCTGATCGGCGTCATGTATGCGCGCTGCGACGGGGAGCACCTGGGCGAGCTCGTATTCGAGCAGTTATCGAAACAGAACATCATTTATGGGCCGATCCAGATAGACGCCCGCATTAATCAAGACCAGAACATCTCTAAAGATCTGTCGTTGTGGAACCAGCAAGGGTCGCAAGTGTTGCGGGGGCAGACCCTCGTGCTGCCGATTGCGAATAGTTTTCTATATGTGGAGCCGATTTACATACAGGCAGCGCAGGCGAGCATGCCGCAGTTGAGAAAGATAGCGCTCGCCATGGGCAACCGTCTGGCTTACGCCGACACATATGAACTGGCACTTGCCCAGTTAGTAAGTGAAGTGGGTGGAAATGCGCCGGAGGCCACTGCTCCCGCGCTGACGACGCAAGCGACCTCGGCTACGAATGCGGCAGGTCCGGCGCCGACCCCGCCGCCGCAACCTTCCGTCCAGGCTCTCCAGACCCTGCAGCAGATACGCAATCACCTGGGGCGTTACCGCGAATTGAGCGCGCAGGGCAAATGGGCCGATGCAGGGAAGGAGCTGGATGAAATTCAAAAGCTGGTAAACAAATAGCGGCTTAGTCCAGAGCTTCAAGGTCCGCGAGGTCTTTCAGCCGTCCACTCGCGCGCTTATTACGTTTGAGATCTTCCAAGCTGATCACCGGAATTGAGAGCTCTTCCATTTCCAACGTTTGCCTTCTCGCATGACACTCCTCGAAGTTGACCCCCGATGCAGAGGTCAGAATTTCGAGCCGTAAGGGTGGCACGCCCATACGGATGATCTGGCCGGGAACAGTAAGAATCTCAGGAGTTACGCCTCGGAATCCGAACCGGTTTAGCGCCTGAACCAGCCTTTCGGCATTAGTCTGCGAAGGCCTGATCCATATGTCCATATCGCCGGTTGAACGAGCAACACCATGATAGTTGACCGCGTATCCACCCACAAGCAGATACTCAACCTTGCTCGAATTGAGTAATTTCAAGAACTCGCTGAAGTCGTTCGGTAGCCGGATCGTAGCCATAGGCAATTTGGCGGAGTAGCTCGAGCGCTTCAAAGCGCTCCTCAGGCGTCCGCGATAACCAGTAAGCTCGGTCGTTCGAACGAGCGGCCAGCCGCGCGATCTCGATGGACTGGCGATCTATTCGAAGCTTGTCCAATGTCTTCATAATAAAGGGCTGGAAGAAAATCGCATAGATTCGTGCCTTGAAAGGCGCGCAAATAGGTGAAACCGAAATTCGATTCAGGCGATCGTCTCCGCCACGGGCTCGGCTACGCCATACCTCCGTGCGACATAGCGGTCCAAAATCTCGCGAAATTCCGCGACGATGTGATCGCCCCGAAGCGTGGTCGAGAGTTTCCCATCCACATACACCGGCGCAACGGGTTTCTCAAACGTGCCCGGCAGCGAAATGCCGATATCGGCGTGCTTCGATTCGCCCGGTCCATTCACCACGCAACCCATCACAGCAACCTTCATCTCTTCGACACCGGCATACATCTCGCGCCAGATTGGCATCTGCTCGCGCAAGTAGGTTTGAATCTGATCTGCCATGTCCTGGAAAAACGTGCTCGTAGTGCGCCCGCAACCGGGGCACGCGGCCACCTGGGGCGTAAAGCTGCGAAGATTAAGCGCCTGGAGTATTTGCTGGCAGACGATCACCTCTTCGGTTCGGTCGCCGTTCGGAAGCGGCGTCAGGGACGCCCGAATCGTATCTCCCAGGCCCTGTTGCAACAGCACGGAAAGTGCCGCGGCGGTAGCCACAATGCCTTTCGAGCCGAGGCCTGCCTCCGTTAGGCCCAAGTGCAGCGGGTAATCACAGCGCGCGGCCATCATCTGGTATACGTCGACGAGGTCCTGCACATTGCTGACTTTCGCGCTCAAGATGATTCTGTCGTGCGCCAGGCCGTAGCGCTCCGCTGCCTCGGCGCTGCGAATGGCGCTCTCGACGATAGCGCGTTTGGTGACGTCCATCGCGTCGAGCGGCTCCGGCAAACGTGAATTCTCGTCCATCATCTGCGTGAGCAACGCCGAATCGAGCGAACCCCAGTTGACGCCGATGCGCACCGGACGGTCATACTCGATGGACGCCTCAATCATGGTTCGAAAATTCTCGTCCTGCTTCCGCCCGATGTTCACGTTTCCAGGATTGATGCGATATTTGCTGAGCGCGCGCGCGCAGTCCGGATATTTCTTCAGAAGAATGTGACCGTTATAGTGAAAGTCGCCAATAATCGGCACGTTTACGCCGAAGTCGTGGAGGGTATTGACGATCGTTGGAACGGCTTGGGCAGCCGCTTCCGTGTTCACCGTGACGCGCACAAGCTCGGACCCGGCGCGGGCAAGCTGCATCACTTGATTCACTGTCGACGCGGAATCGGCCGTGTCGGTGTTGGTCATGGATTGGACAACGATCGGGTGAGCACCCCCAACCTCGACACCCCCTATGTTGACGACCACCGATTTCCGGCGCGGCGAAGCAGCCATTCGACCTCCAGCTCAGGTTAAGACAGATTCAGATCTATTTTAACAGTGCGTCGCGCGTAAGTTACTGGAGCGCCTCATGTTGCCGCACAAATCAAGTCAAAAAAATCAGCTAATTTCTTTCCCGGCTTTTCGACAAGCAGTGGACGATTCAGAAATTCGACGAAAGGCGCCATTAGGCGGAAGCGATCCGCGATCTCGCTGTACAGACGGGGCGTCGTGGCGAGGGCGGGATCGAGCGAAACGTCAAGAATCCAATCCTTCTTCTTAATCAGGTCGATAGCCGGATGGCAAGGATCAAAACCCTTCGGAGCGCGAGTTAATTCGTCGCCTTGGAGTTCGCCCAGAAGCGCGCGACGCCTCTTTCCAGCAAGGAGGCGGCGCAATTCCTCATAATTTTCCGAGATGTGTGTACGGACCGCCAGCGTGGTGTCGGGCGCCGGGTGATAGATACCGCCGGCAACCTCGACTTCATCATGAGAAACACTAAAGTAGAAGCCGCCCGCGCGGAGGCGCTCGGCGCCGCTGCGCGCGAACGAGCACGCAATATGTGTTTTGTATGGCGTCTTGTCCGCGCTGAAGCGTGTGTCGCGATAGATCCGAAAGATCGCTTTCTTGGGATCGCTCACATACTCCGGCGCAAATTTGACAAGATCGCCGTTTAGCGCCTCCACCAATTCCGTCATCGGTCTTTTGACATGCTCTTCGAAAAAATCCTTCCGCGGCTGGAACCACTCGCGCCGGTTATTGCGCTTGAGGCTCCGAAAAAACGTCGCCATCTCGTTCGGAAAACCTTCAAAATTGGAGGGCACGGTCAATTCCTTTCTATCTGACTCCGGGTTAATTTTTTTAGCGGGTTAATTTTTTAGTATGGTTCGTGCCCATTGCAGGATCTGTCATTTCTTTCTATTCTTATTGAGCGTTTGCCCAGTCATCGCCGCCCAGTTGCAGATCGATCACGTCACAGTGGCCGGCGCGAATCTCGACGTGATGCGGAAAGCCTTCACCAATGCCACTAGAATTGGCCCGGAGTACGGCGGCCGGCACGCCAATCACGCAACGGAAATGGCGCTCGTCAGTTTTCCCGATGGTTCTTATCTCGAGTTGATGGGCGTCCAGCCGCATGCCGACCCCGCGGCGGTTGCCGCACACGCATGGAGCAGGTTTCTCCAAAGCAATGCCGGCCCGTGCGCGTTTGCGATCCGGGTTGGCGATGATGCGCAAGTTGCCGGATTCAGATCTGCGGGCATTCAGATTAAGGGACCGGAGCGCGGTGGCCGGATGCGTCCGGATGGAACGCGGCTCGAATGGGAGACGACCGATCTGGGGAGCAGCCCTCGTGGGACGTTCTTTCCGTTCCTGATTCGCGACTTGACGTCGCGCCGGAATCGGGCTTACCTGACGGGCCGTGCGACAACGGAGCGTGTCTCCGGTATCAGCAAGGTCGTGATCGGGGTACACAATTTGGATGACGCCATCGCTCTGTACCGGCGTGTGTTCAAGCTTCCTGCGCCCGATCGCGAGCGCGATCCCGAATTCGATGCTGAACTCGCCTGGTTCGACGGCACGCCAGTGATTCTCGCTCACGGGCTGACCGCAAATTCCTGGCTTACCCGTCGCGTTGTCAAATTCGGTGAGATACCCTGCGCGTTCGTGCTCAGGGCTACCGGTGAATCGACCGGGACTCGTACTTCGCAATGGTTCGGACAGAAGGTCTCATGGGCGGACGAGCGGAAATTGGGTTGGTGGTTGGGGATGGAACTATCGCATTAGATAGGCGCGCCTCCAACGGCTCAAGAAAATCTCTTAGTATTGAGCAATGCACATTCGCGCTCACTCTCCAAGACATCACGCGTCGCGCCGCGATTTTTTCCAGATTCTGGCCGGCAGCACACTAAGCGGCGCGTCAATCCTCGAACTGGCGTTTCACCGTGCGGCCTGGTCGCGAGCGCTCGGGCCCGGCAGCGACAGCCAACTTTTTGATATCGAGAAAGTCGCCGAAGGCGTGTATCTGGCCAAGGCTCGACCTCAAGCTTTGATCAATTCCAATGCCGCGATCTTCGTAAACTCCGCGGATGTGCTAGTTGTAGACTCGCATTCTAAACCCTCGGCTGCGGCTTCCCTCATCGCCCAGATCAAGAGAGAAATCACGCCCAAACCGGTGCGCTACCTGGTCAATTCCCACTTTCACTGGGATCACACGCAAGGGAACCGCGCCTACCGTACAGCCGAAAACAAAATCGACTTCATCGCGAGTAAGCCGACCAAGCAACTCATGGCTGAACTGGCCCGGAAACGGCTGGATGAATCACTCGCAGGAGTGCCTCAACAGATCGATGCGCTTCGGACTCGTGCCGAGAAAGCCTCCTCGGAAGCCGAGAAGACATTCTGCCAGGACCAGATCCGGCAATTGCGGGCGTATCAGGCAGAGCTGCGGAACTACACTCTGGAATTGCCAACCATCACGTTCGACACATCGTATTTGATTCGCGACAAGGCGCACGATCTTCACGTCGAGTTTCACGGCCGGGCGCACACGGCCGGCGACGTGGTGGTCTTTTGCCCGCAGAAGCGCGCTGTCGCCACAGGCGACATGATACTCGGATTCCTGCCGTATATCGGCGACGGCTTTCCCAGGACTTGGCCGAAAACCATCGATTCGGTAGCCAAGCTCAGCATTGACCATGTTCTACCGGGGCATGGCCCAGTGCAGTCCGGCCGTCAGACGATGACCAACGAACGAAATTACATCGAAGAACTTACCAGCAAGGTTGCAGCGGGCAAGGACGCCGGGAAGTCCGTAGCCGATTTGCAGAAGACCATCACGATGGCCTCCTTGAAATCTCTGCAGTCGAATGGCTATGCCAACTACGTGACAGCGAACTATTCCAGTCTTCTGCCCGAATTTGAACCGGCTGCAGGCCTCGAGAACTCTGTGAAAACGAATATTGCCGAGATTTACAAGAACCTTGACCGTACATAATGACCTCGCAGACATGAAAGGGAGATTGGCGGATGGAATTGTTTAGCGGGCAGTTTAGACAGGTTTTGCGCAGACTCGTGCGCGCGCCTATGTTCACCGCGGTGGCCATTCTGACCCTCGCTCTTGGAATCGGCGCGAACACGGCCGTTTTCAGCGTAGTCGAAGGCGTTCTGTTGAAGCCCTTGCCTTATCCGGAGCCGGAACGGTTGATAGCGCTCTCACACACGGCGCCCGGAGTAAACATCCCGGACCTGGGAATGTCACCTTCTTTCTATTTCACCTTTCGCGATCGGAACAGGACCTTCCAGGACGCTGGTTTGTACACCGACAACAGGGTGAGTGTGACCGGCATTTCTGACCCGGAACAAGTAGCAGCCGTCACGATCACTGATGGCGTGATTCCCATCCTGGGTATCCGACCCATGCTGGGACGATCCTTCAGCCGCCAGGACGATTCGCCCGGCAGCGCGGAGACGGTAGTTTTGTGTTACGGTTACTGGCACCACAGATTCGGTGGCGATCGTTCCGTCCTCGGGCGGCGGATCCTCATTGATGGAAAGGCCCGGGAAGTGATCGGAGTGATGCCGCGCAATTTTCGCTTTCTCGATCTGGATCCGGCTGTTATTCTGCCCTTCCAGTTCGATCGAAACAAGACGTTTCTGGGCAATTTTAGCTACGAAGGAGTAGCACGGCTAAAGCCGAACGTCACTTTAAGGCAGGCCGATGCCGATGGCGTGCGTATGCTGCCGATTGTGAACAGAACGTTTCAACCTCCTCCTGGCTACAGCGTCAAGCTGTTCGAGAGTGCGAGAATTGCCCCAATTTTCCGCCCGCTCAAGCATGAGGTGATCGGCGATATCGGAACGGCTCTATGGGTGTTGATGGGAGCTATCGGTATTGTCCTGCTCATCGCATGTGCGAACGTGGCGAATCTTCTTCTGGTAAGGGGTGAGGCCAGGAACCTGGAGCTGGCGCTCCGCGCCGCGCTCGGAGCAAGCTGGACGCGAATCGCCGCTGAGCTCTTATTTGAGAGCTTTACTCTCGCTGCACTTGGCGGCGCATGCGGCCTGCTTGTCGCCTTTGGCGTCCTGCGCCTGCTTGTGGCGATGGCGCCGGTTGGGCTTCCGCGTCTTAACGAGATCGGGATCGATACGCCAGTTCTGTTGTTCACTTTGCTGGTTTCCCTTTTTGCAGGCGTATTGTTCGGCTCCGTGCCGGTTTTCAAACATGCCCGGGCCCACCTGGGAACGGGCCTGAGGGAGGGCGGACGCACTCTCAGCCAGAGCAGAGAGCGGCATCGCGCACGCAACGTGCTGGTGGTGGCGCAGGTTGCCTTGGCGCTTGTGCTGCTCATCAGCTCAGGACTCATGATCCGAACTTTTCGCACGCTGGTCCGTGTGCAGCCTGGGTTTTCTAACCCCGCAGGCGTACAGGTCTTTTCTGTTTTCATTCCGGATGCACAGGTCCCCGATGCGGGAAAAGTTCTCCGCATGTTCAATGACATGCTGGAAAGTCTTCGACGTGTTCCAGGCGTATCGTCCGCCGCGATTACTTCTAGTGTTCCAATGTCTGGTTCCAATAGCGCCGATATTCTCTTTGCGCGCGATCACAAGTACCGGGAGGGACAGATTCCGCCCGTCCGCCGCTTTGTGAACATTTCGCCTGAATTGCTACACACAATGGGCACACCGCTGATCGCCGGGCGTGACTTTACCTGGACAGACCTTTACAATCAAGCGCCGGTAGCGCTTGTTTCGGAGAATTTCGCCCGCGAGTATTGGGGAAGTTCCGCCGGTGCTCTTCACAAGCAAATTCGCGAGAGCCTGAAAGGTCCGTGGCGCGAGATCGTCGGCGTCGTGGGAGATGTACACGATCACGGCGTAGACAAGAAGGCCTCCACTACTGCGTATTGGCCACTTCTGATGAATGACTTCGAAGGCGACAAGAGGTTCATTCGCCGCACTGCATTCTTCGTGATTCGCAGCAGCCGGACCGGCTCGGAAAGCTTTCTCAACGAGCTCCGACGGTCCATTTGGTCTGTCAATCCTGGTGTTCCGGTTGCGGAGGTGAGCACGCTCGACCAGATCTATAGAAGATCGATGGCTCGCACGTCGTTCACTCTCGTCATGGTTGCCATTGCCGGCGGTATGGCTCTGCTGCTTGGCGTTATCGGACTCTATGGTGTTATTGCCTATTCGGTATCGCAGCGGACCCGGGAAATCGGCATTCGTATGGCGCTTGGAGCACGCCAGCAACAGTTGGCCGGAATGTTTGTCCGCCATGGATTGACGCTGACCGGCATCGGAGTTGCCATGGGCCTGATTGCCGCCTTCGGGCTGACAAGGCTGATGTCTTCCCTTCTATTTCAGGTGAGCCCGGTTGACCCGCTCACTTACTTCAGCGTTCCCCTCGCCCTGCTCGCCATCGCGGCGCTCGCGAGCTATCTGCCGTCGCGGCGAGCCGCATCGGTTGATCCTGCAGAGGCCCTTAGACTGGAGTAAGGTGTCATCATTCGCGGAAAAGCTTGCGCCGATCGTTTTGCCGGATGCAAGCGGAAGGAGCGTACGGCTTGGCTCGCTTTGGGAACGCAAGCCGGCGGTGGTTGTCTTCCTTCGTCACTACGGATGAATCTTCTGCCGGGAGCACGTCGCGCAGTTGCGCGAACACGAGTTGGAATTCCGGGCAGCAGGCGCTGGCCTGGCAGCCGTCGGGCTCGGCGACTCTAACTATGCCCGCCTCTTTCGCGAGGAGACGGGGATCGCGTTTCCGCTGCTCATCGATGAGAACCGTTTAGCCTACAACGCAACCGGGCTCAAGTCGGGCAACGTATTCCACCTGTTCCGGCGCGATAATGCCGCCGCACGAAGGCGCGCACAAGCAGCAAGTCACCGGCAGCACCGTGCAGGTCCGAATCCTTTTCAACTCGGCGGCAGTTTCGTGTTTGCGCCCGGAAACCGCGACATTTACGCTTACCTGAGCGCTACATTTGGCGACAACGCGCCGATCGAAGCCCTTCTAGGTGCGGTGAGATAAGAGTCTGCCAGGAACCTTCCTGCAACGGTTACCGCCGCCGCAACTCCGGCGCACACCGCTGCGGCATTTCCAATGCGCCTTTCGAACGGAGATGGGCGTCGAATATCAGGGATATGCTCCGGGCGAACACCGATCCCTATGATTCGTGCGACCACACGCTGTATCCCTGGCACGCGCACTCCGGCTTTAAACTGCCAGGGCGCAGTAACCGGACCGGGATTCCGAAAAACGTGCTCGAATACTTTGTGAGCATTGACTTGTAAACGCTGAGTTACGCGCGTTGGAAACTCCCTTCGTTGCTGTACTCGCTCCAGCAGGGCTTCAGTTACGCGCCCTTCCAAAAGCGGCCGCGCCAGCAGATTCGCGGTTGCAACCGCATCTTGAATCGCGAGGTTGATGCCAACGCCTCCGGCGGGAGACATGGCATGCGCGGCATCGCCGATGCAAAGTAACCCAGGAGCATGCCAGCGACGGAGCCGGTTAATCTGCACTGATAAGAGCTGTACCTGGTCCCAGTCCTTCAATTCCTCTACGCGGTCGCCGAGATAGGGAGCGATCTGTCGAACCGTTTGGCGAAATCGATCGAGACCATTCGCCTTCACCTCTTCAAACGAACCTTTCCGGATCAGGAAGCCGGACTGAAAGTATTCGCCGCGATTGATCAGGATGAGCACCTTCCCGTAGTTAATGTTTCCGAAAAGCTGCTCCGGGTCGTTGCCGACACGGCTCAGGCGAAACCAGAGCACGTCGATCGGGACACCAAACTCCTGCACCTTCAATGGCGCGGCCTTTCTCATCGTCGAATGGCGGCCATCGCAGCCAACTACCAGGGCGGCCCGGATCTTGACGTTGCCGTCCGGCGTCTGCGCTTTCACTCCGGCAACCCGGCCATCTTTGTGAATCAAATCTACAGCCTCGTGCTGCATTCGGAGCTGGAATCCGGAGAAGCGCTTAGCGTGCTCCGAAAGAAAGCTCAGGAAATCCCATTGCGGCATCAAAGCCACGAATTTGCAATGCGCCGGGACGTGACGGAAATCGGCGGCCTGGAAGGAAAAATCACCGAAGACACCGCCCACCGACGTCAATTTCTGGTGCGGCACTCGCAAGAAATCTTCCAGTAGTCCCAGCTCATACATCAGCTCCAGCGTGGAAGGATGTACGGTATCGCCCCGAAAATCCCGGAAGAAATCGTTGTGCTTCTCGAGCACTGTCACAGGCACGCCGGCGCGAGCCAGCAGGTAACCGAGCATCATACCCGCGGGACCGCCGCCCACAACGCAGCACGTGGTTTCGAGTGTACGGGTCGCCATGTATATCGGGCCCCTTGCTCTCTTCAGTCTACGCGCAGCGACTTTGCGGGATCGATCCGCGCGGCCCTCCATGCCGGGAACGTGGTTGCCGCAACCGCTACTCCCAGTACAAAGGCGGTCACAACCGCGAAGGTAAAGGGATCGGTCGCACCGATTCCATAGAGAAGACTCGCCAGGAAGCGGGTCACGGCGAGCGCTGCCAGCACACCCCCAGCGATACCCCACAGCGAAACACGCAAACCCTGAGCCAAAACTGCGGAAACGACACGTTGCCTGCTCGCTCCAATCGCAACGCGCACGCCAATTTCATACGTCCTCTGTGTCACCCAGTAAGACATCAGACCGTAGATCCCGATCGCGGCCAGCAACAAAGCTGCTCCTGCGAACGTGATGAACACACGAATCGTCGAGCGGAAATCGGAAATCGAGCCGGAGACGATCTGATCTAACTGCCGAACCGGACCGACGGGAACATTCGGGTTCTGATCTCTGGCCAGTTTCAAAATTTCCTTTTCAAGGTGGGCGGAATCGACAGCGGTCTTCACGAGCAAGGTCATCGCGGCCGGAATCTGTCCGTCCTGTCGGGCCGATTGGGCATATGGCATGTAAACGGCGCCGGGAACCCAGGCGGGCAAAGCCTTGCTTAGGCTGTACTGGCGCACGTCGCCTACGACTCCGACGACTGTCCTCCACTGCCGCTCGTCAGCGGACTTGATGTGTTTTCCGATCGGATTCTGTCCAGGCCAGAAGTGCCTTCCCGTGCTTTCGGAAATCATCAGCACGCGCGCCGCCTTTTCTCCATCGCTTCGGCTAAACGCTCTGCCTCTCAGCAACGGAATATGCATGACCCGAAGATAAGCGGGGCTGATTGCGCCGAACCAGAACATCGGAGAAGGATGAGCTGCATCCTTCGGGTGATCTTCCACGTCGACCGCCAGCATCGGCAGTTCGCCATCCAGCGGGATGCTGTTAATAACGGCTGCGTCCACGACACCTGAAAGGCTGCGCGCTCTCTCGACGATGCGGTCGTAGACGGCAACACAGGCAGCTCGCTGTGCGCACGCGGATTGGTTCGGACTGATTCGGATCGTCAGAATGCGGCCGGGGTTAAAGCCAGTTTTCGCAGTAGAAAGGCTATACAGGCTCTTGATCAGAAGCCCGGCGCTCACCACCAGGATCACTGTCAGGGCGATCTCTCCCGCAATGAGCCAGGTCCGAAAGCGGTTCCAGATCGTGGCCGTCGAGCGCTGGCTGCCGGTCTTGATGGCCTCAGTCAAACTGGTTTGCGATGCGCTCAATGCCGGGGCGATTCCAAACCCAAGACCTGTCAGGAGCGCTAAGCCTGCAACTGCGCCGACAACCTGCCAGTCGATTGAGGCGTGCGCCAGGCCGGGCGTCGATGGCGGCAGCAGCGACTTGAAGATGGAAAGAGCCACCATGCCGAGAAGAATGCCTGATCCGCCACCTACGAGCGCCAGCAACACACTCTCGGTCAGCAACTGGCGAGCGATCCTTGCGCGGCCCGCTCCCAATGCTGCGCGGAGAGCAATCTCTTTACGGCGTGTTGTCGCCCGGGATAGCAGCAGGCTCGCTATGTTCGCGCACGCGACCAGCAGCACCATGCAGACCGCTGACAGTAGAATGATCAGCCTGCCGCGAATATCCCCCATCAGATCCTGTTGCAGAGGAATCGCCCCGGCATCCGCGTTCCAATCCCGGGCCATCGGATAGGGAAACGTGCCTCTAAATTGAGCGACCAGCCGCTGGACCTCGCCTTGAGCTTGTCCGGTGGACGCGCCGGCACGAAGCCTGCCAACCAACGGCACAAACTCGCTCGCCCAGTATTCAAGGAAGTTCGATGGGTCCAGACGCATTGGCACCCAGGCCTGCACCCTCGAGGAAAGAAAGCTGAAGCTCGGCGGCATAATGCCGACGACTTCACGGTGCACGCCGTTCAGCAAAATCGCGCGGCCAACGATTGACGGATCGCTTCCGAACTTCGTTTTCCAAAGCGCGTCGCTGAGAATCACAACGCCATCCCGTCCGGGCGTGTCGTCTCCCGGTTCGAAACTCCGGCCTCTCGCAACCGGTGCGCTCAGCACGGAGAAGAAATTCGCGGAGGCGTAGCTTCCAACAACGCGGATGGCTTCACCCTGCCCTGTCAAGTTGAACTCGGAACCGGGGCTTACGGCTGCCACGTCCATCGTCCGCGCGTGTTGTTGAAAAAAAAGCAGTGCCGCGCGCGGATAAACGCCGCCGATCCGAACCAGGCGACCCGGCTCGAAATAGGGCAGAGGGCGGATAAGCAGAGTATTGACGAGGCTGAACATGGCTGCATTTCCGCCGATACCGAGGGCAAGCGAGAGCACGGCAACGCTGGTAAACACGGGTGTCCTCGCAAACATCCGCACTGCGTAGCGCACGTCTTGCGCGAGTCGTTCCAGACTCAAAAAACGCCACATATCGCGGCTCTCCTCCTTCGCCAGAGTGATATTGCCCATCTCCCTCTCTGCCAGCTCCACGATGTTCTCAGGCGGGAATCCGGCAAGTTCGTATTCGCGCTCCTTCAGTGAGCGATGTACCTCCAGCTCTTCGGCCAGGTCGCGGTAGAGCTGACCCCGCCGCCAAACAAGCACCAACCGGTGCCAGTTGCGGATTGCGGAAGCGCAAACAGACCGGCTCATGCCATCTCCAGGACCTTATGGATTGCACCGATCACGCGCGCAAACTCCTCCCGCTCAGCCGCAAGCTGTTTTCGCCCTGCCGTTGTAAGGGTGTAATACCGTGCACGCCGGTTGTTCTCCGACGCGCCCCATTCCGCTTTTACCCACCCGTTCAGCAGCAAACGCTGCAGCGCCGGATACAACGAGCTTTCGCCCACTTGCAAGACATCATCAGAGACTTGTTTCAGCCGCTGCGCGATCCCATACCCATGCATGGCGGCGGACTGCAGCGTTCGTAAGATAAGCAGGTCCAGCGTCCCGGGCAGGATCTCAGGCTGTTTGAGGCGCTCTCCCATCGTCTATCGATGGAAGTATGACGCCCTTTTGCGCCCTTGTCAAGGCGATCTCAGAACCCGGCCATTCCTCGTGATCTGTCCACTTGCGGACAACACCGTCCCAGAAGCGGCTCTTCGTGTGGCCGCAAGTCCAATGCTCTCGCGACATTAGACCGGAACTATAACTGCTGGTCCTGAACATTCGCAAGGAGGTGGCGTGTTGCAAGACCTGCGCTTTAGTATGCGAAGTTTGCTGAAGCAACCGGCGTTCACTTCGATTGCTGTACTGACACTGGCGTTGGGCATCGGCGCCACCGCCGGCGTTTTCAGCTTGATCCAGGGCGTTCTGCTCACCCCGCCGCCGTACCAGCAACCGCAGCGGCTCGTGCTCATTTCGCCCGCTCGAACCGATGGCAAGCAAATGGAGCACGCGCCGGGTTGGCCGGCCGAACGGTGGATGGACTGGCAGCGAAATTCCAGATCTCTCGAGGGCATTGCGGCCTATGACTGGTCGTTCAACTTCCTGGTGCTTCGCGATGGCAGCGAATCTCTGGAGGGAATGTGGGTTACGCGCGACTACTTCCGCATCATGGGGCTTCACCCAATTCTGGGTCGCATTTTCAACGATTCCGAGACCGAGTTCAGACCGAAGCCGGTTATCATTCTCGGTTACAATCTCTGGCGGCGAAAGTTCAACGGCGATCCGGCGATTATCGGAAGGAAGATCAGGATCAGCCGCTGGGAAACGCCACCCGAAGTAATCGGCGTAATGCCCCCTGGCATACGTTTCCTTCCTTCGCCGACAACCTCGGCCGAGCCAAACTATAATCCGAATGCGCGGGTGGACTTCTGGATTCCCGCAGCACCGGACCCCAAGCGGCTGAAGCAGGCGGAGTGGAACGTGGTCGCGCGTCTGCGAAGTGGCTCGACTTTGAATCAGGCGCAGACGGAACTCACGGTCCTCACTGTGAAGGAAGCACAGAATGACCGCGACTTTGTGGGCATAACTCCTCGAGTAGAATCGCTCACTGCCGAATTGAATCGCGATGGCAATCGCATTCTATGGCCGCTTCTCGGGGCGGCTGTCCTGGTCCTTCTGATCGCATGCGGGAACACTGCCTCGCTCATGTTGGTGCGTGGTCTGCAACGGCAGCAGGAATACGCTGTCCGTACTGCACTGGGAGTACGGCGCGTTGCGCTTTTCTGGCAAGCATCATCGGAGAACCTGATCGTAGCTCTGTGCGGCGGTCTGTTCGGTATCGGCCTCGCAGTGGGGATCACAAAATTGTTTAAGCTGATTGGCGGAGACGCCATCCCGCGCCTGGATGCGGTGACTACCGGCTGGCCCATCTTGACGTGCGGCCTTGTTACAGCAATCTTGTCGGCTGTATTGTCCGGCCTGGTTCCCGCGTTCCGCGCATCACGGCTTGATCCGGTGGAAGTCCTCAAGAGCGCCGGCCCGAAAAGCAGCATGGGACGGGGAGAGCGGAAGCTCCTCCGAGGCGTGGCAATGACTCAAACGGCCCTCACGCTCGCGTTGTTAGTGGGTGCCGGGCTGCTGATCAAAACCATGAACAAACTCTCGCAGGTACAACTTGGTTACGACACCTCGCACGTGCTGACTATGAGCGTCACGGCGGTCCAAGGCAATTGGAACGACTTCCACCGGCGTGCTCTGGAGCGGGTCTCCGCGCTTCCCGGCGTCGAGCACGCCGCGTTCGCATGGGGGGTGCCGCTCACAGGCAACAACTGGCCCGATACCGTGGAAGTCGAAGGACAGCCAACAGCGGCCCGAGACAGCGACCGGCTCTCTTTTCCGCTTCGCTCCGTAACGCCGGACTATTTCAAATTAATGGGCATGCCAATCCTCGACGGGCGCGGCTTCCGTTCTACAGACTCGAGCAAAGACGACACCGTGGCAATCGTAAATCGCGCTCTGGCACATCGCTACTTTCCAAACCAAAACGCGATTGGAAAGAAACTCTGGCTCTCCGGCCGCAAAAAGCCTTCGACGCGAATCGTCGGCATTGTAGCCAATAGCCTCACCGACGACTTGACACAGAAGCCGCAACCGGAAATCTATCTTTCATTCTGGCAGGCAGGTCCGTTTTCCAAACATCTGGTCGTTCGCACTGCGGCAGAACCCAAGGCCCTCGCCGCCGCAATCCAACGGGAGTTGCATTTGGTTGATCCCACTGTGGCCGTTGAAAATGTAAAGACAATGGACGAGATTCGTGGCGACGCGTTGGCCTCGCGCACTTTTGCCACGCAGCTGCTGACGGGATTTTCGCTCGTCGGCAGCCTGCTCACGCTCATCGGCATCTATGGCGTGCTATCACTGTCGGTCGCCTCGCGCCGCCGGGAGATTGCTATTCGCACCGCAATGGGAGCGGAGCGGCACAATATCCGAAACCTGGTATTCAGAGAGGGCTTTCGCCTGATCGCGGGGGGCCTCATTTCGGGTCTCGCAGCAGCGTTTGTTCTAGCTCATGTTCTCAGATCGTTTCTGTTTCGAGTCCAGCCGACTGACCCGGCAACCTTGACCGTCGTTGGCGCGTTATTCGCCGCAGTTGCACTACTGGCGTGCTGGGTTCCGAGCCGCCGTGCTATCGCGGTCGACCCGGCAGAAGCGCTGAGATACGAGTGATCTACCCGTAGGCCCTCGCCTCGCGGAAATGTTTTTTTGAAGGAAATTGATCGTCATGTTTGAAACCATTACGCAGGATGTCCTGTACAGTATCCGGCAATTGAGACAGCGCCCAGGGTTCACCTTAGTGGCAGTCCTCTCACTGGCGCTCGGCATCGGCGCGAATACTGCAATTTTCCAACTTGTTAACGCCATTCGGCTCAAAATGCTCCCCGTACGCAATCCCACTGAACTTGTCTCCATCGATTTTGAGAAAGGTTCGGCGAGGGCAGGCTGGTGGTCCAGCCGCAGTGCAAATTTCACGTACGCCCAATGGGACCAGATCCGCGCACATCAGCAGGCGTTCAGCGGCGTATTGGCCTGGAGCGCCGCCCGGTTTAATCTCGCCAACGGCGGGGAGCCGCGATATGCCGAAGGACTCTACGTGAGCGGTGAATTCTTCCGCCATCTTGGAGTAAATCCCATGCTGGGTCGTACGTTCAGCGCGCAAGATGATAGTCAGGCGTGCAATGCGGAAGCAGTGCTCAGTTACGCCTTCTGGCAGCGGGAATTTGGAGGCGATCCGGCAGTCCTGGGACGTAAGGTGAGCCTCGACGGAAATTCAATTCCGGTAATCGGCGTTACGCCGCCGTCGTTTTTTGGAGTCGAAGTAGGCAACCGTTACGATGTAGCCGTCCCGCTTTGCGCCGACCGGCTTTTGGCCGATGACAAGAAGGGACGTATTCCGGTACCGTCCGCCTGGTGGTTGTCGCTCATGGGGAGATTAAAGCCTGGATGGACAGCCAAGGGCGCCACAGCCCATCTTCACGCTCTTTCGCCAGGCATCATGCGAGCCACGCTACCGCCCGGCTACAAGCCGGATTTAGCGAAACGGTACCTGGCCGACAAGCTTTACGCCACCGATGGAGGCACTGGAGTCTCGGGTCTGCGACAGCAATATGAGCGTCCCCTCTGGTTGCTGATGGCGACGACCGGACTGGTGTTGTTGATCGCCTGCGCCAACCTGGCTAACTTGCTGCTGGCGCGCGCCAGCGTACGTGAGCCGGAAATCGCGGTCAGGCTCGCCGTCGGAGCATCACGCTGGAGGCTGATCCGCCAACTCCTGACAGAGAGCCTGCTGCTTGCTCTCGCCGGCACGGCGCTCGGCGCCGGACTGGCGCTGAGCTTGAGCCGTGCCCTGGTTGCGTTCATCAGCACTCCTGATAATCCGCTGTTCATCGGCCTTGATATCGACTGGCGAATGTTGAGTTTCACTGGCGCGCTTGCGGTGCTTACGTGCCTCCTGTTCGGCCTGCTGCCGGCGGTACGAGCGACTTCTCTCGCGCCGGTATCCGCCATGCGAGCCGGAACGCGGGCCGTAACAGCGGGGCGCGAGCGATTCAGCTTGCGCCGCGCGCTGGTCGCGGTGCAAGTCGCGCTCTCGCTTGTCCTGTTGGTGGGCGCACTCCTATTCGTTCAGAGCTTGCGCAATCTCCTGACCACAGATGCCGGCTTCCGGCCTGAAGGACTGCTCACAATGAATATCGATTTCAGCAAAGCGTCTTACCCGAAGGAGCGCCGCCTTGCGGTTTATCGCGAGCTGTACGATCGCCTGTCGGCCGTCCCTGGTGTCATATCGGCAGCGCAGGTGGGCTTTACGCCCGTCAGCGGTAGCGGCTGGGATAATTCGATCGGCCCGGACAAGGCGCCTGCCGCCGCGAGCGGGAAGGAGTCATTTTTCAACCGAGCGGCTCCCGGCTATTTCCGAACCATGGGAACGCCTCTGCTGGCCGGTCGTGAATTCACTGACCGCGATACCCTCTCGTCGCCGAAGGTAGCGATTGTCAATGAAATGTTCGCGCGCAAGTTCTTTGGCGGCGCAAGCCCGGTCGGACGCACCTTTCATTTGGAGGCTGAAGCCGGCAAGCCCGAGCCGCTATTCCAGATCGTCGGCCTGGTCAAGAATACAAAATATTACGAGCTTCGGGAGGAGTTCAGACCGATCGGCTTTTTCCCCATCGCGCAGGATGAGGACCCGGGGCCGGGCGCCACGTTCGTGCTCCGTGTGGCTGGATCGCCTAACGGAATAATGAATTCGTCGAAATCCGTTATTGCCGCCATGAGTCCTTCTATCGGAATCCAGTTCCGGTCATTTTCAGCACAGTTGCAGGAATCCTTGCTGCGTGAGAAGTTGATGGCTACCTTGTCGGGGGCGTTTGGATTTTTAGCGGCACTGCTGGCCACGCTCGGATTGTATGGTGTGATCGCCTACATGGTTGCGCGCCGGCGCAATGAGATCGGCATACGGATCGCTTTGGGAGCAGACCGGACACGGGTTGTTCGCCTGGTACTGCGCGAGGCCGTTCTTTTGCTCTCGGTAGGGCTTATAGCCGGCATCGTTATCGCGTTGTGGGCAGGCCGTGCCGCCGCCACACTGTTGTTCGGATTGCGTCCCTACGATCCTGCTTCCCTGCTCAGTGCGGCTGTACTACTTGCGGCCATCGCGCTTATCGCTAGCTATGCTCCCGCACGTCGCGCCGCGGCGCTGGAACCTATGGTCGCCTTGAGAGAGGAATAACAAAAGTGCCACCTTCTCAAGCCACTTCGGCTTCCATCAGCTTCGGCCTGATGTTATAGTTCACACGGAAAAAATTAGCCGGATCGTATTTCGTTTTGACGGCCGCCAGACGCGGCAGATTCGCGCCGAATGCCGTGTTGATGACCTCCTCGGCTTCGATGTCGAGCGCGGAAAGAAGATGCGCGTTCGCGGAGAAAGGCCGAAGAATTTCCTCGCCTGAACGAGCCCAGTCGCGATGGATGGGCGTCTCCGCCGGTTCCGTCCACTGCGCGATAAACAAAATGTCCCAAGGAAGATCGCGGTGCGGGAATGCGGTAGCGTCTTTGGGGACGCGGCCCGCCGCGCCGCCATAACATTCGAGAACAATAAAGGACAGAGGTGAGCTCATGCGGTTCGCGTGCTCGACGATAGCGGTGATCGCGTCGTCGGAGAGCGCCCGTTGCAGCGTCGACTTCCAGTAATTGTGATTCCCGTCTGGGAAATAGGGGCCGAGCAGCGACTGCATTGCGGGCAAAGGCAGAGGTTGGACGGTATCCATGACCGGGCTGCCGAATGTGCGAAGAGGTCGCAGGACGCGTTCGCCGTCGGGAATCTCACCGCAATAGCAGGGGATCACTGCAACAATCGGGGCGCCATCCGGGCCGCTAAGCAGAGCCACATATGCGGTAAGTTCGTCAGGCGCAGATTCCATGCAGTCACGAAAGTTACGGATCACGTCAATGGCTGCATCGCGAGGGTATACGACAAAGCCGCCGAGAACCGTGTGAACCGGACGGGCTCGGAACTCGAAAGAAGTGACAACACCGAAGTTTCCGCCACCACCGCGAACAGCCCAGAACAGATCCTCGTTCTCGGATTTACTGGTGTTCAGCACTGCGCCGTCGGCTGTGACTAGCTGGCAAGACAATAAATTGTCGATCGACATGCCATATTTCCGAAGCAGCCAACCGACGCCACCCCCAAGGGTCAGCCCAGCGATACCAGTCTTCGCCACGATTCCACACGGGACGGCAAGACCGAAGACATGAGTTTCGCGGTCGAGATCACCAAGCGTTGCACCGCCTTCTACGCGAACCCTTTGATTTACGTCATCTACATACACGGATCGCATTCGGGAGAGATCTATGACGATTCCGCCATCGCAGAGGGCACGACCTCCCACATTGTGCCCGCCGCCACGAATCGCTGTGAGCAGATTGTTGGCGCGTCCGAAGTTGACAGCGGCGATGACGTCAGCGATACCTGAGCATCTGGCGATCAAGCCCGGGTGTTTGTCGACGCTGGCATTCCAGATCCGGCGAGCCTCATCGTAGCCGCTATCCCCAGGCTCGAAAAGCTCACCGTGATATGCAGGTCGCAAAGATTGAATGTCGATCGCGGGCATAAATGGGACCCATTGTATCCAGCTAGGGGTTGCATGCGGTCCGGCAGAAGCGTTGCGGCATGAACAGGCTAGAGGTCTCCTTGTTTACCCGCGTTTGGATGTTCCGTCGCATTTTCTCTGCCTCCTCCGGCGTGAACATCATGAATCCGCGCGCGATGTTCTTCATTTCCTCCGGTCTCCAAGGGCACTGCATGATGCCGATAATTCCATGGCTTGCAGGTCCTAGGAGCAGATGACCCAGCTCGTTAGCTACAACATAGCCCAGAAGGATTGGTACCGGCACACCGCGAGTGTTGGCTAATTCCTCGGTATCGTAGCCGAACACGTCGGCAACCGTCGCAAAGCGCCCGTCGTTGGGAAAGAATGTAAACCCAAAGGTTCCGGGCGATCCTCTCACATGCTTAGCTCTTGCCCAGGGCACCATGCGGACTATCAACGCTGCCGGATCCTCGAGAAGCCGGTGATCTGGTGAGTTATCGATCTCTCGTTCCCATGAAAGGCAATTCACGGACGGACGTGGAATCATTTTCTCGGGGGGCGCCGAACCTACCGCCGGCCTATGGAGGCTCACACTGTCGCGGGCCGGATGGCGTCCTCTTGGGTTTGAGCGGCTGCCGTTTACCGGCGATGGCATCGTGCAGACAGCGATTTCCCGGCAGGGCCGTTTGGTCTATGTTCACAAGTCTCGGAATTTGGATGTCTGGCGGTTGAATCTGGTCGGCAATCAGGCACAGCTTCTGGTGCGTCTCATCTCTTCCACTCGCGCCGAGTTCGACGCGAGCTACTCACCGGACAGAACCCTTCATTGACGCGCACATTATGCCGTGTGAGCAACAACCGGCACCGCTTTACACTTTTACGGCTGCCGGAATAATCGTACCGTCCGGTCTGCGCCACGTTGTGCGAAACTCGCGATCATACGTCCAAACTTTCAATTGTTTATCGCGTCCGGACAGAACTGCAATGCAGCCGTCGGCCCAGTCCGGCTCGTGTTCGGCATACTTCGTGAGCCAATGGAGTACTTCGAACCAGAAACTGCGATCATGAGGTCCCGGTAATGAAACGACGGCCAGTTCGTCAAGCAGGGCACATAGACGTTGGCGCTGCGCTTGGTTTGGCAGATGGAAACAGGATTCCGTCAACACGGCCTCGCACGTGCAAAGCCCGCCCGACGCGAGTGTCTCTAATTGCTTTGCTGCTCGGGCATGGTGCGCGTCACGACGATCGCAAAGGGCAACCCAAGGTCCTGTGTCAACGAGAATCATTCCGCTCTGCGGCGGAGCTTCCGATAAATAGCGTCGCGAGCAGCTTTCCGGTCATGCACGTCGTAAGTCCGGGGAGGAATATCGGCGGGATCAGGGTACCGATCAAAGGTGCAGTTGATGATGTCCTTGATCTCACGCGAAGTTTTGGCCCGGCTCATCTGGTCGAAGCGCTCGTCAATCGCTTCGCGGACCAGGGTGGAAAACGCAACGCCACCTTCGCGCAGCCGGCGCGCCTTCCACATCCGTTCTTCGTCTAGCCGAACGTTAACAAGCCGAGAGCCCATGATGTAAAGATACCATGTCTTTACTTTAAGCACCTGCCACCTTCCCCCGAGTCTTAGCCCGCCGGTTCCAGCTCGGAAGCGGTTACTGGCGCCTCTTCCGGCACGGACTCCGGAGCCGTTTCGCTCCGTTCATCGAGCAGCGCCTCCACCACTTCAATTGCTGTGATTCTCCGGGAGAGAGTGGCTATGGCAGCAAAATCGGAGGTGAGCATCTCGCGGATTTCCTTTATTTCCCGCTCGCCGCCGACGGAAAGGGCGCAGGCTACATGCGCCGCGTAGTGCCCCCACGCCAGCCCTTCACTGAGTCCGCTCTTAATCGTGAGCTCGACTTTCAACATGTGGCCCGCAAGGGCCAACGCTCCGAGCGGTCTGATTTCCAAATGCCGCTGCACCTTCTCGGCCGCGCGATGGAACGCATCCAGCGCCCGGTTCCGATCACCGAGGAAACACGCCAGAGCGCCCATCCGAAACCAGTTTTCCGGCCGATCCGGCGCCAGGCGAAGGCATCCCTCAAGAATGTGCAAGAGCTCCTCGCCGTAACGGGTTTCGCCCACGTGCTCCCAGCGGTCCTTGGTAACTGCGTCCTCTCTCATCTGCCGGCCTACCCAGCAACCGACCAGTTCGGCCACTTGCCGGCGTATGGACGGAACCGTCGCCTCGTTCCGCTCATCGAGCGTCATTCGAGGGAGCACGTCGAACGCCAGGTGTTCCAGCAGTTCGGATACCAGCGCGTCTGCAAAACGAAAAGTCCGGTCCCAACTCCTCAACCAGGTGTTATAACTTCGACGCCGTCGCCTGCAGATCGCCAGTGCGACCGCAATAATCAGCCCCGCGTATGCTCCGAGCTCGTCTGTCATTGTTAGGGCAAACGCCGGGGGATCGATCCTGA
Source organism: Bryobacteraceae bacterium (assembly GCA_036557345.1). Classification (GTDB taxonomy): domain Bacteria; phylum Acidobacteriota; class Terriglobia; order Bryobacterales; family Bryobacteraceae; genus Bog-105. Next base: position 24,110 of record DATBHS010000043.1, read on the forward strand.
GATCCCTGCTATCCGTGGGAAAGAGGAAACGTTGATATGCGTCACCGTCCAAATCTTCTTCCGGCTCTTCGCGGATCCGCTCCGGAGATTTTTGCAGGAAGAGGTGCGCCGTTCCCATAGGATTGAGCGGGGCATCGCACCAGATGAGCATGTCAACGCCCAGAAGCCGTGCCACTACGCGCGCTCGCTCGTGAGTCGAGATCGGAACCACAAGCGGCAGGATCATCATTCTGACATCTGTCATCGCCGGGAGGCGCTTCGTCCGCGACTTCGCGTTCGCATAGGCTCTCAGTAAATTCGGGAATGGCGCGGCGGGCCGCGCTCTCTGACTACTGGCCTGGGAGTGAATCACGGGCACTGCCATTCCTATTCGAATGCTGGATTGCGTCGGCCTCAGCACATACGGGCCGACCGCTCCCTGCCACACACGCGACACCAGCGCGAACGGATCGGACCGCTTGCTTTGGAGGATGAATTCCTCGAGGGCATCTTCTCCCTTCTCGACTTTGAGAGCGGCAACCCACTGCTCGTAGGCGGCGGTCGCCTCCTCTTCGCTCAGGTTCGGTTCCTCTTTCCGCTTGCGTTGAATCCATTCGAGCCTGTGCGCTTTTATCAAATCGGGCAGGCCCATTCTTCGTAACCCGCTCAAAATTGCCGATACGAGGAAATCGAGAGTGCCGATAAGCACGACCACGAGCGTGAACAGGAAGTGCACGATCGGCCTGAGCGGCGTGTAAGCGATTCTCAAAACCTGGCTCAAGAGTCCGCTGTATACCAGCCAGAGAAACAGGATCGCCAGACCGCCGATGGCCCAAATTTCCAGGAAATTAATTGGAACAGACCAGATGGCCGGCCGGCCGGCATTTTCATGCCCCGCTGCCGGGCTCTCGCCGGCGGCGCCCGTTAACTTCGACGCGAGAACCAGCAGCAGAACCCATCCGATCTCAAGTAAGACCAGGCCGGCTAGAGATCTTCCCTCCTGGCGGAAGAGTCGCAGATACTCCAGCGCGTGCGAGCCGGACGGGAGTTCGGGTTCTTCGGCCATACGTCACGCCTCCAGTCTGAACAGTCTACACAAAATCCAGCTCTGCCGCGCGTGTATATATAGTTGGACTATTGGTTGTCACGAAGCGGCTTCTGCTTACCTTGCTTTGCGCTGAGAGCTTTGCCCGTGCAACGGTTCACACGCTTACCGTCCGGCAGGCGCTTGAACTTGTCGCGCGGCAAAGCCCTGACGTGCTTCTGGCGCGTCTCGACGAGCAGCGCGCCCGCGAACAGGTCCGCGTGGCGCAAGATCCCTTTCGCCCGAAGATGAAGGTCGGAAGCGATGTCGTTTATACCTCGGGTTATCCGAACAGTATTAACGAAGAAGCGCCCCGTATTTTGGGCGCGCGGATCACGATGGATCTCTACAATCGGCCGAAGCAATACGAGCTCGCCGAAACCAGAGAGCAGGCACGCAGCAGTCACTTCGCTCTCGATGCCAAGCTGGACGAGGTTGCCTATCAGGTAACAACTCTATTCCTTGATGCGCAGGAACTCGCAGGTGAGGCGCAGCGAATTCAGGACCAGCTCTCGTCTGCGACGGTCATTGCCAAGACAGTCGAAGCAAGAGTAAGCGCCGGGCACGAACTTCCGGTAGAGCGTACTCGCGCCCGTATCACCGTAGTCGACGTCCAGCAGCGTCTCGATTCCTTCCGGGTCGATCAGGCAGACGCCGAGAATCGCCTTGCGGTTGTGTTGGGATTTCCGGCGAGTGATTCGGTTCGGCCCGTTGGAGGGCCGGAGCAGATCGAGCTTCCACCACTGAACTCCGAATCCGCAGCGATCCAACTCGCCTTCCAGCGCAACAAGGCATTGGCGCAGCTTCAATCGGCTCTACTGGCTAAGCAGATAGAAATGGCTTCCGTCAAGGCGGCGCGCCTTCCCCAGATGGACCTAGTCGCGCAGTACTCGATGTTACAGAAACGGGACTATGAAGATTACTTTCCCGCGAATGCCGTGCAGCGTAACAACGGCCAGATTGGCGCTTCGCTCGTTCTCCCTCTCTTGATCGGCCCTGCTCGCGGCGGACATTTGGGGCAGAGTCAGGCCGACTTTCTGAAGCTTCGCATTCAGATTGATCAGCTTCACAACCACATCGTGAGCGGCGTGCATCGGAGTTATCAGCAACTGCAAAAGGCGGGAAGCGCTTTCGAGCTCGCTCGCCAGCAGCTTGATCTGGCGAGTGCTGATCTCGAAACTCTGGCCGCGCAGTATGCAGAAGGGCAGACACTTCTGTCCCGGGTTGAAAAGGCACGCGTATCTGAGAACGAATATTCGCTGGTGTTCTGGCGGGACCAGGTGAATATCAAGCGAGCGCAGCTGGACGTCCTGCGGCAGTTAGGTGGCCTGATGGCTGCAATGCTCACGCGATAATGTGAAATTCATGCATCGCGGCGCTGTTTGGGCCCTTCTTGCGTCTTCGGCAATAACCGCCGCTGCGGTTCAGGTCTTTCGAGCCGATTTCCGTGACGTCGCGGCCGTTTCGGGCCTCACCGCAAAGAACATTTTCGGGGGAGTTGACAAGAAGAATTACATCCTCGAGACCACGGGCAACGGAGCAGCGATCTTCGACTACGATGGCGATGGCCGCAACGATATCTTCATAGCAAACGGAACGCGCCTCAATGCTGATACGACTTCTGCGCTTCCACAGCTCTACCACAATGAAGGCAATGGCCGTTTCAAGAACGTAGCCGCGCACGCCGGTTTCACGAGAACAGGATGGGCGCAAGGCGTCTGCGCAGGCGATTACGATAACGACGGCCACCCCGATCTGCTGGTCACTTACTATGGGCACAATGTCCTCTATCGCAACCGCGGCGACGGAGCGTTTGACGATGTGACGGAACACGCCAAGTTACCAATAACAGGCCTCCGCTATGGCTCCGGATGTTCGTTTGTTGATTACGACCGCGATGGCTACCTGGACATATTCGTTGCCAACTACGTCGATCTCGATCTCAACAAGACACCTCATCCCGGCTCGGGAGAGTTTTGTGTGTGGAAGAGCATACCGGTGATGTGCGGCCCGCGTGGGCTGCCGCTGGCGCACAATGTTCTCTATCACAGCAATCGCGACGGCACGTTCACCGACGTTTCCGAATCCGCCGGGATTCTCAAACCGGGCGGGCGCTATGGCCTGGGCGTCGCGGCCGCAGATTTCGATAACGATGGCTGGCCCGACATCTACGTTGCTTGCGACATGACCCCGAGCCTGTTATTTCACAACCTCCACAACGGAACGTTCGAGGAGCGCGGAGCCGAAGCCGGAGTCGCGTTCAATTACGACGGCGCGCTGCAGGCCGGAATGGGTATTGCAGTGGCTGACTACGACGGCGACGGTCTGCTCGATATCGGCAAGACAAATTTCTCGGGCGACCTTACCTCGCTCTATCACAACGATGACGGCAAATTTTTCACGGATGTCTCGCGCGAGGCCGGTTTAGGCGCGCGCCAATTTCTGGGCTGGGGCGTTGCGTTTATCGACGTTGACGACGACGGCTGGCGCGACTTGGTGGTAGCCAATGGGCACGTCTATCCTGAAGTCGAAGGCAAACAACTCGGCGATCGCTATCTGCAGCCGACAATTCTCTACCGGAATCTGGCCAATGGAAAATTCAAGGACGTAAGCGCCGAAGCCGGTCCGGCCTTTCAAGTTCCCCGCCCCACCCGCGGACTGGCTATCGGCGATCTGGATGGTGATGGCCGTCCGGAGATCGTCCTGGTTAACATGAATGCCTTTCCGAGCCTCTTGAAGAACGACGGCCCGCACGGTCATTACCTGAACGTGTCGCTCACCGGTACGAAATCGAATCGCAGCGCGATTGGAGCACGCACGATCTTGACCGCGGGAGGCCGGAAAATGATAGATGAGGTCATGAGCGGCGCCAGCTACTATTCCCAGAACTCGTTCACGCTGCACTTCGGCCTGGGTGAGTGCACGGCTGTCGATGATGTCGAAATACGCTGGCCCAGCGGGATCGTACAGCATACGGGCCGGGCCCGCGTGGATGAAAATCTGAAGATCGTCGAGAAGCAGTGAAGCGCCGCGATTTCTTCAAAACCGCCGCAGCGATTCCGGCCCTGACTTGCCTGGGATCGGGCGCTGTCTTCGCCGAGGAAAAGCGGCATATACCACCGTATCTTGCACTGAAGAAATTCATCCCACCCGGGACCGACGAGTTCGGTTTCGAAAAAACGGCCCAAGAGGTTCGTGAGGCGCTCGATAACGCCCTATTAAGGATGGAGATGCCCATCGCGGATGCAGCTGGCGGAAAAACGTGGGTGGATTCGCTCGGAACGGTTCGGCGCGCCGAATTCTATCCGCTGCCGGGCGATATCGTACGGTACGAAATTGCCAGCCGGCACGACGGCAAATTGCTACACCGCGTGGGCCATTGGAAAGTTCTCTGGAAGGATGGCAGGCTTGTCAGTCTTACACCGCTTGACGAGCACGTCGCGTCAGCGGATGCTCCCTTCTTTCGCGATGTCACTTCGGTTGTATTTGCGAAAGCTTCTTCGTTCTCGGAGCAACTCGCGAAGGGCATTCCGTACTGGCGCGCCCGTCTCGATCCGGCCAGCGGCATCGATCTGTATGGCAGCAACGGCATCGCGGTCGGGGACATAGACAACGACGGCGTCGATGAGGTCTACGTCTGCCAGCCGGGCGGCCTTCCCAACCGGCTCTACAAATTTAATCCCGCGGGGTACTTCGAAGATGTCACGGAGGCCTGGGGTGTGGGCGTGCTCGATGATACGTCGAGCGCTTTATTCCTCGATCTCCGCAACTCCGGGCGGCAGGACCTCGTCGTTTTGCGGGCCGGCGGACCGGTTCTCTTTTTGAATGACAGTGGCCGATTTAAACTGCGCGAGGATGCTTTTCGGTTCGCCAGTCGTCCAGCCGGGGCCTTCACCGGAATGGCGGCCGCCGATTTCGATCGCGATGGCAGATTAGATCTCTATCTTTGCTGCTACGTGTACTTTCAGAGCGAAGCGCAGTACACCTATGCTTCTCCTTACCACGATGCCCAGAACGGGCCGCCAAACTTCCTGTTTCGCAACAATCTGAAGGCCGACGGCACGGGTTCGTTCGACGACTGCACTGCCGAAACCGGCATGAACGAGAACAACAACCGCTTCAGTTTCGCCGCAGCCTGGTGCGATTTCAACGAGGATGGCTGGCCCGACTTGTTCGTCGCCAATGATTTCGGACGGAAAAATCTTTACGTAAACAACAACGGCCACTTCCGCGATCTTGCGGCAAGCGCGGGTGTCGAGGATATCGGGCCGGGTATGAGCGCGTCGTGGTTTGATTACGATCACGACGGCAAGCCAGACCTGTACATCGCGAACATGTGGACCGCTGCTGGGCAACGCGTCATAGCCGATAAGCACTTCGAACCTGGGCGCACGACTGCTCTCGAAAGCGCCTACCGAGGCCACACTATGGGCAATTCGCTATACCGCAATCGCGGCAACGGTACGTTTCAAAACGCAACGGAACAGGAACATGTCGGATTCGGGCGCTGGGCCTGGGCTTCGGGCGGGCACGATCTAAACAACGATGGGCATCCGGAGATCTTCGTCACCTGCGGCATGCTGACGAACGAGTCCGAAACCGATCTGAACAGCTTCTTCTGGCGCCAGGTGGTGGCGCGCTCTCCGGTAACCGCGCAATCGTCCGCCGCCTACGAAAACGGCTGGAATGCGCTGAACCAATTCATTCGGGAAGAATACAGTTGGAACGGTCGCGAACCCAACGTGTTGCATGTCCGACAGGGCGGCCGCTATCACGACTTTTCCGGCGTCAGCGGATTGGATTTTGCTGAAGACAGCCGCGCCTTTGCCGTAACAGATTTCGACGGTGACGGCCGTCCCGACATCATTCTTAAGAGCCGCATGGGGCCGCAGGTGCGCGTGTTTCAGAACAACTGCGCGGCTCAAAATCGGGCCATTGCGTTCCGGTTGCGAGGGACGAAATCGAATCGCGATGCGATCGGGGCGCGCATTCAGGTCGACGGCCAAACCAAGTGGCTCGAAGGGGGCTCCGGTTTCCTGTCACAACACAGTAAGCAAGTGTTATTCGGGCTGGGCGAGTCGGAGATGGCCCGGCGCGTCTGGATTACCTGGCCCTCAGGCCACGTGCAGGAATTTTCAAATCTGCACGCCGGCAACACATACTCGATCGTGGAAGAGTCGGCCGACGTCAAATCAAAACCGTTCCTATCGCCGCGAACTCTCCTCTCCCGGCCGGTGCAGGCCGACAACAGTCTTCGCGTGCACGACACCTGGTTTTTGGAGCCAATACCGCTGCCCGAACCGCAGCGCGGACCAGGCCTGCTGGTCCTGAGCGAGTCCGATCTCGCAAAATCGCCGGAACGCCGCGAGCAGTACGAAATCTTCCGCCGCTATCTCTTCGATTGGCGAACGGAACTGAAACCGCCGCTTGCACTTCTTCTGAATGCGGCGGGCCATGCGGTGAAGATCTACGCGAGCGTGCCGAGTCAGCAGCAAGCGAAAGCCGATCTGGCGGCGCACGCCGCCGCCCTTCCGTTCCCCGGAATGTATATCGGCGCACCACACCGCGATTTCTTCAAATTCGGCGCTGCATTCCTTTGGTCCGGTTATAACGAACAGGCGCTGCCATATCTGGAACAGGTGCTGCGCAGGACGCCCGAGAATGCCCGCGTTTTGGTGCTTGTCGGTCAAATTCATATTCAGGCGAACCGGTTGGAACCGGCGGAAAAGTGCTTTCGTGATGCCCTACGGGTGAACACCGAAGATGCGGAGGCATGGTCCGGGTTGGGCGATGTCTGCCAGACGCAAAAGAACCTGCAACAGGCCCTTGCGAATTACGAAAAAGCTCTCTCGCTGAAGCCGGATCTCCTCTACACCCTACTGAACGCTGGGCAGGCCGCGGACAAGTTGGATCAGCAATCGCAGGCCGAAGCATACTATCGCCGGGCCGTGCAACTGGATGGACAGTCGCCGGAGGCGCTCAACGGACTCGGCCTCGCCCTGGCAAAGCAGGGGCATCCGGAGGAGGCCCGAAAATTATTTGAGCAGGCCATCACTTTGCGCCGGGATTACTCGGGCGCGATCAACAATCTGGGCGTGCTATACATCCAGCAGGGCAAAGTGAGTGATGCCATCGCCGCCTTCGAATACGGTGTGCGGGTCGCCCCCGACGAAGATATACTCTACCTGAACCTGGGCCGGACTTACACGCGTCTCGGTAATATCGAGAAAGCACGACAGGTTATGCAGGCACTACTCGATCGCAAGCCCGACAGCGCTACGGCCCGGCGCGCCTTGCAGGAGCTGAACGGCCGTTAGTCATATGTGGATGTTGGCATTTTTTGCTGCAGCGCTTGTTTCGGAAACCGAGCAGCTTGCTATCAAACAGATCACCGATTCGGGACGTTGCGTGGAAATGGCAGAAAGTCCGGATATGCGTGTTGCACCACCACATGCGGTGCCGCCCGGCCCGCCGCCCTTGCTCAGCTTCCGCTACTACGAGGGCAAGTTGCATCATCGCTACGGCAACTCGGAATTGATGTTGGATGATGCTGGCCATTAGATTCACTTCCTTTACTCTGCTCGCCGCATCCATCGTCTTCGCTAACACGGCACACGAAGATGGCATCGCTGCTTTTAAAGACGGGCGTTATTCCATAGCCCTCGTCAAGTTGACGGAGGCGGCAAAAAATCCCTCCGACAAAACGGCACACGCATTTCTGGCTTTGACACAAGCGGCGCTCGGTGACTGCAAAGCCGCCCTGCCGGGCCTGACCTCAATTGCTCCAGCGGATAGGGATCTCTACCGCCTGGCGAGCCTCGCAGCAGTGAAGTGCCATAGCAGTACTGGTGATGATGCAAATACATATTCGCTGCTGAAGAAACTGGAGAAGGAATTCCCGAATGATCCCGATGTGCTGTATACCGCCGCCAAACTGCACATGAAGGCGTTCAACGACGCGACCTTCGCTATGTTCCAGCGCGCGCCGGCCTCCTATCGTGTTCACGAGTTGTCTGGTGAAATCTTCGAAGTCGAGAATCGCTACTCCGATGCCGTATCCGAATATCGGAAAGCCATTGAGCTGAATCCGGGCGCCCCTGATCTTCACTTCCGTTTGGGCAGAGCGATCCTCTTACAGAGCCACAGCCCCGAGGCGCTGGAGCAGGCCGCTGCGGAGTTCCGGTCGGAGTTGAAGTTGAGTCCCGAAGATGGCGCCTGCGAATTTCAGCTTGGACAAATCGCGCAAGTGCAGGGCAACACGGCTGCCGCCAAGCCGCACTTCGAACGGGCGGTCCAACTCTCGCCAACTTTCGTGCAGGCCTTAATCGCGCTCGGAAAGCTCAACTCCCAGCAGAAGCAATATGATCAGGCAATCAGCTTGCTATCGCGCGCGGCGCAGTTGCAACCCGTCAACGAAAGCGCGCATTACGCTCTTCTCACTGCTTATCGCGATTCCGGCCAAATGGAGAAGGCGAAACAGGAGAAAGCGATTCTCGATAAACTGCAGAAGCCGCCCGAGGGCGAATTTTCCGATTTCTTGAAGAAGCTCGGCGCGCAGCCAGCCCAGCAGTGAGGCTGCTCCGCTCAGTTCTGATCAGCCTGGTTGCGGTATCTCTACCGGCAGCCGACTTTCGCAACGTCGCCCGCGAGGCCGGCCTGACCGATTCGTTCCCTAACGGGGGGACCACATCGAAGCAGTACATCATCGAAACAACCGGCAGCGGAATCGGGTTTATCGATTACGACAACGACGGACTGCTCGACCTGTTCGTTCTCTCCGGGCAAGGCGGGACGAACCGCATGTACCACAACGAAGGACACGGCCGGTTTCGCGACGTGACCGATGCGCTCGGTCTCCGTTCGTCCGGCTGGGCGCAAGGCGTCTGCGCGGGCGATTACGACAATGACGGTTACACCGACCTGTTTGTGACGTATTGGGGCCAGAACCATCTCTACCGAAACGTTGAAGGCAGACGCTTCGAAGACGTGACCGAGGCGGCGCATTTAGCGCAAGATCGAACGCGCTACAACACTGGCTGTGCCTTCGTCGATATCGACCGCGATGGCCGCCTGGATCTTTTCGTCGCGAACTACCTGAAGTTCGATCCGGCAACGACTCCGAAGCCGGGCGCAAATCCGTACTGTTTTTATCGCGGCATTGCTGTCAACTGCGGACCGCGCGGCTTGCCGTTTGACCGCAATATTCTTTATCGCAGCAACGGAGATGGAACGTTTACGGACATCTCTCAACAGTCCAGGATCGCTGGGCCGGAGGGCCATTACTCCCTCGGCGTGCTGACGGGCGATTTCAACGAAGACGGGCTGCCCGACATCTACGTCGCCTGCGATCAGACGCCTTCACTTCTCTATATCAACAAAGGGCACGGCAAATTCGAAGAGGAAGGAGTGATTCGCGGCGTCGCCTTCGATCAGAACGGCAAAGCGATGTCCGGCATGGGCGTGACCTCCGCCGACTACGCCGCTGACGGACACGCAGCGATCTTCCGCACAAATTTTTCCGACGAATTCGAGACTCTCTATCGCAACCGTGGCGCGGGCAACTTCGATGATGTGACGCTCGACGCCGGCCTCGGCGGGAACACGAGTTACGTCGGGTGGGGAACGGGTTTTTTCGACTACAACAATGACGGCTGGAAGGACCTGTTCCTGGTCAATGGACACGCGTTTCCCGAGGTGGATCGATTGCACATTGATATTCACTACAAAGACCGAGCGATCCTGTATCAAAACCTGGCAAATGGCAAATTCCGCGACGTTTCCCAGCAGACCGGACCGGCATTCCGAGAGTTGCACTCCTCACGCGGCGCCGCGTTTGGCGATTTCGATAACGATGGCAGCATTGAGATAGCAGTCAACAATCAGAATGAACCGCCATCTTTGCTGAAACAGGCGGTGAAGCCGCCTGGTCATTGGGTGCTTCTGAAACTGGCCGGAACCCGCTCAAACCGCAGCGCAATCGGAGCGCGCGTGAAGGTGATCGCAGACGGACATGAACAGTCTGGTGAAGTGCGCAGTGGCGGAAGCTATTTGTCGCAAAATGATTTGCGGATGCATTTCGGTTTAGGAACGGCAACCAAGATCGATCGCATCGAAATCGCCTGGCCGAGCGGCAGGCGCCAAGTGTTGGAGAACCAGAAATGCAATCGCGTGTTGACGATCCAGGAGCCGAGGTGAGGTCTACCGCTCGATCCAGACCGTCACACCTCCGGGCGGCACATCACGCTCCCCGATGAGGATCTGCGCGTTCGCGGGTGCCGGTATCAACTCGGTCGTGCTTGCAAAATTTGTCGCCACCCAGAAGCCGTCACGCCAATCGACGAGGAAATTCGGATCGAGATCTGCCGGCTTTGCTCCTGCTGCCTCATACACCTTGCGCATCAGAGCACGCTCCAGTTCGCCGTCGAGCGTATCGACGCCGATGTAGGTCACGGTTCCGCGGCCAAGCTTTCGCGTGACCGCGGCTGCTTTGCCGGAATAGAACTGATCGGCGTATGTCGCGAGCACTTCCGTGCCAGGACCCGGTTCGAGAATGTCGCCCCAGGAGCCCCAGAGGTAGGTCCTGCCGCCGGCCGTGACCTTCCCGTTCACACCAACCGGCAGCACGTCGTAAATCGGAATCGTTGCGCCGATCAATGGAAGAATCGGCGCAGCCCACGGTCCTTCCAAAAGATGCCCGCGCAGGTCCTTTTGTCCTGTACGGCTGGTCAGGATCAGGTGCCCGCCGCCTTGAACGTAATCATTGAACCGTTGCACCAGATCGCTATCGACGAGCTGGTAAGCGGGAGCAACGACGAATGGATACTTGCTGAAATCGCGGTCGGGCGTAACCACATCGACGGGCGCTTCGATACTTTTCAGCGCGCGATAGTAGCGCATCCAATGCTCAATGGTGTTCCAGCGAATCGTCTGCGGATGGTTCGAGATGTCCCAGCGGTTGTCGTATGAGATCAAAAACGCTGTCTTTCGCGCTGCGTACGCCTGCGGCTCGCGAGCATCGGGATCGTAATGTTTTCGCAATTCGACTACCTCGCGCATGGCTTGCGCGAACTCGCGGCCTCCGGGCGAGGGTGTCACGCCATCCGTTTCGGCCAGTCCTTTGTGATAGAGCTCCGAGTTGTAAAGGGGCTGCCGGTAGCGATAGGTGCATACCAGCCGCGCCCCTGCACCGAACGCGCGCAAAATCCACATGTGAATTGCTCCCGGAAGCGGCCACGGATTGACGCTGCCCCAGTTCACTTGTCCTGGCTGTAGCTCCATTGGTCCCGAGAGGCCGTTGAACGAGCGCATGAAATCGTGCATGAAAGACATCGTTTCCGCGCTGCCGAGCCGGAATCCAAGCGGGCCTTCATTCAACTCGCCGTGCACCGGATAGTGCGTCCAGGTGAACACGTCGAGGGTCTTTTGCGAGAGCGACGGATCGACGTCCTCATGCAGCGTCATGAAGTTCGTCGTGATCCACTGATTCTTCGAATACTGCCGGATGATTCGCGCCTGCATCGCAATGTAATCGGCGGCTTCGTGCGCAAACCAGCGATTGAAATCGAGCACCGCGTGCGGGCTCGGATCCGCAACCAGCGCCTCTTTGTTAGGAATTTCGATCTGATCGAAGTTCTGATACATCTGCGACCAGAACGCGCCGCCCCAATCCTGGTTCAGACGGTTGATTGTGCCGTACTTCTCGCGCATCCAGTCGCGAAACTTCGCCGTGGAAGCTTTCGAATACGAGTAGCGCCGGCCGTAATGGCTCAGTTCGTTGTCGATCTGCCAGCCCCAGACGCGCGGGTCGTTGCCGAAGCGCTTCGCCAATTCCGTATCGATCTTGGTGACATATTCGCGGTAGACTGGTGAGCTCCAGTCGGCCTGCTCGCGGCTGCCGTGATCCATCGTGCGGCCCTGGGCATCCACCATCAGGATCTCGGGATGCTCGCGCTCCAGCCAGATGGGCGGCGTCGCGCTGGGTGTACACAGAACGACTTTCAAGCCGTTCTTTGCGGCCAAATCGACATTCTTGTCGAGCCAGTCGAAGTCGTACTTCCCTTCTTGAGGTTCCATGAAGTACCAGGCAAATTCGCCCATGTGGACGAACTCCATTCCGAGCTTCCGGATATTCGTCATATCGCGCGCCCATTGCGATTCGGGCCATGCCTCCGGATAGTAGTAGACGCCGATGGTGAGCATGTCCTTCTTTGGGAACCAATCGGGATTCGGCGCTGACAGAGCGGGCGGAACGACGAGACACAACAACAACGAAGCGCAGGCGATCTGTCGGCAGGTACACATGTACTTGCAATCGTACAATCGGGACCATGCGCCGCGTGGCACGTTCACTTTTACTTACACTTCCTGTTGCGTCTATTGCGATGGCCCAGATCCGGTTCGATCAGACCCGCAAGATTTGGCTGATCACGAGTCAACAGAGCTCGTACGCGATGGGAATTGGCCCTAGGGGTGAGTTACAGCACCTGTACTGGGGCGGCCCGATCTCGCGGAGCGAAGACGTTCCCGCCGCGCGGGAGAGTCGCGACATTTCATCCTTTGATCCGCACGAGATGCTTGAGAACGAAGAATTCCCAGGTTGGGGCGGCCCGCGTTACTACGAGCCCGCGTTGAAGATCACGCGCGCCGATGGCGACCGCGACCTGGTGCTGCATTATGAAAACCATCGCATCCAGGGTGATGATCTCGAGATCACACTGAAAGACATTCGCGACGACATTGAAACCACGCTTCACTACCGGCTATATCCCGACACGGGGATTATCAGCCGCTGGGCCGTCGTCCGCAACGGAACCAAACAGAAGATCACGATCGAGAGCGCGCAATCGGCAACGTGGTACATGCCGCCTGGCGACGGTTATCGCCTGTCTTATCTCAGTGGCCGCTGGGCGGCCGAAACGCAGCTCAATCGCGAACCGGTCCATGAAGGGATGAAGGTGCTCGAGAGCCGCCTCGGGCACACCGGGCACAATCTGAATCCGTGGTTCGCGATCGACCCAGGCGATGCGAACGAGGAGCGCGGCCGCGTGTGGTTCGGCGCTCTGGTCTGGAGCGGCAACTGGCGCATCAGCGTGGAGCAGACGCCCTATCGACAGGTGCGAGTTACGGGAGGCCTTAATACATTCGACTTTTCCTATCCGCTGAATCCGGGTGAATCGCTTGAAACTCCGGAGTTTTTCGGCGGCTACTCCGATCACGGTTTTGGAGGTGCATCACGCCTCCTGCACACAATGGAGCTGACGCATATCCAACCGGGTGGCCTGAAGGCTCGGCCACGGCCGGTCTTGTACAACTCTTGGGAAGCAACCGGGTTCAACGTTACGGAAGCAGGCCAGGAAGCTTTGGCAGACAAGGCTGCGAAGCTCGGAGTGGAACTATTCGTCATTGACGACGGCTGGTTCGGCAAACGCAATACCGATCGAGCGGGGCTGGGCGATTGGGTGGTCAACCCGCAAAAATTCCCTAATGGGCTGAAACCGTTAATCAAGCATGTGAATGATCTGGGGATGGACTTCGGGCTCTGGGTAGAACCCGAAATGGTGAATCCGGACAGTGATCTGTATCGCGCTCACCCCGATTGGGTGATGAATTTCCCGGGGCGCCCACGGAGCGAACTTCGCAATCAACTTGTGCTCAATCTGGCACGCGATGATGTGCGCGATTACCTCTTCAGCGCCCTGGACAAGCTCGCCAGCGAGTACAACATTCGCTATTTCAAATGGGACATGAACCGGACGTTTGCCGAACCCGGTTGGCCGGAAGTTCCGCCGGAGGAACAAAAGAAGCTGTGGGTCAAGTATGTTCGCAACCTGTACGACATCATCAGCCGGCTACGAGCCAAGCATCCGAACCTTGAATTCGAATCGTGTTCGGGCGGCGGCGGACGCATCGATCCCGGCATCCTGCGTTATGTCGACGTGTTCTGGACATCTGACAACACGGAAGCGTTCGACCGCCTCCGTATTCAGGAAGGCTTTACCGAAGCGTATGCTCCGAAGCTGATGTCGGCCTGGGTCACGGACGTTCCGAACACGAACGGCCGGAGCACGCCACTGCAGTTCCGCTTTCTCGTCGCCATGCAGGGCGCGCTGGGGATCGGCGCCAATCTGAACAAGTGGACCGATCAGGACAACGAGCTTGCGACGCGCATGATTGCGCTGGATAAGAGAATCCGGAACACAGTCCAGTACGGGAATCTCTATCGCGTTCTTTCACCGCGGACGAACGATACGACTGCCAATGAATACGTTTCCAAGGACGGCGCCGAGGGCCTTCTCTTCGCGTTCCGGCATTCGCAGGAATACGATACCCCTCCGCCGGTCATTTATCTGGAAGGGCTGGATAGCGGCGCGGTCTACCGGCTCGAATCAATTGATCGCAAACTTCTCGACAGCCAACCGGAACTCAGCGGAGCATGGCTCATGCAGAACGGGCTGCACCTGGAACTGAAAGGAGATTTCGACAGCACGCTGGTCCTGCTCCATCGGGTTCGGTAATCACGCGCTGCGGCCGGCCCGCAGCGCCTGCTCCTTCGCGCGGCGCAACTCTTCGACACCATCGCCCAGTGGGATGAACTCCATGGCGACCGTGTGCTGATAATTAAGATCCGCCAATGTTTTGTAGATGTTATCGTAGTGAATCTCACCTGTACCAGGAATGTGCCGACCTGGCACATCGGCAATGTGGACCAGGCCCGTATAGTTAATGTTTTTCTTGAGCTTTTCGATCAAATTGCCCTCAGAAATCTGTTCATGGAAGAAGTCGTAAAGCAGCCGGACATGCGGGTGATTGACGGCGCGCACGATTTCGAAACCTTCGGCTACTGAGGTCAGGTAGTACTTGGGATTCTCTTCCGGATCGATATTTTCGAGCAGCAGGCGGACCGGTTTCCCGTCGATTTGCTTCCCTTCGACCAGGGCAGCGGCGCGCTTGAGCCCCTCGATACAACTTTGGTGCTGCGTCTCGCGAGGCATGCCCGGCACCACGTTGCCGGACATGATAATCACCGCGGGACAACCAATGCGCTCCATGATCGGCAACTCGTTTCGCACGTCGGCCAGGAGTCCTTCGCGCTCGCTCGGATTGCCGCATCCGTGTTTCAATCCGGCGGTGATATCGAAGGTGATCCCGAGTTCGTTGCGCTTCGCGATGGCGCGCTTAAAGTCCGCGTCCGACCACTTCTTGTACTCGCCGATGAGCTCGATCTGCTTGTAGCCTGCCTCGGAGACCTTCTCCATTCGCCGTTCGAACGGCAGATCGCGGAACACCGTCCAGAGCATGACCGAAAGGTTATAGGGCACTTGCGCCGTATTCGCAGCGCCTTGTCCGGCATGGGGTAACGCGGCCGCTCCCAAGGCGCCGCCCATGAGGCTCTTTGAAAAGTTTCGTCTGTTCATTCGTTCACCCGGTTTGTTTGGAGCATATCGCGGTTATGGCAGCGCGAATGCGACGTACGTTCCTCCAGGAGCATCGTGCTTCGATTTGCCTCCGCCGCAAGCGATAGCAATGTACTCTTTTCCATTCACCTCGTAAACGGCAGGGGTGGCGTTTCCGGCTGCCGGGAGCAGCGTTTCCCAAAGAAGCTTTCCGTTAGCTTTATCGAAGGCGTGCATCTGTTTGTCATAAACGGTAGCGCCAATGAAAAACAGCCCGCCCGCGGTAACGACACCGCCACCATAATTCTCGGACCCGGTATTCTTCATGCCCTTCGCGGCCAACTCCGGATACTCGCCGAAGGGAATTTTCCAGACGTACTCGCCGGTATTCAGATTGATCGCGTTCAAGGTGCCCCAGGGCGGCTGCATGGCCGGATAGTCCTCAGGATCAAGGAATTTGTTATACCCGTCAAACCGGTACTTCAAATCAATGGGAGACGGCTTGTTGTCCGCCGCTTTCACGGCTGTATCCTCGCCGTAGACGACATATCTCATGATGGCCCTGATTTCCTCGCTGGGAAGCCGCGAAAATGACGGCATACGTCCGCCACCCATCCGAATCATTTCCTCCACTTCGTCTTCATTGAGCTTGTTCCCGATATTCACGAGAGAGGGGAACTCGGGCGGAGTGCCCGTCCTGTCGGCACGATGGCAACTCGCGCAATTACTGAGATACGATTCCCTGCCGCTCGCAGCCTTTGCGTTCAGATCAACCGGATCGAGTTTCAGTACCCAGGCCATTTCATTTGCATTCACGTAGAGATAGCCTGTCTCCGGATCAAATGCCGGGCCGCCCCATTCGCCTCCGCCATCGAGGCCAGGGAAAATGATGGTGCCGTTCAAGCTCGGAGGTATGAACTGGCCGGCGCTGCGAAGTTTCTGGAACCTCTCGAGCACCGATTGATGGGCCTGCGGCGTCCGTTGTGTCACCATATCCGCGGTAAAGATCTGACGGGAAAACGGCGCGGGTTTCACTGGAAGCGGCTGTGAATCCGCCACGACTTCCCCGTCCATGTCGCTCGATGGATATTTGCGGTATTCCACCGGGAAGATGGGCTTTCCCGTTGCGCGGTCGAACACGTAGACCCAGCCGGACTTCGTGAGCTGGGCTGCCGCATCGACGCGCTTCCCGTCGTGCTTGAAGGTGACGAGCGCCGGCGCGGTCGGCAGATCGCGGTCCCAGATGTCGTGCCGTACGGTTTGAAAGTGCCAGATGCGCCGGCCGGTCTCGGCGTCGAGTGCAATGAGCGAGTTTGCGAAGAGGTTGTCGCCCAGGCGATTCGCGCCATAGAAATCAAATGCGGCCGAGCCGGTCGGGGCATATACAATCCCGCGTTCTACATCCAGGCTCATGCCCGACCAGTTGTTCACGCCGCCAATGTATTGCCAGGCATCCTTCGGCCACGTATCGTAGCCGAACTCACCGGGATGCGGAAGAGTGTGAAACGACCAGCGCAATTTGCCGGTGCGGGCGTCGTAGGCACGGATGTCTCCCGGCGCTGCCGGAAGCGTCTCCGGAAGAATCGTGCCCACGATCAGCAAGCCCTTGTAAATCCTCGGAGGACTGGTGTTAGAGACAAACATCTGGCTTGGATCGCGGCCGAGATCGCAGCGCAGGTCGATCCGGCCGTTCTCGCCAAATTCGGGGATGGCCTTCCCTGTCTGCGCATCCAAGGCGTACATGTACTGACGCGAACCGAAGAAGATGCGCTTACCTGCGGTTGGTCCGCCGTCCCAGTAGGTAACGCCGCGATTCCGCATCTTGCTGAGCACACGATGCCCCTCATTCGGATCAAAACTCCACTTCAGCTTGCCTGTCGCCGCATCCAGCGCAATGACCCGCAGCTTCGGTGTGGTGGCATAGAGAACTCCATCGAAGACGATCGGGTTGCATTCCAACTCGGAGCCGGAATAGGCATCGCCGGTATCGAAACTCCATGCGACCTGCAGGCGCGAGACATTCTTGCGATTGATCTGCTTCAGGCTTGAATAATGGATATTGTCGGGCCCGCCTCCGTATTCCGCCCAGCCGTGATAGTCCCCGGCAGCTTTCTTGTGAGACTTGAAAGCGGTGGCAACAAATAGCGGCGTCAAAGACAAGACCAGAACAACTGTGCGTTTCATCATCCAGTTCACGCAATTATACTGAGCGGCTGGGGGAAAATAGACGTAGTGCCATCGCGTAGATCATTTCTGACCGGCCTGGGAGCGGCGATTCTAGCTCGTGCCGGTGAGGCAAACAAAGTCACCATCATCAAGACTCCGCAAGGCGGCGTACAGCCCCAGGCGGCTGTCGACGAGCAGGGCGCAATTCACCTGGTTTATCTCTATGGCGATCCGGGGGCGGCCGATATCGGCTATGCGCGTAAGGATGCGGGCGCAGACAGCTTTTCAAAGTCGATCCGAGTGAATAGCGAACCAGGCAGTGCCATTGCGGTCGGAACCGTTCGCGGCGCTCGCCTCGCCCTAGGCCGCGGCGGACAAGTTCACGTTGCTTGGAACGGATCGTCGAAAACCGCGCCGAAGGCGCCCGGGAACTCTGTGCCGATGCTCTATTCGCGTCTCGCCGGCGATGGCCGAAGCTTCGAGGCCGAGCGCAACTTGATGCAATCGACATCGGGTCTGGATGGAGGCGGTACCATTGCCGCGGACGCATCGGGAAACGTGTATACCGTGTGGCATGGCCAGCACATGGTGAACGGGAAGCCGGATAGCGGTGAAGACAAGCGGCGAGTCTACCTGGCCCAATCCAGAGACGGAGGAGCGACCTTCGAGGCCGAGCGGCCCATCTCTCCCGCATCGACCGGAGCATGTGGCTGCTGCGGCATGGCAGCACTCGCCAACCGGAGCGGCGAGGTGTTCGTTATGTACCGAACCGCGCGCGAGATCGTTCATCGTGATATGAACCTGCTGACCTCGGGTGATCGTGGGAAAAGCTTCAGGTCCTTCGATCTGCAGGGTTGGCAGATCGGCGGATGCCCGATGAGCACGTCTTCGTTTACAGACGTTGACGGGCGGGTGCTCGCGGCATGGGAGACGAACAACCAGGTGTACTTCGCCAGCGTCACTCGGGCGGGATCCGTTTTGCCGATCGGGGCTCCGGGAGTCGGTAGAGATCGCAAGCACCCGGCCATAGCGGCAAACGCATCGGGCGAAACTCTGATGGCTTGGACCGATGGAACGGGCTGGAAGCGCGGCGGCACGCTCAACTGGGCGCTGTTTAAAAACGGAAGTGTCATCTCTTCCGCCAGCGATGCCGCTGCCGTGCCCGTCTGGGGATTGCCGGAGGCCATTGCTTCGGGGAACCGGTTCGTGGTCATATGTTAGGCGATCCCTCCGCTCGCGCGCGGGGTTCCGTTCGAGAAGTGCTGCATAAGTTTTCATCACAAAATGGTCGAGAGATCACTCAGGCGATTTCGTGGAATCGCCGCGATTTCCTGCGCGCTGTCACGGGCGCGACCGCGGGAGCAACGCTATTCAGTTTCGCGTCGCTGCGGGCACTGGCGGCGCAGCGAGCCAAGAAGGTAGTGGTCGTAACCTTTGGTGGAGGCGCACGCGACGAAGAAACATTCATGCCGGAGGGGCAGGAAAACATCCCGCACCTTCTGAACGAGCTGATACCTCAATCTACGTTCTTCACGCAGGTGATCAATCGCGGCATCTTGGGTCACTACGTGGCGACCGCCAGCCTCGCTACGGGCGTATACGAAACGTTTAATAACTTTGCAGCGGTGCCGCCGGATCATCCGACGGTATTCGAGTATTTCCGTAAGGATCTGAAGCGGCCCGCGACAGACGCGTGGGTAGTCGCTCCCAGCAATGGTTTTAATCGTATTGGCGAGAGCGGCAATCGTTCATACGGCCCTGGCTTGGGTGCAGGCGTGATTCTTCCGAAGCGGCTGCTGGCGGCGGCGCTTTCCTCGGCGGGTGAGCCGCAATACGAGCATCTACTTCGCGACAACTACGAGACTCCGCTCTATAAACCTGCGCTTCGGGGCAGCGAAGTGGAATTGCACGAGATGGCCGAGATTCTGAAGCTGTCGGTGAGCAATTTCGCCGACCATGCGCGCAATCTCGCCAGTCCCGACGAGCTCTCGGTATACATCGCACGGCAACTGATGCGTCAGCTTGCGCCGAGCCTGCTTTGGATCACGTTACACGACATCGATATAGCGCATTCGGGCGCCTATTCGCTTTATATCGAAGGGATCCAGCGGACAGACCGGCTGTGCTCGGAGATCTGGAAAGCAATTCAGAGCGAGCCGGAGTACGCCGGCAAGACGACCATGTTCATTTTGCCTGATTTTGGGCGCGATTCCGATACCGATGCAGGTGGCAACGGTTTTCAGCATCACCGAACCGGTGATCCGTTATCCCGCACGACGTGGATGATGGTTCTCGGACCGGGCATCCGTCAGAATGTAGTAATCGATCGCGCCGTGGAGTCCACTGACCTGGTTCCGACACTAGGCGGAGTGCTCGGATTCTCGCCGGAACTCTCGACCGGTAAGCAGATCAGCGAAGTGTTATAGAGCGGTCAGCCGTCAACGGTCAGGCATCAGTCATCAGCTTTGTGGGTTCGATTGACGTATTTCGCCAGGCTACGCGCGGCTGAGAAAGGCGAAACGAAGCCGGTTTCAGGCTCGCCGGATGACGAGTTATCAGTCTCTGAAGCGGTATTTTGCGAAACGAACTCCCGGGTACGGCGGGTTTTGCGGCGAGGCTGCGAAACGAACTCGGGATCGGATTTGCTTCGTTGTTTCTGAAGTTTTATCAGCGCGTTGAAGGCGCGGTAGAAGGCGCGCTCATGAGTAGTCTGGTAGCGCAGAAAGAGAGCAAGCTTCTGGGTATCGACCCGGGTTTCGGTGAAGGCTTGGTTTTGAAGGCGGATGGCACGCTGCATGAGCCACCACGACTGGGCCATTTGCTGGACCATGAGAGCTTCCGTTTCGTTCTCCGGGGCGTGCTCAGCGACTAAGTCAGCAAGCAACACTTCAAAGCCGGCGGGATCCTCGCCTGGAATGATGACGCGGCCGGAAGCAAGACCGTGCTTGAGAGAGTTGGCGCTCGAAGTGGCTTTACCTTCGGCAGTGCGGGGTCCGGTGGGCCCGGATTTCGCAGCGGATTGTTCGCGTTCGGGAAAGATTCCGGCTCGGGCGTGGATACGAGCGCGAAGGGCCATCATCTCAGCCAGGTCGTCGGCGCCGAATTCGTCGAGAAGATCCGGATTGGGTGTGAAGTCGAATGATTCCGATCCGGCGATCGAGATGCCGGCGGCACTGTCAGTCCCACACCTCCCTCGAGTCTTCGCCTCGCTGAGAACCGCGGGCTCATCCAATTCTTGAGTCTTCGCCTCGCTGAGAACCGCGGGCTCATCCAATTCTTGAGTCTTCGCCTCGCTGAGAACCGCGGGCTCATCCAAGCGCTTACGGAGTTCGCGTGAAATCATATTCAACATTCCGCACGGCGGCCGAACACTCAAACGCTAAGAGCGACTGTAAGTTATTGGAAACCATGCGAAAGTTTAGAAGTGATTTTCGCGACCGTAGATCCGATCTGAGGATGCGGGTACGAGGCCGCAGCCGCGCTGAGTTTTCGGCAACCTGCATGAAACGGGTGAGGTTTGCAGATAAGTTCGAGCAAGGGTGAGGAAACCAGCGCGCGATGATATGAGGACGCGACAGGCTTGGCGGCTCGATCGGGGTGTACACTCATCTTACCGACTTAGCGGAGGTGCTATTTAAAGTGTCCAGCCCATCCAAGCCTTTTCCAAAGTTGCCTCCGAAGCCTACACTCACCGGTGCGCCAAAGGTCGGAGCGCCCACGCCGCAGCCGCTCACGGTGGGCGCTGTGTTGCCCACAGTCCCGACGCAGCGGAACCCGACACGTGTGATGCCGCCGCTGCTGCCGGCACTGCCCCAGATTCCACAGGGAGGGCCTCCGCAAAAGGAGTTGCCTCCGCTGCCCGGGATGCGCGTGCCGCAGACTCCGGATTCTCGATATCTGGGGTTGCCTCCGCTGCCCAAGAGTCCGGCAGCTACCCCCTGGGTTCCAAAGACAAGCCCCTCTGCCCACCTCATACAGCAGCAGTACGTCGAAGTGCGTCTGAAGGAACTCGAGGCCCATAGCAAACCCGGCAAGCAGGCGGCGCTCGACGTACTCGAAGCGTTTCTAATCGCGAAGTTACCCCCCAACACAAAGCACAAGGAGATCCCCCCCAAGCAGTTGTTACGGGTTTACCAGGAGATCGAGCGAAACCTGCAATCCGCGGATCTTACCATCAATTTCAAGTGCGAAAAATGGTTCACGGAAGAGAACCCGTATGACGCTTACACCCAGATGTATGAGCGGGCCGTCGAGGGCAACAAGATGGTCCTCAGAAGCACGGAAATGGACGACGCGGACACCCGTGCGAACGTCGACAACAAGATCACGTTTCCGAAGAACTGGACGGAGATTCAGACGCCGGTCCAGCGCGGTCTGAGCCCCGGGCGGCAGGGCGCCGATCGGATCATGAAGCAGATGGATACCGGCCCACTCCACTACGCGGGCGGCATGGACTTCTATGCGACGAACCCCCACTTCAACCCGCACACCAAGCAGGTCTTCCTGGGACTCAACTACGGGCGCCGGCCGCACGGATCGGCCCCAAACTTCGGCTTCAGCTACTTCGTGCTCAAGAGCGAGCTTAAGCCGAAGTGTCTTTACTATGCGCAAGACACGTACCTGCAGTTGGATAAGGGCGCGGATGCCGATGCGCTGCAGGTTCCGTACGATAATCTGGGCGCACTCCTCCTGGCGAACGGCGACGACCATCTCCGGGAAGCGATCTTCGCATCCTGCTACGAGGGACTGATGCTCGAGGATGAGATCAAAACCTTGTGCAAGTACTATCTCCTGGAGGCGCACCACTTCGGCGAGTTGAAATTCAACAAGCACGTCGACTACATGGTGATCTCGCCGACGGGTATCTCGAACCCTAACCTCTGGCCCACAATTGTGGCAAACGCGCGCAAGTTCGCCGATAAGCACCATATCATGCTTTTCCAAACGACCTGAGAATCGTTACCGGCCGCCCAACACCGCTAGCGGCGCCATGGCTTTGGCAAGCTTACGGACTTGGGGCAGTGCGGGTCAGGATGCGCGGGTAGCGGCGTTGGCTTGAAAAGGGAGTCGCAGATCGCGCGGACTGCATCATCTAGCGTCGCGGGGAGCCTTGGCTGGATCCTATCCGTGACGACCCGCGCTACGCGGCCTTAGTTCGTCAAATTTGGCTGCCTTGAGCATAGCGCTTCCGTGCAGACCGCCGAAACCGCTCGTCGAAGTGGAGGAGTATTGGTATGGTTCTGCTTTGCGCCTTCGCGGCGCGCAAAGGGCAGTTCAGTGCTCCGCCCCGTGAACAGCATTTAAGGGTGCGTAACACGCCCGGGGCGCGGCTACGCCTGCTGCAAGTCAACCTTTTTCCCGGCGAGCGCGAGGTTCTCGCGGATGAAGGTTTCGTTCCACAGATTCGAGTTTACGGCCGATACGTGCGGGTTCTGGAGCACCCAGAGATACGCTTTCAGCGGGGGCTTCAGGTCGCCCGGCACGATCCTGTTTACTTTGTCGGTGCGCCATTGCGGGAGCGGCTGTATCTCTTTGTGATGTGTTGCCACGGCGTGGGCAGTTTTCATCGTGATGATACCCACGCCTTTCGCAGACGCGTCGATAATCGCCTGATCTACGTAGCCACCGTTGATCACGTTGTAAGCAACCATCACAGCGTCGTAGTGGCCTAATTGCGTGGCCTTGCGGAGTACGGCGGCCGGATCGTTATGCGAAGTGACGCCCAGATAGCGCACCTTGCCTTGCTTCTTGAGCTCAAGAAACGTCTCGTAAATGTGGGGGTTGTCGAGCTCGTCGGACACGTTCGCGCCGTGCGGGCACATCAGCAGGTCGAAATGATCGGTGCCGACACGTTTCAGACTGCCTTCAAGTGAATCCGTGATGCACTTCCGGAACTGCTGGCTGCCCTCTACCAAATGAGCGTAATCCGGCATCATGGCGCTGCTGAGGTAGGAGCCGGCAAATTGATCGTGCTGGCCAGGGAAGTAAGTCAGGTAGTAGCCGGGTTTCTCCGCGAGATTGGTCCGGCGGATCTCCTCGACGCGCTGCATGATGGCGCTTTGCCTGTCGGTCGGTAAGCCGTTGAATACATCCTTGTATAGGCGATTCCTAAGCCCACCGAAGGCACTCACCTTGGTTTGCAAGAAGACCTTGTCCCGCCGGGCGGAGCCGCCCAAAAATCGGCCGTACGCAGTTTCGCAGTCGCCGTTCCCGTAGGCGGGCGCCATATCGAGATAGTTCAAGCCCATCTCAAGAGCCAGATGGAGGTGTTGATAGTTGCTGGTACTAATGGGGTCGCCGCCACAGACGATCTCAGAGATCATCAAGTTCGTGCGTCCAAGCCTCCGATACGCCATTCCGGGCTGCTTATTGCGCCACTCAGCGTTCGGCGTTGGCTCAGTGAGCGATGGTTGGGTTGTTTGTGCAATGAGCGTAGAGCTTGCGGCGATTCCTGCCGCTGTCTGAAGAGATTTATGCAAGAAGTCGCGTCGCGAGTTCCGGTCACTCATTCGAACCTCCACTGCCGCGTGGTTATCTTATCAGGAAAGATAGGCTGAAACTAACCGCTCCCGAATTGGTCGCGGCTCAGTTTGAAAATCATCGGAGGCCCTGGACTTTCAGCCAGTCGGCGAGGCGGTCGGGCCAGGTGCGCAGCACGGGATCGTTTTGGGCCAGGCCCACGCCATGCGGTCCTTTGAGATAGATGTGCATCTCTGCGGGAACGCTTGCCTTGTTCAGCGCTTCGTCGAATTGAACACTGTTCTCGACCGGCACAACGTCATCGTTCGCGGTAGCGAACAAAAATGTAGGCGGCGTCCGCGAATTTACCTGTGTTTCATTCGAGAGGGAGCGGACCAAAGCGGGATCAGGTTTTTCGCCGAGAAGAGCGTGCAGCGAACCGCGATGGACATAGGGCTCCATCATCGTAATCACTGGATAGGCGAGGATCATGAAGTCAGGCCGCGAACTCACCGCATCGATCGGGTCGCCTGTGTTGCGATTACCGTTATCGAAATGCGTGCCGGCTGTGGAAGCGAGATGGCCGCCAGCAGAAAAGCCCCAGATCCCAATGCGATCAGGCCCTATACCATAATCCTGCGCGTGCGCACGCACATACCGAATCGCGCGCTGCGCATCCCAGAGTTCCACAGGATAGTGATATTTAGGACCGAGCCGGTATTTGAGAATAAACGCTGAGATGCCAAGCTTGTTCAACCACTCGGCGATTTGGCGGCCCTCGTGATCCATCGCGAGATGAACGTACCCTCCGCCGGGACAGACGACCACGCCGGTTTGCACTTTGGCAGGACCTGAAACGGGGTAGAGCGTCAACGAAGGCTTATCCACATCTGCGTTGCCCTTTGCGCCGGGCGCACCGCCCGGCCAGAGCAGAACCGTTTGATGCTCATTCGCCTGCGCCCAAGCCGATGTGTTGAACAGCAGGGCCGTGACAGCGGCAACAATCGCCCGATTCATCGTCAGATTCCCAGCTCCCGTTTGGTAGCGGCAAATTGCTGCGCGGCAAACTCAAGTTCTTGCGGCGTATGCGCGGCAGAAACTTGCACGCGAATGCGGGCCTTTCCTTGTGGGACAACAGGATATGAAAAGCCGATCACGTAGACACCTTTCTTCAAGAGAGAATCCGCCATCTTCGTCGCGAGCGCCGCATCACCCAGCATCACCGGCACGATGGGGTGCTCGCCAGGAAGAATCGTGAAGCCGGCGGCCGCCATCCGCTCCCGGAACAATTTCGTGTTGGAAAAGAGCCGCTCCCGCAGTTCAGAGGTTTCCGTCAACAGGTCCAATACTTTCAGCGATGCCGCCACAATGGGCGGAGCCACGGAGTTAGAAAACAGATAGGGCCGGGAGCGCTGCCGGAGCAAGCCGATGATTTCCTTGCGGCCGCTCGTATAGCCGCCGCTGGCTCCTCCGAGCGCCTTGCCGAGAGTACCGGTGAGAATATCGACGCGACCCATTACGTTGTGATACTCATGGGTGCCGCGTCCGTGCTTGCCCATAAACCCGACGGCGTGCGAATCATCCACCATCACCATCGCGTTATGCTTTTCCGCCAGATCGCAGATCTCGGGGAGCTTTGCGATGTAGCCGTCCATCGAGAAGACGCCGTCGGTAGCGATGAGCCGGTTGCGAGCCCCGCTCGCCTCTTTGAGCTTCGCGTCCAAGTCAGCCATATCGCCATTTTTAAAACGAAAGCGTGCTGCTTTTGAAAGCCGCACACCATCGATGATACTGGCGTGATTCAGCTCGTCGGAAATCACGGCGTCTTCCTGTTCGAGCAGAGTCTCGAATAAGCCCCCGTTGGCATCGAAACAAGAGCTGTAGAGGATGGTGTCTTGCGTTCCGAGGAATTCACTCAACTTCGCTTCAAGCTGCTTGTGAATGGATTGAGTTCCACAGATGAAACGGACACTCGACAAACCGTAGCCCCATTCGTCAAGAGCCTTTCGCGCCGCGTCCACGACTGCGGGATGGTTTGCCAGCCCGAGGTAATTATTCGCGCAGAGAACCAGGACCGACTTCCCACCTTCAACCTTTACTTGAGCTTGCTGTGGACTCTCCAGGAGGCGCTCGCGCTTGAATAGCCCGGCCGTTTCTATATCGTGGAGCTTTTGGCTAAGATAGGGCTCAACAGTTGCGTACATGTTTTCCTTTCAGCAATCCTTTACATTTACGGCGAGACCAGCCAATGCCGTCTCTTTGTATCTCGACTGCATATCCAAGCCAGTTTGGTACATGGTGCGAATGACCTGATCGAGCGAAACTTTGTGCTCGCCCGATTCCTGCATCGCCATGCGGCAGGCATTGATCGCCTTCACCGCGCCGATGGCGTTGCGCTCAATACACGGAATCTGAACCAGGCCGCCGATGGGATCGCAGGTCATGCCGAGGTGGTGTTCCATACCGATTTCAGCGGCATGCTCCACTTCGCGATTGGTTGCGCCGAGCGCACCGGCCAGGCCCGCGGCGGCCATAGAGCAGGCGACCCCGACTTCCCCCTGGCATCCCACCTCCGCACCTGAAATAGAGGCGTTTTCTTTGTATAAAATGCCGATCGCGCCCGCGGTAAGCAGATATCGTATGAGTCCTTCGTCGGACGCTTTGGGAAGAAAGTCGCGATAGTAGCGTCCGACCGCCGGGACAAGTCCCGCCGCACCGTTCGTCGGCGCAGTTACGACGCGGCCGCCCGCGGCGTTCTCTTCGTTCACCGCCATGGCGAAGGCGTTCACCCAATCCATCGTGTGAAGCGGGTCATTAGCCGGCTGCGACTGGATTCGGGCAAGCAGCCGTGGAGCGCGGCGACGGACTTTCAGGCCACCGGGCAAGATTCCTTCTGTATGCAGACCGCGGTCGATGCAGGAGCCCATTACGGACCAGATCTTTCGGAGATGCTTTCGGGCCTCCTGCTCGCCACGCAGCGCGGATTCGTTTTCGAGCATCAGCTTCCAAATGGGCAGCCCAGCAACTTCTGATTGTTCCAGCAACTCCGCCCCATTCGAAAAAGGGTGCGGGACCGGCAAGCGTTTGGCCCGCGTATCGGGATCTTCTCCTTCGCGTGCGATGAATCCGCCACCGATCGAGTAATAGATTTCGCTCAGGAGCGTTTCGCCCCGAGCGTCAATCGCGGTGAATCGCATCCCGTTCGGATGTCCGGGAAGGACCGCATCCGCATGGAACAACAGGTCGCGCGATTCATCAAACGAAACCGTTTGCTTTCTAAAAAGCGTAAGGCGCTGTTCCGCGCGAATGTTGCCGATCATAGGGTCGATGGCAGCCGGATCCACTTCCTCCGGCATTTCTCCAGAGAGACCGAGCAGGACGGCTTTGTCAGTGCTGTGACCAATGCCGGTGAGAGCTAATGACCCATAGAGCTCGGCGCGCACTCGCACCACGCGGTCGAGTCTGCCCGTTTCATCAAGGCAGGCGGCGAATCGCCGCGCTGCCCGCATGGGGCCGACGGTGTGGGAACTGGATGGACCGATTCCGATTTTAAAGAGATCGAAGATGCTGGTCCGCATGGTTAAAACGAACTGCCTTGATCGTCGAATCGGATCGGGCATGCCCGATCCCTACACAAGCACAATGACCTGTAGAGGCGAGGCATGCCTCGCCTTAATGAGTCCAATCGAGGATGACTTTCCCTGAGTTGCCGGAGCGCATCGCGTCAAAGCCTTTCTCGAAATCGCGATAGCAGAAGCGGTGTGTAATGACCGGCGTGATATCGAGTCCTGATTCCAGCATCACGCTCATTTTGTACCAGGTTTCATACATCTCGCGGCCGTAGATGCCTTTAATGGTGAGCATATTGAAGATCACCTGATGCCAGTCAACCGACATCTCGTCCGCCGGTATTCCGAGCATGGCGATCTTTGCGCCGTGACTCATGTTCGCGATCATCTCGCGGAAGGCCGCCGGATTTCCGGACATCTCCAGGCCAACATCGAAGCCCTCTTGCATGCCGAGCTGCTTCTGTGTTTCGGCTATCGTCGTCTGACGCGGATCGACGGCTAAAGTCGCACCCAGCCTGCGGGCCAGATCGAGACGGCATGGATTCAGATCCGTCACGACAACAAAACGCGCGCCGGCATGCCGCACCACCGGAATGGCCATGAGACCGATCGGGCCAGCGCCGGTGATCAGGACATCCTCGCCGAGCACAGGAAATGACAGGGCCGTGTGCACAGCGTTGCCGAACGGATCAAAGATCGCCGCCACTTCGCGATTGATTTTCGGATCATGACGCCAGATATTGCTCATGGGAAGGGCAATGTATTCGGCGAATGCGCCCGGACGGTTCACTCCGACGCCTTGCGTATGCGCGCAGAGGTGCCGCCGTCCGGCGAGGCAGTTGCGGCATCGGCCGCAGACAACGTGACCCTCACCGCTCACGACTTCGCCTGGATGAAAATCGTTTACGTTTGACCCAACCTCGATGATCTCGCCGACAAACTCATGCCCAACGACCATTGGCACAGGAATC
Source organism: Bryobacteraceae bacterium (assembly GCA_036557345.1). GTDB lineage: Bacteria > Acidobacteriota > Terriglobia > Bryobacterales > Bryobacteraceae > Bog-105. The sequence goes on from DATBHS010000043.1 coordinate 52,731, forward strand.
GTCGTTTGCGCCCACTCGTCCCAGCCGAAAATGTGCAGGTCGGTGCCACAGATACCGGTGTGCGTAACGCGAATCAGAACGTCGTTGATGCCGATCTTCGGCTCGGGAACATCTTCGAGCCAGAGGCCCGGAGCACGCTGGTTCTTGACGAGCGCCTTCACAGGCGCAGCCTGCTTCTAGTTATGTGGGTCATCCATTTGTATGGTAAATCGTGGGCACGCTTACAACACTGGCTAACCGCTCGGCCCAGAGGGCGCCCCTGGTCGCGGCTCGGTTTCGATTCTGTTACGGAACGTGAATGTTCCCCATCTACCAAGCGGACCATGAAAGCTCTCACCATTATTCCGGGCAAGCCGAACTCCGCAGCGGTGCAGGAGGTGCCCGAGCCGCCGCCGAGTGACGGATCCATGCTTGTGCGGGCGCTTGAATTGGGGATCTGCGGCACAGACTTCGAGCTGATCTCGGCCCAGTACGGCTGGCCGCCTCCGGGCAGCGACTATTTGATTCTGGGGCACGAGTCGCTCGGACGCGTGGAGGAGGCGCCGGAAGGCAGCGGATTCCAGAAAGGCGACCTGATCGTGGGCATTGTGCGCCGCCCGGATCCGGTTCCGTGCATCGCGTGCGCGGTGGGTGAGTGGGACATGTGCCGGAACGGTAAGTACACGGAGCGTGGAATCAAGGAACGAAATGGATTCGGGTCGGAGTTCTGGCGGATCGAACCGCAATATGCGGTTTGCCTGGACCCCAATCTGCGAGATATCGGCGTTTTGATGGAGCCAGCAACAATTCTCGCGAAGGCCTGGGATCACATCACGCGCATTGGCGAACGTGCGAAATGGAAGCCCCGGAATGTGCTGGTTACAGGAGCGGGACCCATCGGATTGCTCGCCGCGCTGATGGGGAAACAGCGTGGGCTCGAAATTCATGTGCTCGATGTCGTAAAGGAAGGACTGAAGCCCCAGCTCGTGAGCGAGCTGGGAGGGACTTATCATACCGGCGAGCTGAAAGATCTGACATTCGCTCCCGATACCATCATCGAGTGCACTGGCGTCTCTTCGCTGATTGCGGGCGCGATGAGCAAATTGGGGAACGATGGTATTCTTTGCCTGGTTGGAGTTTCTCCTCAGCACGCGATGGAGACGCTCGATATTGGTTTGCTTAACCGGGCGATGGTGCTCGAGAACGCGGTCATATTCGGCACCGTAAATGCGAACCGGCGGCACTACGAGATGGCAGAACAAGCGTTGCTGAAGGCGGACCGGAACTGGCTCAAGCGGCTCATCTCCCGCAAAGAGGCTCTCTCGAACTGGAAAGAAGCGCTACGACGCCGGCCGGGTGATATTAAGGTTGTCATTCAATTCGCGGCAGATTGAGGACCACGCGCCTAGATGGCTTTACTGATTGAAGACTACGCCCTGATCGGCAACAACGCCACGGCCGCGCTTGTGGGCAGCAACGGCTCTATTGACTGGCTGAGCTTTCCACGGTTCGATTCGCCGGCGTGCTTCGGGCAGCTTTTGGGATCGAAAAAAAACGGGCACTGGACTATTGCACCCAAAGCCGAACATCCGCAAGTCAAACGGCGGTATCGGCATGGCACGCTCGTGCTCGAAACGGAGTTCACCACTCCAGATGGAGCCTTCGTGCTGATCGACTGCATGGACCGGCGAGGCAGTCATCAGGACGTGATACGGCTCGTGCGCGGACTTCGCGGCCGCGTGCCGGTGGAGATGGAATTGATTCTCCGTTTCGACTACGGACAGGTGATCCCCTGGGTCAGCAGGCTGGCCGACGGCCGAACGCAAGCTATTGCCGGACCGGACAGAGTTGTCCTGGCCACGCCCGTCCCATTACGAGGAGAGGATCTGACCACACGGAGCAATTTCGAGGTGTCAGAAGGCCAGGAGATTCCTTTCGTCCTTACCTGGTCGTATTCGTTCGGGCCCATTCCTCATCAGCCGGACGCGGCAACCACGATCGAGAATGTCACACGCGCGTGGGAGCGATGGTCGAGCAAGCACACGCCCAAGGGGCCATACGCGGAAGAGGTGCTTCGGTCCATCATTACACTAAAAGCTCTCACGCATCACGATACGGGCGGCATTGTGGCAGCGGCCACCACTTCGCTGCCCGAAGCAATTGGCGGAGGGCGCAATTGGGATTACCGGGTGTGCTGGCTGCGCGACTCTACATTTACGCTATATGCATTGCTGGAGGCCGGCTTCACCGATGAAGCGAAGTATTGGAGGGATTGGCTGATTCGCGCTGCAGCGGGCGATCCGGAGCAATTGCAGATCATGTACGGGGTTGCCGGAGAACGCCGTCTCACGGAATTCGAGATGCCCGAACTGCCGGGCTACGAAGCGTCGCAGCCAGTGCGGATCGGGAATGCCGCTTCCGAGCAACTTCAGCTCGACGTCTACGGCGAGATTATGGATTCACTGTATCTGGCAAGGCAAAAAGGGCTCGTTAAGCTGGACGTAGGTTGGAACTTACAAAAGGCGCTGGTGACACACCTCGAAGAGATCTGGCCGCAACCAGACTCCGGAATTTGGGAGGTGCGCGGCCCACGGCGGCATTTTGTCTTTTCGAAGGTGATGGCCTGGGTGGCGTTCGATCGCGCGGTGCGCAGCATCGAAGAGTTCGGTGAGGAGGGGCCGCTGGACCGCTGGAGGAAGCTGCGCGGAGAAATCCACGACGAGGTATGCCGGCTTGGTTACAGCCATGAACTGGAATCGTTTGTGCAATACTTCGGCAGCAAGCAACTGGATGCCAGCATCCTTATGATGCCGCTGGTCGGCTTTCTTCCGGCCGACGACCCGCGCATGAAGAGTACCGTTGCGGCAATCGAGAAGCACCTGATGAGAGACGGCTTCGTGGCACGCTACAAGCCGGACAGCGCTGTCGATGGAATACATGGAAGTGAAGGAACGTTTCTTGCGTGCAGTTTCTGGCTGGCAGACAACTATGTTCTACAAGGACGACTCGACGAGGCACAGAAGCTGTTTGAGCGGCTGCTGGCTGTGCGCAACGACGTCGGGTTGTTATCGGAAGAATACGATCCTAGCGAAAAGCGGCAACTCGGGAATTTTCCGCAGGCATTTTCACATTTGGCTCTGGTAAATACGGCACACAATCTGTGTGGGACAGGTCATGAACCGCCTGCGAAGCAGCGGTCACATCGCGTGACAGCCAAGGGTTGACGCCGTCGCGGGGCCCGAAAAAATTTCCTCGCAGAACCGGAAAAAATCCGGCGCCGTTTGTTTCATATGCACCTAGCATGCGAGACGCCAGGCCACGAGAGAGTCCCCCCAACCCCAAGTGCAACTCCCCAAAAGGCTCTCTTGTGGCCCTCGCTACACAAACTGGCATAGCCCCTCGCTTACGCTCGGGTTTCGATCTGATCAAAGACCAGGAAAGAGCGCGCACCGCTAGAGTGGGACATAGATGGAATCCGGTGAAGTAATGCCCCTATCTGCCGCCGCGTGGGGCGCGGAGTATTTGGAAGATATCTCTCATCGGCGGCTTGTTCTGGAATATTACGACCGGGAGCACATTCCGCTCCGGCGATACGTTCTGTTCCTGGGCCTCGATGCGGAAAGTTGCGGGGAGATCGTGCAGGAGACTTTTCTGAGACTGCACGAGCATTTACTCGCCGGCGGAGATCAAACCAATCTGCGCGCTTGGCTTTTTCGTGTCGCACACAACCTGGCGCGCAATAGCCAGACCGCTTTTCCGGCCAGCAGGACCGATCCGCTCGCTGATGTGACCTCGAGAGGCGATCTTCCAGCCAGGGCCGACTCCGCCGAGGATGAGTTGCTTGCAAAGGAGCGCATGCAGCGCTTGGGCCATGCGATGGAGCAACTGAGCGCAGCGCAACGCGGGTGCCTGATCCTCCGCTCTCAAGGGCTGAAGTATCGGGAGATCGCCGACGTGTTGAAGATCGGAATTTCGACAGTCGGAGAAAACATCCAGCGCGGGCTGGACAGATTGAGGGAACTATTATGAACGCGTCCGACCATCTGACAAATGACTTGCTGGTCAGGGCCATCGATGACGAGCTGTCGCCGGGCGAAATTTTGCTGGTTGAATCCCATTTGCCGGATTGCGAAATTTGCAAACGGAGGCACGCTGAGATCCTGCGGCTTTCGGATCAGATCGAGTCGCTGGCCGCGATAGAGCTGCCCGAGGCCCGTCCCGGAGAGCGTGAAGCTCTGGCCAGCAGGCTTGAAGCATGTCCTGAGCGTACCGTTCGTTTGGAGACGCGCCGGAAGCGAGTGCGAGCGATCTGGTGGAGTGCGGGAATTGCGGCGGCTATCTTGCTGGCCGTGCTTTTCGGTTTGCAGCCGATCCACTTTCCTGCAAATCAGATTCCTGCAAATCACGCCCCTGCAGATCGCAGCGTCGCAGGATCACTTTATTTGCAGGACGCCACTTTGCAGGTGGATGGAGAGAGCTTCATTCCGCTGCCGTATTCCAATCCCGATCTGCCCGTGAGTGCACCCCATATCGTCGAGATGCAGGTGCCCGTATCGTCGCTAGCCGGTGTGGGCCTGGTGTTTGAACCCATTTCACATGGAATTTCAGGGGCAGACGACTCGGTGCTTGCGGATGTGCTGATGGGAGTGGACGGACAGCCGTTAGGTATTCACGTGTTGAGCGTGGATTGAGACAGGGAGGAGAAGGGCAATGAAGAGGGTCTTTTTAATCGCATTACTTGCATGGAGTGGAGCGGCGTACGCACAGATGCCGCCTCCGGGGCCACCGCCCGGGGGCGCGCCGGAACTTCGCAGAGAGGGCATCATTCCGAGAGAATTCGGAATCGGACGGCCACCATGGAAGGTGGTGACTGGAGCGCCCTATTCAGCGGAGGTGAACAACTCGCTGATTCAGACGCTCGCCGACGGCAACACGATCCAAAGAACAACGACGGGCAAGGCGGCGAGGGATAGCCAGGGCCGGACCTACTTGCAGGAGACGATCACGCAGGGTCCGCTTGCACAGAACGGGCCCACGACGATTACCTTTATTACCGATCCCGTGGCCGGCTACAGCTACGAACTGAATGCGAATACCAAGACGGCGAACCGCCGGCCATTTAGAGCGCCGGGTGCGAATGACAGGCGGCCTCACGACCGTGAGCACCGTGACAAGCGCAACTCTGCGAATATCGTGTCTGACGATCTCGGGACCCAGAATATCGGGGGCGTGAATGCGCAAGGCAAGAGCATCACACATACAATTCCGGCCGGCGCGATCGGCAATGCGCAGCCGATCGTTTCGAAGAGCGAAGTCTGGTATTCTCCCGATCTACAGATCGTGGTGCTTTCCAAGCGAACCGATCCGCGCATTGGGGAATCGACGTATACGGTCAATAACATCACTCGAAATGCGCCGGATGCGGCGTTGTTTCAGGTTCCACAGGACTATACGGTGCGCGACGGGTTTCGAGGAAGGCCGGGACGGCCGGAGTGAGCGCGGGCGCAAGCAAGCGGTCCTGACGGCTTCATCGATACACCCTGTAGTAAAGTCCTCCTGACATTCACTTGCTCAGGAGGATCTTTTTGCGTAGACGCTCGTGTAGTCTCAGTGTCGTCGTGGGCGATTACGAGGTTGAGCGAACGGTAGACCGGAGTCCTGGCGTGTAGGCGATTGGGTCGGAAGGGCAGACAGGAGCAGGATGGCAGCTACCGATTCATAACAAATGCTGAAGAGGAGATACAAGGCTGAAGGGCCGGTTTCCGCCCCAACGGTACACTTTGAAATCGCTGTCGAGCGTAAGAATGTCCCCAATTCGAAGCTCTGAAGCTAAATGGATGAGGCAGGCATCGGCAAGGTCGATATATTGGTCCCGATACTTTTTCAGGATGCGCTGAATTGCTATGGCACAGCGGGGGAGCTGAATAGGAATCTGGAACGTGCCATCAGCGACGTTCTGAAGAATGGCTTCGGAGGCACCTGGAAGACTTCGCGTCAGATAACAAGCCTCTGCAATGACCGGTTCGCAAGTGGCTAGCGGACCACGGATTCCATCCACAGCTTCTACACAAGCAGCGTGACGGCGCTCGCTTCGATCCAGCAGGGCAACGATAACACCGGTATCCAGTAGAACGGGAGTCAACCGCCGAAACCTCTCAGGTGTTTCTTGTTAGAACCAAGGTCGGAAACGCCAGAAGAAAACTTGCCCATACCGGCGATACGGGGGCGTCCACCCGGCAATTGAGAGGTCGCCATGCGGCGGAGCGCTTCGCGCACGACCTGAGAAGGACTCCAACCGAGGCTTCGTACGAGTTTGGTAAGGTCGCGGCGGCTCGCGGCGTCGAGTCTCGCTTGAACTGTGGATCGCATAACGATAGTGTAATACAACTTCGAATCTGTATTACGAGGCGGAATATAGCTCGGAGATCGAAATGGCGCCGAGATGAGCCTTGGCGCGGCAGATTGGGAGTCTGCGCTACTATTAGCTGGCGCTGCGCATGCGGCTTACCCAGCGAAGATATAGCCAGAGCGAACGCCGCTCGGACCAGATGAAGCGGAAGAAAGCCTCGCGGGTAATCGAGTCGGCAGGTATTCCGGAGTAAGTCTCGATCCTCCAGCGCAAATACGGGGAGTTCCACGGCCGGAGACGATATCCCCGGGTTGCAATCCAGAGGAAACGCAGCATCAGCGCTGCGGATCGGGATTCGCGATCGAAGCTGTACTCACTCGTTTGGTCTGATCCGCATCGGGAGTAGCGTAGTATCCAGAACGAGTGCGCACAACCGGCTTGCCCGGCGCATCGACCGTCACCTTGATCTGGCGATAGCTCCCGTCCAATTGCTGGATCGTCGGACTGTACGCGATGGTGTATTGATTACGTATGTCGCGCGCAATCTCTACTGCCAGTGCCTGCACTTCCGATACTTCCTTCGGATAAAAAGTCAGGCCGCCGGTCGCGGATGTGAGCTCGTTCAAGGCGCGACGAGCTTTCGTCGCTTCGTGCTTTTCTTCGTCTGTAAAAAGGCCAATGGCATAAACGAGAGTATCGGCCTGGTTGGAGCGCATCACGACCTTCTCCAGTGACATGTTGCTCGCATTGTCATTACCGTCCGTGATGACCATCAGGACCTTCTTGTCTTTTTTGGCCTTGGCCCTCATGTAATCCAGCGCCTGGCTGATGGCATCGCGCATCGCCGTTCCGCCGCGCGAGTCGATGCGAGCGAGACCTTGCTCCATTTTGTGAATGTCGTTCGTGAACGGAACGTCCAGATACGCGTCATCATTGAAGTTAACGATGAAGACTTCATCCTGTGGATTAGATTCACGCACCATGGCGAGCGAAGCAGCTTCTACACGGCTACGCTTGGTCATCATGCTGCCGCTATCGTCGATGATGATGCCCAACGAAACGGGAACATCTTCTCGCCGGAAGATCTTGACCTGTTGCGGCTGCCCGTTCTCGTAGACTTTGAAGGCATCCTTATCGAGATTGGTGAGGAGTTTGCCTTTCTTATCGGTGACGCTCGCGTGCAGCACGACGAGGCGCGTGTCCGCCCGGAATTGAGCGAGCAAAGAAGGCGCAAAAGTTGCCCCGAGCAGCGCTACCGTCAAGCTATTCGCTGCGAGAGCTCGCCCGAGGGATCTCTTAGTTCGCCGGCGCATAATACCCCAGGCGGAAGTAGGCTTTCAACGGTGGAAGTCCGCGCGGCTGATTTAGTTTTACCTGAACGCGCCGGTACTTACCATCTCGCTCCTGATTCTTCGGCGTGTAGCCAAGAATGTATTCGTTGCGCAGCTCGATCCCGATTTTCGCGGCGATGTCCGGCAATTCCGCTATATTCTCGACCGCATATTCGCGCCCGCCGGTCTGCTCGGCGAGCTCGTTCAACAGCCCAGGTCCGGAGGCTTCTTCAGGAGTCCGGCCACGGTTTGAAAGCGACTCAAAGATCCCGATCGCAAAAATCTGAACATCCGCTTCCCGAACGGCATTCTTGATCTCCGTTTCTGTATACCGGCTGCTGTTATCCCCGCCATCGGAGATGATAAGCAGCGCTTTTCGGGGATTATGCGCCTTCTTCATCTCGTGCATTGCCAGGTATACGCTGTCGAGCAACGCCGTTCTTCCCTTTGACTGCGTAAAGGTCAAGGTACTCTGGACTTTATCTGTGTCGGTTGTAAAGGGCACGCTGAGCTCCGGACGGTCGTTGAACTGGACGAGAAAAAACTCGTCAGCCGGATTCGCGGTTTTGAAGAACTCGGCGGCGGCCTGCCGCGACTTCTGCAGCTTAGGTCCCATGCTGCCGCTCGTATCAAACACGAGACCGATAGAAATGGGAGCGTCCTCGCTTGAAAAATTCGAGATGTTCTGCTCCACCTTATCTTCGAAGAGTCGAAAGTGCTGCTTCTCGAGACCCGTAACGAACCGGTTCAGCGGATCCGTTACCGTGACATTGATCAGCACCAGCTGCTTCTCTACTCGGATGTCGTGCGAGCGCGACTCAGCTTTGGGCGCGGCATCGGTGGGTTTTCTTGATTCGATATTTACGGGCGCGTTCGGAGCGATAGAGGATTTCGCAGTTTGCGGAGTATCGTCAGAACCCTTTTGAGCCTGACCGAGTGCGGCGATCGGGCTGAGGACAAGAGATAGCAGCGCTATCCCCGTTATGGAAAAGCGCCGGGAGCCCCCCCATCGTCGGACGCCCGATACAAAAATGCAAGACAGATTGCGCGTCCGCATGCGAATTCTTGCTTTCTGAACTCGATCATAGCATCGGAAACACGAGGTTCGGCGTTTTCGCCTAAAGAGCGCCGGCCGGCAACGGGCCCACCGGGCGGCTTAGCGGGGCCCATGCGGCTCCCCGGGAGTACGACCGCGCTCGTCCGAGGCCGCCGGAGGGGCGAGACGGTCGAAATTCATGACGAGAAATCGGAATTGATACATGGTTATGAAAGTTGCTCAGTGTAGACCATGAAGGCATTTTTCAGCGATCATCTCGCCGATCGGAATAGCGGAAGTGGCCGCGGGAGAGGGTGCGTTGCATACGTGGAGCATCCGTTCCGTCTGACGAAACAGAAAGTCATGGACCAGGGTGCCGTCCTCTAAGACGGCCTGCGCGCGGATTCCCGCGGGTGCGGGGAGCAGGTCGTCAAGCGTGAGACTCGGACAATACTTCCGGCACTCTGCGAGGTAGCCGCGCTTCCAAAGAGAATTGCGCATCTCGCGCATCCCCGATTTCAGGTTCGCCGCAATCGTCTTCCAGAAACCGGAAAATGCGCAGTATTCCGCAATATCGTGAACGCGGAAGGAGAACTTGGGGTAGCCTTCGCGAGCAAAACCAAGCACTGCGTTGGGACCCACGGTAACGCCGCCGTCGATCATGCGCGTGAGGTGGACGCCGAGAAAGGGAAGATCGGGATCCGGTATCGGATAGATGAGGTGCCGGACAATGCCATTCCTGGCGGCCGGTAGCCGGTAATATTCACCCCGAAAGGGCACAATCCGGTGGTGGATTTTCATGCCCGAGATCCTGGCAAGGCGGTCCGACTGCAGACCAGCGCAGACGACGAGTTGTTTTGCCATCCACTGCCGTGCGTGAGCCGTAATGGTAACGTGCTGTGCGTCCTCTTGGATTCCCGTGACCTGAGCGCCGAGCTCGATTTCGGCTCCTGTTGAGCGGACAATGTGAGCCATTGCCTCACAAATCCGCTTGAAATCGACAATGCCGGTGCTTTCAATGAAAAGACCGCCAAGTCCGACGATATTCGGCTCACGCCGTCTCAATTCGGCGGCATCCAGCCGTTCGACCTGGATACTGTTCTTGTTCGCGCGCTCAAATAGCGCATCCATGCGCTCGTTTTCGAGCGCGTTGGTCGCGACCAGCAGCTTCCCGCAGACTTCAAACGGAATACCGTGCTGAAGGCAGAAAGTCTTGGTAGCAAGGGCACCGCGGCGGCAAAGCTCCGCCTTCAGGCTTCCCGGCGTGTAGTAAATGCCGGAGTGAATGACGCCACTGTTGTGACCGGTCTGGTGCCTGGCCAGGCCCTGCTCCTTTTCAAGAATGACGAGACTCGACCCGGGTCGCGCTTCGAGCAGCGCCATGGCGGTGGCCATGCCGACGATGCCCCCGCCAATCACACAATAATCAAAGACCATGAAACACGTTGAAAGAATCAGTATCGGATAAGCTCATTGCGTGCAGACATTGTCATCCGTTCGAGTATCACGCCGTTCGTTCGTTACCGCGGCTTCGAGTCTTCTCGCCTCGTCCACGCTAGCGGGTGCGCGGCAATCCAGGGCTTCGAACCGGCCCGTTCTCGCCTGCGTTGGGACGTATAGCTCGCCGCAGGGCCCGGAGGGCAGTAAAGGCAGGGGACAGGGCATTTACCTGTTCGAGATGAACGCGGAAACAGGGGCGCTAACGCAGCGCGAGGTTTTCGCCGACGCCTTTAACCCAGCCTGGCTCGCCCTGGACACCTCGCGAAGCCATCTCTATGCGGCGGAGGAAACGAACACGTTCAATGGGACTCATTCCGGTTCCGTCAGCGCAATCTCGGTTGACCGGTCGAATGGTCATTTGACACTTCTCAATAGGGTCAGCTCCGAGGGGGCCGGGCCCGCCCACCTGAGTATTCATCCTTCCGGAAAGTTCGTCCTGGTTGCGAACTACGCTGGAGGTACAGTGGCTGTGCTCCCGATCGACTCAAACGGGCAGGTTGGCCCGGCCACCGACGTCAAAACCGACCAGGGGGAAACCGGTTCGATCCATGCAGCAAGCGCGCCCTCCGGGAGCTTTGCCATCAGCGGCCACGACCGCCCACACGCCCATATGATTCATGCCGACCCATCCGGGCGCTTCGTTCTAGCAGCCGACCTGGGGCTGGACCGAATGTATGTGTGGAGGTTCGATGCCGACTCGGGCAAACTATCTCCCAACGATCCACCGTTCGTATCGCTTCCATCCGGAGATGGCCCGCGGCATTTCGCCTTTCATCCGAGCGGACGATGGGTCTACGCGCTGCAGGAAGAGAGCTCGACGCTGGTCACTTTTGCCTGGGATGGCGTCAAGGGCACACTGCAGCCGATGCAAACGTTATCCACTCTGCCGAAAGGATTCAGCGGAACAAATTTCACCTCCGAGGTAACGATTTCGCCCGACGCGAGATTTCTATATGCCGCGAACCGTTTGCATGACAGTATCGCGTTCTTCTCCATTGGACCGGACGGCAGGCTGACGTACGCCGGAGAGGAGTGGACTCGCGGCGACTATCCACGGAGTTTCAATATTGACCCCAGCGGCCGGTTCCTCTACTCGTGCAACCAGAGGAGCGATGCTGTCACCTGCTTCCGCGTGAATCGCAGGACCGGCCAACTCACATTTACCGGACAGTACACGCCCGTAGGAACACCGGGGATTATTGTTTTTTTGACGTGATCTACGAGCAACACGGCGCTATTGCGTCGGGGAAACCCAGCGAGATGGAGTTGATCTGGCATCCCCACTCACAGCAAAAGAGCAAAGTCTATATGCAGACAATGGTCACTCGTGGCGTAGAGTCCGGATCGGATCGAGGGTTGCAGCGCGCCGCGCCGGAAGGAAGCTTGCCAGAAGGGCCACGATAAGCAGCAATACAGAAACCGTGCAAAGAACCATGGGATCCGTTGGATGCACTCCATAGAGTAGCGTGGTGAGTAAGCCGGACATGCCAATCGACCCCGCGATGCCGAGCACGAGGCCAGTAAAAACCCATTTCATGCTGCCGCGCAACACCAGGCCGAACACACTAGCTGCGCGCGCGCCAAGCGCCATCCGTATTCCGATCTCCCGAGTTCGTTGTGTTACCGAATAACCCACCACGCCCATAATGCCTACTGCCGCCAGCAACAAAGCTATAGCGGAAAATGCGGAGAGCAGCAGCATAGGAATCCGGCGGGAACCGATTGAGTACCTGACGATGTCAACCATCGTCTCAACAGCTGAGACGGGCCGGTCCGGTAGGAACGCTTTGATTGCCTTCTTGACGGGCGCAGTGAACTCGGTTGGCGCGTGGTTAGTACGCACAGCGATGTTCATAATAGGCCAACCGGCTTGCATGTATGGCCGCATGAGTTGACCTTTAACGGGTGTGTCGAGGCCTTGGTAATGAACGTCTCCGACAACTCCGACGATCGTCAACCGTGGACCATCCGATCCACCAAAACGGATTGCCTTGCCAACCGGATCTTCTTTCGGCCAGAACTGACGAGCCATGGCTTCATTGATAACAACAACTCCGGGCGAGTCCAACGTGTCTTTGCGCGTGAATTCCCGGCCTTTGAGAATGGGGATGCCCATGGTGCGGAAATAGTTTGGGCAAGCCACACTGTAGTTGCCGCCTGGCATGTCTTGCGGGGCAGCAGGAGGGCGACCTTCAATCTGAAAGCCGCGGCCCGCGTTCCCTTCGAAGGGTAAGTGGCCTACTGCTCCCACGGAGATGACTCCGGGTATTGCTCCCACATGTTGCTCGAGATCCCGGCAGAAGAGCGGGAGACCCGGAGGACCTTCATAGATCGCGTCTTGCGGGACTGACATCTCCATCGTCAGTACGTTCTTCGGATTCAGCCCCGGATCGACACCTAGCAATTGTTGGGCGCTTTTGATCATGAGTCCTGCTCCCGAGAGTACAACCAAGGCGAGCGCCACTTCACACGCCACGAGTGCGTGGCGCAAAATACCACCCCGGCCCTCACTCGATTCACGACTGCCTTCTTTCAAAGGCTCATTCAGCCCAGTCCGCAAAACACTCAGGGCCGGAACAAGACCAAAGATAATCCCGGTCAGGCAAGAGACTAACAAGGCAAACGCGAGCACCCGACCATCCAGCGGAATGGCATCCACCTGTCTCATGGGCAGTTGCACTTCGTTCCCCAGCAACTGAAAAAGCAAGCGGCTGCTCCACAGCGCCAGCAGTATTCCGGCGACTCCGCCCCAGACAGAGACCACCAGGCTTTCAATGAGTAATTGACGTGCGATCCGCCGGCCGGGAGCGCCCAGCGCGCGTCGAATGGCGAATTCCCTTTGGCGCGATGCTCCGCGGGCCAACATGAGATTAGCTACATTCACGCAAGCAATCAGCAAGACAAATCCCACCGCGGCCAGAAGGGTGATCATCATCCGGCGCAGGCCGTCCAAGCCGTATTCGCCAAGCGGCTGAACCGTGGCACCCATTCCGGCGTCATCAATGGGATATTGTTTGGCGATGCGAGCCGCTACTCCTGCGATTTCCGAACGCGCGCGCTCAATACTTATTCCCGACTTGAGACGTGCAAAGGCAAGAAAGCTATTGTTACCGCGGCCGTAATCGGTCTTGGTATAGCCGACGGGCACCCAGAGTTGGCGTGGCCCGCTCCAGAACTGCCAGGAAAAGTCGCGGGGCATGACGCCCACTACGACGAAAGGTTCTCCATCGATCCTGATGGCCTGACCGACAATCGCGGCGTCCCCGCCGTAGCGGCGCTTCCATAGGCCATAGCTCAGCACGACTTCGTGGTCTCTGCCCGGCATCTCTTCTTCGGGCGAAAACGCGCGGCCTAGCATGGGCTTCACTCCCAGCACGGAGAAGAAGTTCGCCGACACACGCAGACCCGATACCTGTTCGGGGTCCTGGCCTTGGACTGAAAGGTTATAGCCGCGGCCTGAGGAATCGAAAATAGCGATCCCTTCGAAGCATCGAGCTTGCCTTCTGAAATCCCAGATATTTGGCGCGGAGACTATGTTTGTGTTATTCGGGTCCTTGCCGAAGGTCTCCCATACAAGCACGAGCCGGTGAGAGTCGGGGAAGCTCAAGGGCTTCAGAATGGTAGCGTTCATGACGCTAAAGATCGTGGTGTTGGCGCCGATTCCGAGCGCCAAGGTCAGCACCGCCGCCACGAGAAAGCCTGGCTGATGAAGCAACGTGCGCATTGCATAGCGGATATCGGCGAACAGACCGCTGATCCATGGCCATCCCCATACGGCGCGTGCATCTTCAGCAGCCAGGGTCAGGTTCCCAAGCTCACCCGGTTCGGCCATGGCTGCGAGCGAGGCCAATTCGTTGCGCATTTCAAGCTCGGCTTGCCGGCGCGCGGAGGGCAACAAATACTTCAGCTTTTGCCAGTTCATTGCTCTCGCGG
>DATBHS010000044.1:0-32590 GCA_036557345.1 Bryobacteraceae bacterium
CTGACCATGCTTGGTAGCATTCTGACGGTCTTGGCTTGCTTTCTCTGGGAGAGCGGCCTGCTGAGGCGTCGGCGGCAGACGCCCGTGCCGCTCGTTGAGCCCGGGGTCATCTGCATCCGGGTTCAGTGCCGCGCGGACCGAGCGGAAGAGGTGAGCCGGTGTCTCACGCAAGCAGGAGCGCATGACGTCGGCGGAGTCGGCGACTCGTTATGACGCGGAAATGGCTGCTTGGCTTAGGACTCGCCGCCACACTTTCAGCGGCCGATATCAAAGCTCCGCCATGGGAGACTTCGCGCCTGGTCATCGGGCGCGATCTCTTTCGCGAAAACTGCGCCGTTTGCCATGACATCGATAAAGACAGAATGCACTCCCGGAAAATCGGCCCGAGCCTGAATCATCTCTTTAAGAACGAAAAGCTGCCGCTCAGCCACGCCAAACCGAACCGCCAATATGTTGCGGTGAGGATCAAATTCGGCGGACCCCTGATGCCCGCGTTCGCTAAGCAGCTAAGCGATTCGGAGATCGAGACGTTGATCGATTACATTGCGTCGAAATAAGTATTGTTCTAGGGCTGCGCCGACGCCCAGTAGGCGCGATGGCCGATGTAATCTGGATCTGGGAGATTGGCCTGGATCGTGCGGCGCAGCTTCAGGATGTCGAGCGCGCCCTGTTCCCGATACAGGATCTTGCCGTCGGGCGAGATCAAAACCGTATACGGAACTCCGGCCTGCCAGCTCGGATCGAAGGCCTCCTGCATCGCGTCCGTATCGGTAGATCCGAACAGCAGATTGCGGCTCGAGGCATGCAGCTTTTGGAGCATTTTGATGACTCCGGCCTTCTCATCCGGCATATTGGCGGAAACCGTAACCATATCGAAATCGCGCAACCGATACATGTGCCACGTGGTTTCCAGGTCGGGTAGTTCGTGCACGCAGGGACCGCACCAGGTGGCCCAGAAATTCACGAGCAGGACTTTGCCGGTCGGATTAGCGCGCAACTTTTTCAGGCCATCGGCGGAAACTTCCTGCACGCTGACCGGCTCCGCTTCGATCTTCTTCAATTCTTCGAGCCGGTCGGGCTCCTTTGACATCCACTTTGTCGAGCAGCCGAAGACTCGTGTGTGATCGACCGGCACCGGCTTACCTGCAAGGAGCGCGTCAATCGCATTGCGCGCGTCTTGTGTCTTGACCAGAGATTCGCGCTGATTGTTATCGACGTGGCCCTGATACCGAAGTTTCCGCTGCTGATCAAAGATGAAGACGTGCGGCGTGGCTTGCGGGCCATAGGCACGAGATACCGATTGCGTTTCACCGTCATACAGGTAGGGAAAATTGAAGTGGCGGTACGCGGCGCGAATTTTCATTTCTTCGAGGCTGTCACTCACATCCGTGTAGCCAAGCTCGTCTAGACGGACGGCCCTTGCATTGTTGGGCTCGATCGCGATAAGCGCGACGCCTTTATCCTGATAATCCGCTGCGAGTTTCTTGATGCGAGATTCGTACAGCTGCGCGGTCGGGCAGTGATTACAAGTAAAGACGATAACCAGTATCTTGCTGGAAGAATAATCGCTCAGTTTGTGGATCTTGCCATCAATGCCGGGAAGCGAAAAGTCGGGAGCGGGTGAACCGATTGCGAGCGTGGGATGCGGCTCGTCAGCAAGGACAAGGAATGAAAAAAGAAACAGAGCAACAAAGCGCCCCATGAAGGCCCTCCAAGCAAGTTATTGTATCGAGTGAACGAATTACGGCTGCTTGCCGAAGTAGCTGTGAATGCCCTGCTCCGCTAGTCCGATTGCACGGCCAAGAGACACCTTTGCCACGTTGTACTGATATTGGGCCGAAATGAGGTTTTCATTCGCCTCGGCCACGGCTTGCTGCGCCTGAACCACCTCTACAGTGTTTGTTACACCCGCAGTGAATCGGTCGCGCGATTGGGTGAGCGATTGGTTTGCCAGATCCATATTGCTCGTCGCGACGTCCACCTGATCGGCCGCTGACTTGAGATCGAGCAATGCGTTACGCACCTGATAATCGATTTGAGCGCGCAGGTTCTCGAGCTCATTACGCCGGTTGCGCAGCTCGGCATCATTCTGCAAAACATCGGCCTTGATCCGGTCGCCATCAAAAATGTTGAACTGGATAGTGCCTGTTGCGTTGAAGACGCCGTGCGAGTTGTTGAAAATGCGAAGCCCCTCATCGCCGTAAAAACCGGAAGCGGTCAAAGTGGGAAGTCGCTCGGCTTTGGCGGCGCGTAACGAAAACTGGGCGGCCAGCACTCGTGCCTGGGCAGCCTGAAAATCCGATCGGTGGGAATAGGCTTGGGCTTCCGCATCATGGATAGACAATCCCTCGAGGCGAACGGAGGAGGAAGGGTCGGAAACCGTAAAGTCCTGGCCTATGGGAAGCCCAATGATGCGCCCCAACGTGAGCTTGTCCTTTTCGAATTGATTCGAAACGGCAACCAACTGCTGCTGGCGTTGTTTCAGCTCAACCTGTGAACGCAACACGTCGATTCCGATTGCGAGACCGGCATTATGACGGTGGACGGCATTGTTGTAAACCGCCTCATCGGCCGCGATCTCGGCACGCGCGGCAGCAATGCGTGCTTGGTCGGCAATGATCTCGAGATAGGCGTTCCCGACCGCTTGCACGACCAGATCGCGCGCGCTTCTCACCGAAAGCGCCGATGCCTTGAAATTTTCCCTCGATGCGCGAAAATTATTGATCGCGCTGTAATCGAACAAGGGAACGTCGGCGTTCACGAGCACACTCTGGTAAGAGTAAGGCCCGACAATCTTTGGAATAGTAAACCCCAGTTGCGGAGGCGGACTGATAAGGAAGCCCAGTGCCTGCAAATTAATCTGCTGCTCCGTCATACTGAGCTGCCCCGTCAATTTCGGCAGCAGTCCGCTGAGCGCCCGATACCGCTCGGCGCGGACCTCGCGACTGCTTTGCTGGCTTGTGAGCAGTCCCAGATTCGTCTTCAACCCACGGTCGACAGCTTCTTCCAAAGTGACAGGTATCGCGCTAGGCGATGGGCTGCCTTGCGGAACGCTGCCCTGGAAGGTCTGATCTTCGGTCGGAGGTGGAGGCGCGCTCTGAGCATTGTTCATTGAAGACGACGCGATTGGCTGTACGGCGGCTCCGGTCGTTCTGGCAGCCGCGCCTGCCGTAGAAGATTGTGAATAGAGAGCACTTTGAAAAGTGACGGCCAGAGTACAGATGGAGAAAAAAATGGTACCGGGCTTGCCGGAGCAGATCGATTTCACAAGCGTTCGATGCACAAAACAAAGGTTTTGTACCATCGACCGGGGTAAGATTATTTAAGACCTTAACTTTTTTGAAAATGACAGGGGCTACAGATTGCGTTTCAGGAACGAACAGATCTGGTAACCGGTCACATATTTAAACGGAAACTCGCCCATCGTGTAATGGCCGCAGGGCAGGACGGTGACATCGTGGTCCCACTTATGCGCGCGGGCTCCATGGATTACTTGGCGCGAGAGATGGACGGGGAACGTCGTATCGTAACGTGTGTAGATGAATTTGGAGCGCTTCGCTTTCGCCGTGAAGAGGTCCCAAAAATTGGGAGGGCTGATGCATGCCCAAAGCGAACGGAGACCGGGGAGGTCGATGGCTCCCTCGAGACTGTCGCGGATGTGGCGCGTAGACAACCCCTCCCAAACAACATCGGCGAAGTATGTCGAGCAGTGATTAAACACGTTTACACGGATGCGAGGATCATGAGCGCTGGCGAGGAATGCATAGCAAGAACCGAGACTCGTTCCTACAATGCCGAAATCGTGGAATCCCTGCTGCTCTAGCCAATCGAAGCAAGCACGGGTATCGATAATGGCTTGCCGCGTGGCGTCGATGGTGCGGCAGATATTTGATGATACGGCATAATCTGCGCGGCTCAATCCGGAGGGCATCCGGGCATCGTGGTACGGAAGGCTGAGGCGCAGTGTGGAAATGCCAAGCCGCTGTAATCCGGCACAAAGAGCATTGTGCTGTGGGAGTTTGGAGTTCCAGTGGGGCAGGACGACAACGGCCCGGCGCGCCTGATTCTTTGCCGGAAACCAGCGGGCCCGCACCAGATTGTTTTCAGGGTATGGAGTTGCAACGGGAGAGATAAATTCGAGCCAATCCCCCGAGAGCCGGAACGCGCCGGGCGTTTTGTAGCCAAAGAATTCATCGCTGCGCGCAACATTGTGCCGGTTCAATTCGTGGATATACTCGATCGCATCTGAGCCATTCATCGGCAACGCGCGGGCGGACGGCCAGCCATTGCACCACTCGAGCCCGAACTCGAACGGCCGCACGACGCGATCGGTGGCGCGAAATGCCAGTTCATTTTCCCATCGATCGATCCAGCCGCGATATCTACGAGCGGCCGGCCTGAGCAGAGACGTCATGTGAAATTCCAGTCTAGCGAGAGGTAGGCGGACACTGTGGGTTGCTTTTGTAGAGGAATATTTTTCTGCGCGGCCACGTCAGAGAATACGGATTAGAAATGCGGATCATAGCTCCATACCTGTCTCTTGCGATTCTGACGGTGCTTGCGCAGTGCTCTTTTCCACTTTCAGCGCAACAGCCGGAGGCCGAGAACAAAGATGTTTTTAAGAATCTGAAATTCCGTAACTTGGGACCAGCTGCTGCCGGCGGGCGGGTGGCGTCGGTAGTGGGCGTTCCGGGCAATCCAAACATTTATTACGTGGGCGCCGCGAGCGGTGGCGTGTGGAAGACCGCAAACGGCGGCATCACATGGAAGGCGATCTTCGAGCACGAGAAGACGTCATCGATCGGCGCGATTGCCTTGGCTCCTTCCAACCCGAATTTCGTCTGGGCAGGTACGGGTGAAGCAAAAGTCCGCAACGACATCACGGATGGGGCGGGCGTCTACTTTTCCTCCGACGCAGGCGAATCATGGAAATTTATGGGCCTCGGAGATGCAGGCCAGATTTCGAGCGTTATCGTCGACCCCAAGGATCCGGATAGGGTGTTTGTGGGAGCAATCGGCCACGCATGGGGTCCAAACCAGGAGCGCGGCGTTTTTCGTACTATCGACGGCGGTAAGACGTGGAAAAAAGTTCTGTATATCGACGATTCGACCGGCGTCGCAGACCTGGCGATGCAGCCGGGCAATCCGATGGTTCTCTACGCTGCCATGTGGCACGTGCGCCGGTATCCATGGACGCTAGTCGACGGAGGCGAATCAAGCGGCGTCTACCGCACAACGGATGGCGGGGATACGTGGAAAAAACTCAGCGAAGGTCTACCAAGCGGGCCGCTGGGCCGAATCGCCATCGCCGTAGCTCCCAGTAACCCGAATCATCTGTACGCGCTGATTGCAGCAGACAAGGGTCTCCTCTGGCAATCCATTGACATGGGTAATCACTGGACGGAAGTGAGCGACAATCACGCACTTGATGTCCGCCCGTTCTACTTTTCGCGTATGGTCGTCTCTCCTGTTGACGAGAACAAGGTGTACTTCCTATCGTTCAACCTCATGGAATCGGAAGACGGCGGCAAGACCGCCCATCTCGCGGATCGCGGCGTGCATTCGGACCACCACACGCTTTGGATCGACCCGCGCGATCCCAATCGTATGATTCAGGGCAACGACGGAGGCGTGTTTCTCAGCCTGGACGGAGCAAAATCGTGGCGATTTCTGGATGGCCTTCCCATTGAGCAGTTTTATCAGGTAGCGGTGGACTCAGAATCGCCCTTTACGATCTGCGGCGGGTTACAGGATAACAGCGCCTGGTGTGGACCGTCGAACAATCTGGGCCGCAAGGGGATCACGAATGCAGACTGGTATACCGTGGTGGGCGGAGATGGCGAATACGCAGTGCCTGCACCAAGCGACTCGAATATTGTCTATGCCGATGCCCAAAGCGGGTACATTGTCCGCCTGGACAAGAAAACACATCTTTCACATTTCGTCCGGCCGTACCTCGGCAGCGTGGAGGAGGCCGCTCCTTCGAAGTTAAAGTATCGCTTTAATTGGACCAGCCCCATCGCCGTATCGCGCACCGATGCGAATGAGGTTTACCTCGGCGGCAACGTAGTATTCAAGTCGACCGATGGCGGAAAAAACTGGGCACCCATCAGCGGCGATCTGACTCGGAACGATAAGGGCAAACAGACGATCGCCGGCGGGCCCATCCATCACGACATTAGCGGCGCTGAAACGTATGACACCATTCTCGCCATCACCATTGCGCCATCCGATCCCAAAGTAATCTGGGTGGGCACTGACGATGGGTGCATCCAGGTAACACGTGATGGCGGAGTGCATTGGACACGAGTAGATACCCAGATCACCGGGGCACCGGAGTGGGCGCGCGTTTACCAGGTGGGCGTGTCGCCATTCGATGCCGGGACGGCGTACGTGGCATTCGATGCGCATGAGCTTGATAACCGCCATGCTTACGTGTACAAGACAAGTGATTACGGTAAATCATGGCAGAACATCAGCGCCGGGTTGCCGGATGCCCCGGTGTTCGTTCTGCGGGAGGATCCGAACGTGCGCGGCTTCCTGGTCCTGGGAAACGATTCAGGGTTGTTCTATTCGCATGATGCCGGTGCGCATTGGAAGCCGGTAAAAGCGAGCTTTCCCACGGTACCGGTGTGCGATCTACAGTTCGTTAAGAATACGCGTGACCTGGTGGTGGCCACACACGGCCGCGGCATATTCGTTTTTGACAATATTCGTCCGTTTGAGCAACTCAGTACGAATGCGGCGAATACCGGCTTTCAACTCCTGGATACGAGCGATGGAATCCTGTTCCATCGTTGGGAAAGGGATGAGGATCAGCCGGCTCCATTCTCGAGCCCCAACGCGCCGAACGGCACGACAGTCGATTACATTCTGGGAAGGAAGTTGGAACCAAATTCCGAACAGAAGGCGAGCCATGAAACGCCGGTAAGAATTGACATAACCGACCACAATGGCAACCTAGTGGCAACCCGGTACGGGCCTTCAAACGAGGGTATTAACCGGTTCGTATGGGATCTCCGTTACGACGGAACGCGGCGACTGGAATCGGCCATTCCGCCGGAGCCGCCTGAGCCGGGCGAACCTGAACGAGCGCGGTTTTACATGCAAGGTCCGCGGGTGTTACCGGGCGACTATACGATTTCGGTGACGGTGAGCGGGCAAACCGAAAAGACAACCACGCGTGTGGCGCCCGATCCCAATCTGCGCTTCAACGCGGAGGACGCTCGTGCCCAAACCGAGGCAGCACTTGCGATGCGCAGCGAAATGACGGCGCTGAACGAGATGGTGGAGCGAATCGAGCGCATGGAGCGTCAGATCGCCGATTTTGAAAAGAGTGTCAGTACGGATGGCGAGCTGAAGGTGAAGTACGAATCGCTGGCGAAGCAGACGAAGGATCTCGACAAAAAGTTAAAAGCCGCTAAGGCATCTATTTACAATCCTGGCATCCAGCACAACGTCGAAGAGGATGACATCCACGCGCTTGCGGATCTGCACGGACGCGTTGAAGGCATTGCGGGCGAACTGGCATCGGCTTACGAACAGCCGCCGAATGCTTTGCTTCGTGAGGAGATGACTGAGCTTTCGAAAGAATTTAATGAGCACCTGGCTGCATTTAACAATCTCCTGAAAGACGTGGCCGCTTACAATAAAGCGGCGTACGCGGCCGGAGCGCCGACACTGTTCGCCGGGGATGAGGTGGTTGTGAAACGCGCGCCGGGATTGTAGTGGTTCTCAAGGTCAAAGGCGCTCACGTTCTTCGTCTCACTCTCGACGGCTCTCTCCAGGTCGCTTACGCTTTCCGGCTCGGGGTGCTAATCATTCGTCCCTATTTCCATCGCCTGCTATAAAACGGATATGCCCCGGTACGCGGCCGTCGATATCGGCAGCAATTCGGTGCGGATGATTGCGGCGGAAGTGAGCCACGGCGAGACGCGCATTCTGGCCCAGGAGCGGCAAGTCACCAGGCTAGGCGAGAGCGTATTCCGGTCGGGACGCATCTCCAGAGAGGCCCTCGATTTCCTCTGTGCAAGCCTTGCGCGCATGGCCGGCATCTACAGCCGTTTGGACATTGTTGGGCTCCGAGCCGTGGCGACCAGCGCAGTTCGCGACGCGAGCAATCAACACGAGTTCCTGCAACGGGCCAGTACGGCGTTAGGAACGAACATAGAAGTGATCTCCGGCCCGGAGGAGGCGCGCCTAATTCATCTTGGCGTGGAAGCGCAATGGCCTCGCCCCCGGGAACGCACACTCATCATCGATGTAGGAGGCGGCAGCGCGGAGTTGATCGTCAGCCAGGGCGGCCAGCTCATCGATGCGGTATCGAAACCGCTCGGCGCCGTACGCCTAACTGAAGTCTTTCTACGTAGTGATCCACCCAGAGCCGAAGAGTTAAGCCGGTTGGAGAGCTACATCGGCGAGAAACTGATCTCCTTTCAAAGGCGGCACGGAGCCGAAAAGTTCGACCGAGCGGTTGCGACGTCCGCCACTGCCGCAGCCATCGTCAGCGCGGTGAACCGCGTGCCTCGGACCAAACGGGATGAAGCAGACCGGATGCGCGCTTCAACGCAACAGGTACGAGAGCTTTACCTGACACTCGCGAGGAGCAATCTCGCGGAGCGCCGCAAGATGACAGGGATCGGTCCCAAACGCGCCGAAATTATCGTCGCCGGCACAACGGTGTTTTTGCGGGTTCTCGAGCTATTCGGGCACCGGTCACTCTATTACTGCAGCGGCGGTGTGCGTGACGGAATCATCGCGGATCTGGCGGCGCGGGGAGTCGGACGCGAGCTGTCTCAACTGTCGCGAGAACAGCGCACCGTAGCCGAAGCGATGGCCAGGCGCTATGGAGTTTCTCTCAAACACGCGCGCCATGTCGCCTGCCTGGCGCACCGGCTTTTCGAAATCCTACAGTCGGTACATCAGCTTGCCCCACCTGCGGGAAAGCTTCTGGAAGCCGCGGCGTATTTGCACGACATCGGCCACTTCGTCAGCGGCACTGGACATCATAAGCATTCCGCCTATCTGGTGGCAAACTCCGATATGCCTGGGTTCACAGACCAGGAACGGCGTGCGATTGCCGCTCTGTGCCGGTTCCACAGAAAATCCATGCCGCAACCGCGGCATACCCATTTTCAAACGCTCGACCAGGACTCCAGACGCACCGTTCTGCTGCTCGCGCCGCTCCTACGTATTGCGGATGCGCTGGACCGCGGGCACGAACAGCGGGTCCGTGATCTCACGAGTGCCATGAAGAACGGGAACATCAGCGTGATGATACAAGCGGATGAAGATGCTGACCTGGAGCTATGGGCCGCTAATAAGGCCGCCGAGGTCTTCCTGGAGATATACGCTCAATCGGTCTCGCTTCAAAGGGCCAGAACTCCGCGGCGTCCGTGAGGCTCACCGGTAATTCAGTGCGTTCAGCATCTGAATCACTCGCTGGCTAAACAGAGCGGCATACGCATCGCCCCCATTGATGCGATGCCCCATGTTGTAAAGCGATCCGGCGGCCTGAGAAGAAGCGGCTAAGGCG
Source organism: Bryobacteraceae bacterium (assembly GCA_036557345.1). Lineage (GTDB taxonomy): Bacteria > Acidobacteriota > Terriglobia > Bryobacterales > Bryobacteraceae > Bog-105. The sequence continues at coordinate 9,536 of DATBHS010000044.1, forward strand.
GCAGCATCCGAAGATAGCTGAAGATAATTGCCGCAGGCGTGATTATGAAGCCCGATCGCCCGCGAAGCGACGATCAGATCCGTCTGTTGAAACAACATATCCCAGTCGTTAGTGGACGTGACGGTGCAGACGGCATCGGGATCCAACCCCTCCCAGGCGGCCTTGTATTGCAGGATGGTAGCGTTGCTTCCGCTGTAGCTCTGCACAAACAGCACGATAGACTTGTAATTGGCGCGCCAGGTAATTTGTATGAAACCGCGGCCTCGAAATTTGAAGAAATCCGCTTGCTGGATAAAGCCGGATTCTGCGGGATCCAAGCTGGTTGGGAACAGATGCCGCGGATACATTGCGCCATTCCACAGATCTCTGACATCCGGCATGCTCCGCACGCGGCTGGCTCCCGCCCGCTGGTTATGCGCCTGCCAAAAGTGCTGATCATTGAAAAAGAGCTCTCCCGCCCGCTTGTTAGCCGGTCCCAAGTTATATGACCGTTTCACTCCTGGAATGGAGTCGAAGGCGTACGCCAGACCAGGACGAGCCGCCGTACCGCATATTTCCGTTAGAGGCAACAACTCCGCGCCTACTTCATTGATCAAGATGCTCGTCAGGGCAAGAAACTGCAAAAGGTTCACCGACTCCGAATCGAATATGACCGGTATGTTGTCCCAAATCGAGTGGAACCTCGATTTCACTTCATCCGTGGACCCGATTCGCTTGCGGGCCCAAGCTTCCCTGTTGGCGCAGCTTGTATTGAACCAATCGATGAAGTGAATTTTCACCGTAGAATTGAAGAACTCGACAATTTCGCTTCCGTTCCGGAGGTGCACGGCGGCGGCGGCCCGCACGACGTCAGGGGACACGGTCATAGATGTCGGAGTTTAGCAGACACAGTGCAAAGGACGGAGCAGAAAGAACTGCAGGAAGGCCGTAGCGTAAACGCGGACGCTTTGCGTCCATGCAATTGGAGGAAATCCTATGGCAGACGTTAACGTCAAGAAACAGTCCTCACCAGGTTCAGAGCCGTCTCACTCCGAGGAGTTGCAGCGGCAACAGGGACGCGGCGGCGTTTCACGCTCTGGTGGTTGGGATCCGTTTGGTTTCGGGCTGAGCCCGGCGGAATTCTCCTCGGCAAGTCCGTTCTCGCTCATGCGAAGGATGAACGAAGAAATGGACCGTGCATTTGGCCATTTCTTCGGGGGACAACCGTCCGGTCGCGGAACCGGTAGCTGGTCGCCGGCGATCGATGTGGAAGAAAGGAACGGCCAGTTGGAGGTCCACGCCGAATTACCCGGCCTGAAGCCTGAGGATGTAAAGGTGGAAGTAACAGATGACGCTTTGGTCATCCGTGGAGAGCGGAAGTACGAGCAGGAGCAGCGGGAGGGACAAACGTATCGCTCAGAGAGACGGTACGGTGAATTCTACCGTTCCATTCCACTTCCTGACGGAGCAGATCCGGACCAAGCTAAGGCGCAATTTCGTGATGGTGTGCTGCAAGTTACGCTGCCGGTGCCCCAGCAGGCAAGCCGGCGCCGGGAAATCCCGATTCATGGCGGTGAAGCTGCTTCCAGCTCGAGTTCCGGCGCAGCGGCTACCGCAGGCGGAAAGAAGTAGCGACACAGTAAGGGGCACGTCAGCAAACGGCCTTTCATGTGACGGGAGGCTTTGGTCACAAGGTCTAAACATATTTCTGTGGACTCGCGCGCGAAACGGCTAACCCTCGTGAAATGAAGTAAGTCGGGGACGCGATCGGGCCCTTGAAAAGCCGCTCCCGGCTTGCGGCTACTCAAAATCCATCATGCGCGCCGCTACACTCCTGGTCGGAAGGACTTGGTCCGGCTGGGAGTGGGAGAGCGGTGTTCCTGCTGCCTTCGCTTAGCCGAATCGAAATGATTAGCAGACAACCACGAAGCGAGGGACGCATGCGATCCTACAATCTGTCTGGACGTACGAGGCGTCCCATATTACCGGAAGATCCAGGCGGGCTGGCCGCCCGGCTGAGCGAGCTGCTGGTCGGCCAGCCTGAGGCGATCGAGACCATCATTCCGTACATTCAGATGCATCAGGCAGGGCTGTCCCCCGAGGGCCGGCCTCTCGGTGCAATTCTACTGTTGGGCCCCACCGGCACGGGCAAGACTCGCACGGTTGAAGCACTGGCAGATGTGTTGCACGGCAGCTCAAAGAACCTGTTGAAAGTGGATTGCGGCGAATTCCAGATGGAGCATGAGGTCGCGAAGCTCATCGGTGCGCCTCCCGGGTATCTTGGCCACCGCGAGACTCAGCCCATGCTCACTCAGGCGAAAGTGAACAGCGTTGCAAGCGAAAGCAGCGACGTTTCCCTGGTTCTGTTCGACGAAATCGAGAAAGCCGCTCCATCGATGACACGGCTGTTACTCGGCATTCTGGATAAGGCGGCTCTCAGGCTGGGAGACAATAACAACGTAAACTTCGAAAGGACATTGATCTTCCTCACCAGTAATCTCGGTGCAAAAGCCATTCAGCGCGCCAATAGACCTGATTTCGGCTATGAGGCCATGCTGCCTCCGAAGCAATTGGAGGATCCCGCGAAGCTTCAGACCATCGGCATGGCGGCCGTCCGGCACAAGTTTTCGCCTGAGTTCGTCAATCGTATCGATTCCGTCATCACGTATAAGCCGTTGGACCATGCGGCATGCGAGATCATTCTCGATCAGATTCTGGCCGGCTTCGCGCGGTTGATCCACAATCGCCTGGGCTTAAGAGCATTCCGTCTGCAATGTACGCCGGCAGGCCGTAATTTATTGCTGGACAGTGGAACCAGCGTGGAATATGGCGCGAGAGAGCTGAAGCGAACGGTGCAGCGGAACTTCATTCAGCCGGTTGCCGCGCTCGTCGCTCAGGGGCACGTTCCACCCGCCAGCACGATTATTCTGGACGCAAAGGCGGGTAACTTCAAGCTATTACTGCGACAGTAATCGGCAAGCCCAAACGAAGATCTGGAACCTTTCTCCTGGGTTTTCGGACTTTGTGTCACCTGAACGGGGGATGGCCTGGATTTGGGGAAAATCCTAAAGTTGAGTTATTCCCGCGATCCGCGACGAGGCGTCCGGCAATAAGGTACGTGCGGAGGAGGGCGCCTTCACCGTCGCGGATCTTTGTATTTGACCGCTCAATCCTCTATCCTCAACAAAAGGGCTTACCCGCATGCGGGACGTACCGTCACGAAGGAAGGTAAACGTGTGAAGCGCCTCCGGATATGGCCTTTCGTAAGCATTTCCTTTTGCATTTTGCTACTGCTGGTACCGCTCTTTACCTGGGTCGTATCCCAGAAAGAGGCGGAGATCGAGGCCAAGGCGAAGCAAGTGCATCAGCGTTATCACCAGGCCAATGACGCAATTACCGCAATCGGCGCCGCCATCTACAAGGCCGCTCTGCTGATTCGGGACCCGCCCTCCATGCAGAACAAGGCTGCGGCGCAACAAAGCCTGAAGACATTTCGCGCGGCCGCGGAACTTCAAATCGAAAAACTGCTTTCGTTGCTCGGGCGAAGCCAGCACGCCACTCTCAAGTCATTGCACAATGGGCTGAACGAATATTGGGAATCGGCTGCGCGGGCTTTTGAAGACGTAGGGAAAGCGGGTAACGTAACGCAGGCGTATTTCGACGAGCGGAATAACCAGCGTGAAGCGGTTCTCGACGTAGCGCAGAAGATTGACGCTCTGAACAGCGCGAATTTCCTGCTCGAAGAGCAGCAGATCGATACCCAGCAGCGCGCGCTTAAGCATTTCTCCGCAGGAGCGACACTTGGTTTGCTGCTGCTCGGCATCCTGATTGCGGCCGGGAGTACGGTGTATCTCGCTCGCCTGGAAGGGATCTCCGACAAGCAAAAGGCGCGGGCCGAAGAAGCGGAATATGAGTTGCGCCGCTTATCGAATCAGCTGGTCCGGACGCAGGAGGATGAACGAAAAACAATCTCGCGCGAGTTGCACGATGAAGTCGGACAACTGCTCACGGGTTTACGCATGGAATTGGGCAGTTTGTGGCGCGGTGAAGCGGACGCCGGGTTTCGGGAACGGCTAGACAGCGTCAAGCGCCTGGCGGAGGATTCGCTTCGAAGCGTGCGGAACCTCGCTCTCTTGCTTCGCCCGTCGATGTTGGACGACCTTGGCCTGGGAGCAGCGCTGCGCTGGCAAGCAAAGGAATTCACCAACCGCAGCGGCATTCCGGTTTCTATCGAGATAGAGGGAGAGATCAACGACTTGCCGGAAAATTTCCGGATCTGTCTTTATCGGGCGATACAAGAGGCTTTGACAAACTCCCTAAAGCACGCGCGGGCGAGCCGCGTGACCATCAAGCTGGCGCAGGAAAAAGATCTGGTGTCGGCTTCCATCCAGGATAATGGCGGCGGTTTCGAGACAGGTAGCTTGCGAACGCAAGGTCTTGGCCTCGTTGGAATGGAAGAGCGCGTCCGGGCACTTCAAGGGGATTTGACGATTTCTTCGAAACCGGGCCAGGGGACGCTTATTCGGATCGAGCTTCCATTGCTTCCGGTGCGCCAGATCCAGCATGCGGAAGCGGTCTGATTTCTGCGTTCCGATCCCGCATACTTGGCAATCTCCTGGATTTCGACAACTCCTCTCGCCCATTCAGGGGATAGCCCTGCTGATGGATGCGCTTTACAGTGGAACGGGGTGCGGTGTGCCCGTGGCAGCCCTTCATGAGTGAATCCGCGATTTATCAGATCAAAGCCATGGCCCTGCTGGCCGCACTGGCTTCACTCTTCATACTCTGCGGATGGGGTCTTGCGGGCCGAACGGGCCTCTTGGTCACTTCTTTCATTTCCGTGATCGCCTGTACCGGCATCTATCTGCTGGGCGGCCGCTGTGTTCTGCGCATGCACCGCGCGCAGCGCATAAACGAGAAACACGCTCCCGGCCTTTTCAGGATGGTTCGCAACCTGGCCCGCCAGACCGATTCGTCCGTTCCGAGCGTATATGTGCTTCCCGAGCGCAGCGCGAACGCCTTTGCCACTGGCCGCAGCGGAAAGCATGGAGCGATCGCAGTAAGCGCGGGCCTTCTGGAGTTACTGGATGGAGAAGAGCTGGCAGCCGTTATTGCACACGAATTCGCTCATCTTCAGCAAGGGCACACCCTCCTCATGACGATCGTTGCGGCTGTTGCGGCATCGCTGACCTCCCTTGCGAACGTTTTCACATGGAGCAATCTGCTTCCCAATACGCGGCCTAAAATGGAGCGGCATGATGGGGTGCCTTCAGATGCATTTTTTTGGGTTCTGATAGCTCCCTTTGCGGCGATGCTGATCCGCCTGTCTCTTTCCAACTCGAGAGAATACCTCGCCGACGAGCAGAGCGCGCGAATGATCGGCGATCCGAACCCACTACTTCGGGCTGTTATCAAGATCGATGCGCAGCGCTTGCATCCGCCACTTCTCTCCGTCTCTCCCGCCACGGCGCACCTGTTCATTTGCAATCCCCTGTCCTCAAACGGATTGATTCGTCTCTTTGAAACTCACCCGCCTGTTAGCAAGCGAGTAGACAGGCTCGAAGCCCTCGCGCGCCGGCGAGTGGCATGTTAGAGATCATTGGCATCGGCTCACTTCTGTCCACATGAAATTGAAAGTACTGATCGCGGATGATCACGGAGTGGTTCGAAAGGGCCTACGTCTCTTACTGGGCCAGTATCCCGAAATCGACGTTGTTGGCGAGGCGGCGAACGGCAGGGATGCGGTCCGCTTAGCCGCGGAGCTCTCACCCAACGTGGTTCTCATGGATGTTGCCATGCCGTTGTTGAACGGTATCGATGCCGCGGAGCAGATCCGGAAGACCGGGACCCAAGTCGGAATCATTATGCTCACCATGCACGCGGACGAAAGTTACGTCCTGCGCGCCCTCAGCGCTGGCGTGAAGGGCTATCTTTTGAAGGAGTCCGCAGAAGAGGACTTGCTGCGAGCTGTGAAAGCAGTCGCGGAGGACAGGCCTTTCTTCAGCCCTGCCATTACGCAGACTCTTCTCGAGGATTATATGCGCGTCTTAAAGCAGGAAGGCTTATCGGACAGCTTTGAGCTCCTCACTTCGCGAGAAAGAGAAGTGCTTCAGCTTCTGGCCGAAGGAAAGTCGAACAAAGAGGCGGCGTCCATTCTAGACGTAAGCCTTTATACTGTAGAGAGTCACCGCACAAATCTAATGCAAAAGTTGAATCTTCATAATACCGCTGAAATCGTGCTGTACGCAGTCCGCAAGAACCTGGTTCGGTAATGAGGAGGCTTATCTCCGGGGCCATCTGGCCGATTGCGGCGGGATACTTGCTCCGGGCGTCTCGAGCGTCATAGTTACGTTGACCTCCGGACCTGTCCGCTGATAGTCGAGACTTCCCAGCCGCAGTTCATCTGCACCGATTTTTATCTCGCGGCGACTCGCTCCATCCACAATCAGAAATGTCGCGCCCTGTGCCTTCGAGATACTGCGCGCGCTGCGATTCCAGCCAACTCGAACCACGTGGCCCGAACCCGTAAGCGCCAGGTCAATCTGGTTAGACGATAATCCGAACCAGGCGGCCGCGATACTTCCGGGAAGAGCCCAAGAAAATAGAGCAACAATGGCCGCCAGGGCCAGTCCCAATAAGCCATAGAAGGGAATATTTGAAGCCTCCCGTGGAGCCGGCCGCGGGCTCGACGACGTAGCAGGCCGAATCTCCGGGAGAGCCTTGAATTCGTCTTCATCGAGCACGAATTCGCGAGTAGAAGGTTCTTCCGGAAGTTGGCCGCCTGCGGCGAGAAAGAACGCCGCAAAGTGCGGGGCTCGCGCCTCAACCAGCAGCACTGCATATACGCCTTGCGCGAATTCTTCGGAAATCAGGGTTCGGTCCGTGAAGGACGGTAGCAGCGGTGCTGATTGGGCATGACTCCTGAAGAACCCGACCACGGCCCGGTCACGATGTTGCGCGCGAAGTCGAATGTTCTGCAAATGGCGGTGCGCGTCGGGGTGAGGCATGTAAATCGCGCCGTTCTCCGGACGCCGTGCCATGAGTTCGATCTCTTCGATGCGAAGCGTAGGTGTTTTGGCGTTGGGAAACGATCCGACCAGAGCACCGCCGACTTCGAGACCGGCGGCCACTGCGCGTTCGATTTCCGCAAGTAGCTGGCCGACAAGCTCCAGCTTCAACTCGATGGCATAAGAAGAGCGGAAGGGCGCCCAGCGAATGTAAAGCGGCGCTTGTCGCAATCTCTGGTCAGAACGTCTCGCCATGGGAGTTCTGGAAGTTAAGCTCCAAATCTAAAGTTACACTCTCCTTGTGGCTGCCACTCTCTACTTGGTTGCGACACCGATCGGAAACCTCGAAGATATTACTTTTCGCGCTCTGCGTATCCTGCGGGATGAGGTTGCCGTCATTGCCTGCGAAGACACCCGCGAGACCCGGAAACTGCTGGCCCACTACGAAATACGAAAGCCACTCATCAGCTATCACGAGCACAACGAAGCTGGCAGGACAGCCGAGATTGTGGAGCGGCTGGATCGTGGAGAAGCGGTAGCGCTGGTCAGCGATGCCGGGACGCCGTTGATTTCGGATCCGGGATATCGCGTGGTAGCTGCCGCCCTGGAACATCGGCACCCGGTTGTTCCAATTCCGGGAGCCTCGGCTGTCTTGGCAGCTGTTATGGCATCGGGCCTTCCGGCCGAGCACTTTCAATTCATCGGATTCTTGCCAGCGAAGACTGCGGCCCGGCGCAAGGCGCTGACGGACTTAACCTCAAAGCCACTCACTGCTGTCGCGTATGAGAGCCCTCATCGAATTCTTGATTCGCTGCGCGACATGGATGAGATCCTTGGCCGCAGGCCGATCGTCCTGGCGCGGGAACTCACCAAAGTGCACGAGGAGTTCCTGCGCGGGACTCCGGGCGAAATCCGCCAGCAGCTCTTGAGGAGAGATTCAATCAAAGGCGAAATCACCATCGTGATCGCCCGCTCGAAACCGGAGGATCTCATAGAAGATCCATTGGCAGAGATCAGCCGGTTAGAAAGAGAAGACGGACTCGACCGAATGGAAGCAATCAAGGCCGTCGCGAAACGTCTTGGACTTCCGAAGCGCGAGGTCTATCGGCTCGCTGCGGCGCAGGGCAGCAACCTGCAAAACAAACATCGCCGCTAGCCCCAAAGCTACCAATCGCCAGCCTGGGCTCGTCTGGTAAAGTGCGCTCCGCGATGAGCTTGCGGATCATGCCGATAAACGCGGGATGCGTGCCTACCGTCGCCGCGCGAATCATGCGAATACCCAACTCGTCGGCCAGGGCCGCGGCTTCCGTATCGAGATCATAGAGAATTTCCAAATGGTCCGAGAGGAATCCGAGCGGAGATACCAGGACGTGGCGGACGCCTTCTGCGCGCATGCGCCGGAGATAGTCGAGAATGTCGGGCTCAAGCCAGGGTTGCGCAGGCGGTCCGCTGCGGCTCTGATAAACCAGGTCCCAATCCGCGAAACCGGCCCGCTCCGCAACCAGGCGGGTTGTTTCTCGAAGCTGCTTCTCGTAGTCGCTGGTTTGCGCCAACTGCCGCGGAATGCTATGAGCTGTCGCGATAAAACGTACCTCTTTCCGCTCGTGCTCGGAGAATTCGAGCAGAGCGTGACGGACTCGGTCTGCCGAGGCATCTATAAAACCGGGGTGATTATAAAAAACGCGCAACTTGTGCACTTTCGGCGCGCCCGTCCCCACTGCCGCCGCAGCGGTGGCGATGTCTTCGAGATATTGCCGGCACCCGGAATAGGAGCTGTAGGCCGAGGTGACGAAGGCCAAAGCGCGGCGAACTCCATCCGTCCGCATCTGGCGTAGCGCATCAGTGAGAAATGGATGCCAGTTGCGGTTGCCCCAATAGATGGGAAGATGCACCGAATGCAGGTCCAACTCGCGGCGCAGCGCGGTCATCAGTTCACGGCAGTGTTCGTTGATGGGGCTTCTGCCACCGAAATGATAGTAATGGCCGGCAACCTCCAGCAAACGTTCGCGCGGAATGTTGCGGCCACGCGTAACGTTTTCGAGAAACGGCAGAACATCGTCCCGCGATTCGGGCCCCCCAAACCCGACAATCAGAATCGCGTCATACATTTTTTCAAGCCAGCCCACCCCCTATGCGGTGCAGCGTCAGCATGTTCGTGGAGCCGCGCAAACCCACGGGCTGTCCGGCAACCAGAACAACGTTGTCGCCAGTCCGGACGCGCCCTGTTTCGGTCAGCACGCGCTCCATTTCATGGAGCATCTGGTCGGTAGATTCCATTACGGGCGAGAGAATCGGGTTCACCCCGTAAATGACGGAAAGCTGCCTGGCCACCATCTCGCTTGCTGTGAAGGCATAGATCGGCACGGGCGGACGGTAACGCGCAAGAAGGCGCGCCGAACTCCCGGAAGTGGTTCCCACCGCGAGCGCCGTCACACCGGCCGAGCGCGCGCAATGATAGGCAGCATCGGCAATGATTTCGGGAATGACGCGCTCCTCCTTTTCGCCTGGCTCGAGAAAACCTTTCCTTTGTATCGATAACTCCGTTTCGCAAGCGATGCGTGCCATAACTTTTACGGCTTCAACCGGATGCTTGCCGGCGGAAGTCTCTGCGGACAGCATGACGGCGCTGGTTCCATCGTAGATTGCGTTTGCGATGTCGCTTACTTCCGCGCGAGTCGGCGTCGGATTTTCGATCATAGATTCGAGCATCTGCGTGGCTGTTATCACGAATCTCCCGCATGCCCTGGCCTTGTCGATAATCGCCTTTTGAATGGCAGGCACTTTTTCTATCGCCATCTCGACACCCAGATCGCCGCGCGCTACCATCACGCCTTCGCATTCATCAAGAATGGCGTCCAGATTTTGCCAGCCTTCGGGCTTCTCGATTTTGGCAACGATCGGCTGCTTTGCGTCTACTTCTTCAAGGAGGTGCCTGAGCCGGAGCACGTCGCGAGCCTGGCGAACGAATGAGAGCGCAAAGAAGTCAACTCCCTGCCCTACCCCGAAGTGCGCGTCAGCAACATCTTTTCGTGAAAGAGAAGGTGTGCTTACGTTCACGCCGGGCAGATTGATTCCTTTGCGGTCACTGATCACGCCGCCGTTCACCACCTCGCATCGCGCGGCGATGCCGTCCGTGCGGAGAACCCGCAACTCTACGGATCCGTCCGCGAGCAGCACCTGGTCGCCAATCTTCACGTCGCGGGCGAACTCCGGGTAATTCGTGGACGCCATTTCCACGGTACCCTCCACCTGCTGGGTCGTGATCGTGAACGGCGCTCCGTCCTTCAGAATTTGTGCGCCATCTTTGAAGGTACCGAGGCGTATTTTAGGGCCCTGCAGGTCCAGCAGAATTCCGGCGTGAGCCCCGAAGTCTGCCGCCAGCCTGCGGACCGCCTGAATGCGGCCCGCATGCTCCTCATGGTTGCCATGCGATGCATTCAGGCGAAACACGTCCACGCCGGCTTCAAACAGCTTACGGAGGACGGTTTCTGAATCGGTGGACGGACCGAGAGTGGCAACTATCTTGGTTGCGCGCATGGGCCGGTGAATTGTGGGCGGTACGCTACCATAGCCAAGACTTCAGCGCGAAGAACATCGGAGAAGATCCACTATTTTTTATTATGCCGCTTTACCAGGCGATCCTACTTGGCATCATTCAAGGCTTCACGGAATTTCTTCCCGTGAGCAGCACTGCACATTTGGCAATTGTGCCCAGGCTGCTGAACTGGGCCGATCCGGGCCTCGGCTTCGATATCGCGCTGCACGTCGGGACGCTGGCGGCGATCTTCATCTATTTCTACCGGGATTGGGTCCAGGTAATCGCAAACGGTTTAGGCTTCTCCTATCGGGGAACCAGGCCAGACGAAAACAGCAGCAAGCTGCTTTGGTTCCTGGTCGTCGGGACTATCCCGGCAGCCTTGGCCGGCGCGAAACTCAACAAGTATGCGGAGGGTCCGTGGCGCAATTTTTATGTGATCGGGGTTGCGATGATCCTCATCGGTATCGTAATGGCTGTTGCGGATCGCTGCTTAGAAAAGAAGCATGGGTTGGTCCAGATGACTTGGTGGGATGCAATCATCGTCGGGCTTGCGCAGGCGATTGCTCTCGTACCGGGTGTTTCGCGCAGCGGCATTACGATTTCGGCGGCGCGCTTCCGGCTGTTGGATCGCGAGGCATCGGCCCGGTTTTCCTTCCTGCTCTCAGCTCCTATCATCGCGGGCGCGGCCTCAAAAGACGCGCTTGATTTGCGCAAAAACGGCGGGCTTCCTCACGACATGATCGCGCCGTGGATCGTAGGAATTGTAGTAAGTGGAGTCGTTGGGGTTCTGGTTATCGCCTTCTTCCTGAAATATCTGAGGCATAACACCCTCTCTCTTTTCATCTGGTACCGCATTATTTTTGGCATAATAGTAATCGCTCTGGCAGTTTTCTTCCGCACTGGCGGATGACGTTTCTTTCACCGTCTCGCCATACCCGGCTCAATGAAGCCGTCGGGATCCTATTGCTGCTGCTCGGCTTGGCCGTCTCGCTGAGCCTGGTATCATACTCGCCCGCCGACCCATCCTGGAATACGGCGAATGCGGCTACTCGCACCCACAATCTACTAGGCCTGTTTGGGGCCAAGTGGGCGGACTTACTGCTGCAAATCTTCGGTATCAGCATATTTCTCCTGCCGGTGCACATTTGGGCGCTGGGTTGGAAGTGGGTCCGCTCGGCGGAAATTGAGAGCCCCTGGTTTCGGATTCTCGGCAGCCTTGCGCTTTGGTTTTGCATATCGACCGCGTGCGGGCTGATGCCGCGGCACTGGACCATCGGGGGCACCATTCAACCGAGCGGCATTCTCGGCATGATTCTTTCCGATTTCCTGCTGGCGCGCTTCGATCTGGCCGGTGCTGCCATCATCACCGTGGCCGCTGGCGTCATCGCGCTTTATTTCGCCTCTACATTCGAAGTATCGACACTGATGCGTTGGTTGAGCGGGCCGGCAGCGAAATGCCGTGCTCTTGCCGCCAGGTGGCGTGCAAGTCGTGAGAGCAGGCGGCAGCGCGCCTTGGAGCATGCCAAAGCAAAAGCGGCTGAACGCGTGTCGCGGCGTAAGCCGCGGCAAGCCGAACAAGCCCCGAAAGCTGCTGAGGCCTCCGCATTCGCCCAGGTCTCCACAGCCGATGAGACTCCACCATTCAAAGTTGAACCAGAATCAGTCGTAGAAGCCGAAGAGGAGATCCCGATCCGGGCTCTCGAACAGCCGGTTATACGAACGCAGCCCCCGGAGCAAGAGGAGGAAGAGGGCCCAGCCTTCCATGAGGCTCTGGAACCGGTCAGGCTCCCGGCTAAACGCAAGCGCGCTTACAAGCTGCCATCGACGGCCCTATTGAACGAAATTCCCCCTGGGAACGGGTACGACAGCTTTGAGCTCAAGGAAATCGCCAGCCGGATTAAGTCGAAACTCGAAGAATTCAACGTGCGCGGGTCGGTTGTGCAGATCAACCCCGGTCCTGTGGTCACTACTTTTGAATACAAACCGGAAGCGGGTATCAAGTATAGCCGCATCACCACCCTTACCGAGGATCTTTGCCTGGGGTTGCAGGCGGAGTCTGTCCTGATCGAGCGGCTGCCGGGAAAACCCACTGTCGGCATTGAGGCGCCGAACACCCGGCGTGAGGTCATCAGCCTTCGTGCCATCCTTGAATCCGATGAATTCCGTGATTCAACCTCCCGAATGACGATTGCGCTCGGCAAGGATATCAACGGCCGCATCAAAGTGACAGCGCTTGAAACCATGCCGCACCTCCTGATTGCCGGCTCTACCGGATCCGGAAAGAGCGTCATGCTCAATGCGATGATCATGTCGTTTCTCTACAAGGCGACTCCCGATGAAGTGCGAATGATCATGGTGGATCCGAAACGAGTCGAACTCGGGATCTACGAGGGTATTCCGCATCTGCTGACGCCGGTGATTACGGAACCGAAAAAGGCTACGAACGCGCTGCGCAACGCCGTGCTCGAAATGGAACGGCGGTTGAAACTGCTTGCCGCCCAGGGGGTACGGAATATCGATCAGTACAACCGCAAAGTGGCACAGCTCCGGCAGGAGCCGCGCAACCTTTTCGATGAGGCGGAAGAGGATGAGAACCTGAAGCCGCTACCCTATATCCTCATCCTGATTGACGAATTGGCCGATCTCATGATGATCGAGCGCGCCAACGTGGAAGAGTGCATCACGCGGCTGGCGCAGATGGCCCGCGCCGTGGGTATGCACCTGGTGCTCGCGACACAGCGCCCGAGCGTCGATGTCATCACCGGCTTGATTAAAGCGAATTTCCCCTCGCGCATCAGCTTTCGCGTGGCGACACGAGTCGACTCACGGACCGTGCTCGACAGCATGGGCGCGGAGCATCTGCTGGGCAAGGGGGATATGCTCTTTCTCCCTCCCGGCTCATCGCGGCTGACGCGCGTGCATGGCGCTTTCGTCACCGAAGCGGAAACCAACCGCGTAGTCGACTTTTGGAAAGAGCAGGCCACGCCCGAATACGACGAGACCTTCCTGCTTACACCGCCTTCCGAGGAAGAGCCTGAAGAGGGCGAGGCGTTCGATGGCGAGCAGGATCCGATGTATGAAGATGCGGTTCGCGTGGTAATCGAAATGGGCAAAGCTTCGACTTCGACCCTGCAGCGGCGTTTACGGCTCGGATATGGTCGCGCGGCGCGAATCCTCGATATGATGCAGCGGGACGGCATTATCGGGCCTCCCGATGGAAGCAAGCCGCGCGATGTTTTGAAGCGTCCGGATTGGTTGCGGGAGGTCGAGAGCCAGTTTCGGTGAAACGGTTCTTCCGTCTGTTCATGCTTCGCTTACGGGGCTCGGACTCGATGGACTCGGAACGTCGCGGTATCCCGCACCGGCTCACATCTGCCTGGCGTGAGCGACAAGCTGATCGAGAGCTTTACCCCAGCCCTCCTGGAAACCCATCTCTTCGTGCCGCTTTCGTCCTGCCTCGTCACGATGGATGGCTACAGCGGTGTAACGAGTCATACTGCCCACCGATTCCAGACTGATGATTGCCGTGAAAAATGGATTGTCTGAAGGGCGATATCCGGGAAGAAGCGCATCGGTCCAGACCAGCCGCTCCTTAGGAATCACTTCCAGATAACAGCCGACATGCGGATAGTCCTTCCCGTCCGGCGAGCGCATAACGGTTCGAAAGATCCCGCCGGGATGTAGATCGATTTCACAGTCGACGACCGTCCAAGGCGCCGGCGTGAACCATTTGCGGACGTGTTCGGGCTTGGTCCACGCTGTCCACACCAGGTCCCGCGGTACATCGATGATTCGTTCGAGGACGAGGTCGAGTTTGGGATCGGGTCTCAATGGCAGAGATGATGTCATCTTCGTTTCTCCTTCAGTTCCATAAGGTATTTGTCGAGTTGATCCAGACGGCGCTCCCAGATATCGCGCTGCTGGGCGAGCCAGTTTTCAGCCAGCTTCAGGCGCTTGGGGACGAGCTCATAGGTACGTACACGGCCAACCTTTTTCGAGCGCACGAGCCCGGAGTCCTCCAGAACTGCCAAGTGCTGGACGAATGACGGCAGCGCCATGTCAAAGGGCGTCGCGAGTTCGCTGACCGAGGCAGGCCTCCTGCTCAACCGTTCGAGCACGTGGCGGCGCGTGGGATCGGACAGCGCCCGGAAAACACTATCGATGGGTGCGATTGTATTGGGCATCGATCGAGCTCTCTCCCGCATTTGTCCGGTTACTGGCCGGGCGCGCCGTCAAGAAACCGCGTTGCTATCGCCAGCACGTCTTCGTGCCGTTCCGTGATGGCATCGTGGCCGGCGCCGGGAAGTATCGCCAGCTGGGCGCCGGGGATCAGGCGGAACACCTGTATGGCATGTTCCGGACGGATGAAATCGTGGTCGCCGACAATAATCAGAGTCGGCGAGCCGATCGAGTGCAGGTCTTCCTGTCGCCAGCCCGGAAAGTCCGTGAGCAGCTTCGAAACCTTGGCGACTAAAAGCGGAAATTGCCGAACATCGGGGGCGCTTCTCTCGTACGCTTCCTTCAAAGGCTTCGGAACATCCCGTGGTGTCGCACCTTTGATCGAATCCCGTATGATGGGTTCGAATCCGTCATTGCCATTAGGCGTTCCGATCAATATCAGATGGCCTACCTGATGGGGATGCCGGATCGCAATGCCCAGGGCGACGACACCTCCGAAGCTATAACCGAGCACATCGGCTCGCTCGACCGCGAGCTGGCCGAGAAGCGAAGCAACGTCGTCCGCCATCGTCTCGAAGCTCATCGGCCGATCCAAGCCAGCGGTGTGTCCATGGCCTTGCAACTCGATTGCGATCACCTGGCGCGTTCTTGCCAGCGACGGCAGAATTTTTCCGAACGACGTGTCAATTGTCGAAAGGCCGCCGTGAAGCAAAACCAGAGGACGGCCGCTACCGTGGACCTCGTAATACATGTTGAGGCCATTCACCTGGGCGTACCGGCCCTCGCCCCAGCCTTGCACCGGGATACAAACCACGACCGATAGACAGATGGCTGTTTTGGTCCGTTTGCTCATGCGTTCTCCCTGGTTCCTGAAGCCCGCGCTGGGCAACCAAGTCGAGTATAGGGCAAGATTAATACTTAGGTCAATACCTAACTGACAAACGTAACGAGAATTCTAAGGCGACCTTTAGCCTTGATCGCCGGGTGTACGGTGGCGGGTGAGAGCGAAAATGAAAATTCCGAACGACAAATATTGGCTACCAAATTGCGACGTTCGCCATGGAGCGTTTCAGGATGCTTTCGCGAACAGCTACTCGTTTCACTTCTACGAAATCCTGTTCGACCCGAACCCGCATTCGCTGCCGTTGGATGACGTGAACGGCGATCGCGTAGTGGATTGCGCCGACTTGAAACTCGTGACAGCTTCCGTCGGCGAGAGAGCGGTACCGGGAGGTTACCTCAGCGAAATGGGTGCACCGGGGCAATATGATCCGAGCGCGGACGTTGTCCGGGATGGAGTTGTCGACGGACACGACGTTTCGCTCGTGGCGCAGCGGAAAACAGGGAGTTGCTCCGGTAAATAGATACTCCGCTACGCCTTGTCCATTAACTCTTTCAGCCGCACGAAACCGGTGCGGCTGACCGGAATTTGCGCCCCGCTTGTCAGAATGGCAAGCCGAGTATCTCTCGTATAGGGCTCGATTTTTGTGACGCGCTCCAGGTTAACCAGAAATGAGCGATGCACCCTGACAAAGCGCGCCGGGTCGAGCGCTTCGGCAAGGCTCGTGATGGTCTGCTGCTTCAGATAGGACTTCCCCCCGCTGTGCAGCGCCACATAGTCGTCCTGGGCCTCGGCGTATTCGAGCTGCTCGGCCGGAATGATGTGCACGCGGGTTCCGTCCTTGACGACGATGCGCTGCGCGTACTGGCCTGGCGCCTTAGCGGCATTCTTCAGCTCGCTCGCGCTGACTGTCCGAACGCGCTCGCTGATCCGCCGCCGTGCCCGCTCCAGCGCGGTCCGAAAACGCGCCTGGTCGAACGGCTTTAGTAGGTAATCCAAGGCCGCAGCTTCAAAGGCTTTCATCGCGTATTGGTCGTAGGCCGTGACAAACACCACCGCAACATCCTCGCTAATCAGCTCCAACACCTCGAAACCGTCCAGCTTCGGCATCTGCACGTCAAGGAACAGCAGGTCGGGCTTCTCCTCGTTCGTGGCCTTTACTGCATCGAAGCCGTTGCTGCACTCGGTCACGATTTCGACGTCCTCTTCGGTTGCCAGGTACTCGCGAACAATCTGGCGGGCGAGTTCCTCATCGTCCACGATAATGGTGCGAATCTTCATCTCTTGCGGGATTTCTCTCTTACTTCGCTATATGGGAATGACAGCACGACACGATACCGGTCGCGCTGTACTTCAATGTCCAGCTTCCCGGCCGCTCCATATCGCGCCTGCAGGCGGTTTCGCACGTTGACCAGTCCGAAGCCTGTTTTCCGGGTAGCCGGAGCATCGGGATCAAACGGATTCTCTACCGTTATGCGCAGAGAGTCGCGGTACCTCCGCGCGATCAATTCGATTTCCCCACCCTCCGTGAGTGTCGCAATCCCATGTTTGATGGCGTTTTCTACGAGCGGCTGTACCAGCAATGGAGGCACTTCGCAAGCATTGCAAGCCGGCTCGAGATCTTGCTTGATTCTCAGCCTTTGCCCGAACCTTACCTGCTCGACGTCTAGATACGTCCTGGTGAGCGCCAGCTCTTCGCTGAAAGGAACGCTGGCCCGCTCGCCAAGGCGGAGAGAATTCCGCAGGAAATCGGAAAGGCGCACGCACATTTCGCGCGCTCTCGCCGGATCCACGCTGGTCAACGCGCTAATGGAATTCAAACTGTTGAACAGAAAATGTGGATTGATCTGCGCCTTTAGCGCCTTCAGCTCCGCTTCGCGGGAGAGGACTTCTGCTTGCTGCGAGGATTCAAGCGCCAGCAACACGTAATGAAGAGCGACGGAAAGAAGAAAGACAAGAAAAACCATGACTGCCAGAACTGGAACGGCGGAATGGAACCAGTACTGGACTGGCGGAACGAATCTCCCCATCCCCATGACCAGCAAGTTCATCATTACCACCACAACGGTGCTTGCGAGCATCGCGGCCAGCACGTGATGAACGATTAATTTCCCAAATGGCGTTTTGCGCAGCGGAAGCGACCGGCACACGAACCAGGCCGAAAGACACACACAAGCCATCACGATTGTGAGCGGCACGGTAAATACGAGGGCCTGCATCGCGCTGAGGTGTCCGGCCACACAGATCACAAAGGCAAACAGCACTCCCAGGGGAATCCACGCAGCCAAATAAGCGATCAGGCCGCTTCGGCTTTTGAGAATCGGGTGCATTTAACGTTCGGCGGGCGGCTTTGGCTTAGTTCTCAATCTCCACACTGGCGAACAGCGAATAACCGGTGATCACCAGGGTCGGGGAATGGGGACCGGTATTCGGCGGAATCGTTTTATCTTCATACGAGCCAAGGATGCTTGCTCCGATGACGTTCACTTTCCACGTTTCCGGAACTCTGATCTTCGTTCCGGCGAATACGGCTTTGATGTCGAGTGTAGCCGTTCTTTCCGGGGTGCTAATTTGAGATCGCCGTAGATCGATCTCCACGCCGCCGAGCACGCTGACGATTGTTCCCCCCTGAAAATTGCCCGTTTCCAGCTTGCGCTTAATGCCCCCCAGTACGGCAAAATCATTCAGCACGTTGTTTGTATCTTCCGTTGCTGGCGCCGGCAGGCCAAAGGATCGCCGGCTGCCGCCCGGCTCCAGCACCTTGATCAGCAAGGCCACCCCAAAGGCAATCAGCACCAAAGCCAGCGGCCAGCTTCCGTTTCTGGTATGAAGGTGCAGAATGCCGAGCGTGACCAGCAGCGTTACGATTCCAATGATCGTCAAGAAAAACCCGATGAATCTTCCCGATGTGTTGCGGCAGTTCATCAACCTCCCCATACCGGCCGCGACGAGAATCAGCGGCCAGTAATCCCACAGGTTTCGAACCCGCAGAACTCCGATGTTGTCCAGGAACAGCAAAACACCGACCACGATGAGAAACACGGCGAAGAAAATACGCGAGCCCGTCGAGGCATGCCGCCTGCGCCGGCGCAGAAGAGCGCGGGTGCGTTCGTCGAGGTTCGCGTGATTGAGCCACCACTCGTCGTCGTGTTGCTGTTCAGGCATTTCTGCTTCGTCTCGCGAGTGTTTTCTTACCTAGAATCGAGCCGAATTGCCGGAAGGAATGAGTTCGCTCAGCCCAATGAGGATGAGCGCCACCGGCCATAGATTCTGAATGCGGTCCAGCGACACTACCCCCAACCCGCTTCCACCCAGCAGTACCAGGCCCGTCAGCATCAGAATAATGGGAAGCGCGAGGCCCTCCCAATCCTGCTTCCAGTTGGAGACTTGATTTCGTTCCATCGTCCTACCTCGATTCCGATCCTAAACGCTCGCAGCCCGGAATTCATCGTGAAATCGGTGAACAGCGTGAAATCGTCGACGAACGCCGGAATGAGGCGGGATTTCGAAGGACAAGTGCCGTTACTTAAGCTTCCGCAAGCTGGGGCTCGGGCTTGGGTGGAAGCGTCACGACTGTCCCCCAGAAGTCAAAGCAGACCCTAACGAAGAGCAGCAGTTCGTACAGGTCATCCGGCTTGCGGATGTAGCAACTGGCGTGCAACTCATACGCCTCACGAACTTCTTTCGGGTTTGCCGAGCCGGATACGACCACGACTGGAATCACCTTTAGCCGTGGACTCTCCTTTATCTCCGCCAGAACTTCGAGTCCGGATTTTCTCGGCAGGTGCAAATCCAGGAAGATGAGATTTGGACGTGGGTAATCCGCATATTTGCCCTGATGCCGGAGCAGCGCGAGAGCTTCGTCGCCATTCGGGACAGATATGATCGTCTCCGTCAGGCCGGCTTCCTGAAACGCTTGCTTTGTCAAATGAACCGTTGCCGGGTCATTTTCAATGATCAGAATATCGAGCTTTTGCTCCGGCCGGCGCGGAACCTCGTCCTCTTTTTCAGGCATTCCTGCACTCCATTCGTGCTGTAACTCGGATTCTCGCATACGGGTATCAAATCGGAACGATCCGTGATTCCGGGAACCTGCCCCGGTTCTCCGGCTTCTAAAATGTTACTGGTCTGCGATGCGCGCCCATATCTTCGTACCGACCGTTGGCATGTTGATCAGAGCTCTCTGTGCCGGCCAAACTGGCGACGTGCGGAATAACTATAGCGGACCGGTTGCGCCCGCGAACGGCCATGCCTACACAATCACCGGCAGCGTCTCTAACTCCGTTACTGGCGAGCCGGTTCGCCGCGCTCTGGTTCACATCGGGCAGTCCGCCGCTTTTTCCGGCGCGGATGGCCGCTTTCAAATCGAGGGTGTTCTCGAGGGGCAGTACTCTGCGGTGGTACAGAGGCCTGGCTTTTTCGACCCTGCTCAAGCCGGATCGTTCGCTGTTCCTGCACCGATGATCACCGTCGGTCCGAACGCGCCTCCTGTTGCTTTGACGCTGATTCCGGAGTCTGTGATCGAAGGCCGGGTACTCAACAATACGGGTGAGCCGGTCGAAAACGCGCAGGTGCAAGTGATTTCGGAGCAGATCCTCCGGGGACGCAAGACACTGCAGGTAACCGGCATACTGAACACGGACGATGCGGGCGAGTACCGCATCGAAAATCTGTCTCCCGGCAAGTATTACGTCCAGATACTGCAGCAGCCCGTCTTCGGCTGGAGTAACGGCATCGCCGCTGAAGGGCGCACTCGCGAAGTGTATCCGGAGCAGTTCTATCCGAACGTGCCGGACCTAGCCTCAGCTCAGGCACTACCCTTGGGGCCCGGAGAGAACGTGCGGGCCGATTTCACGGCTGCGCCCAAAGCCACGGTCCGCGTTTCGGGTGTAACCGTTCCAGCAGCACCCAACGGTATCTTTGCCACCTTGCAGGACGCAAACGGAGGAGAAACGCAGGTTGGAATTCAGGTCAATCCGCGCACCGGCAAATGGACCCTGCCCTTCGTGCCACCAGGCACATGGAACCTCGTATTCCGCGCCCAGGACCAGCCGGGAGAAGCGTATTACGCAGAGCAACGCATCGAGGTTCGCGGCTCCGACATAGAGAATCTGCAGATTGCCCTGCAGCCTCTTCCGGCCATCCCTGTCCATGTTCTGAATGCCGTCGATGCACAGGCGCAATCCGTCCAGATAAGGCTAATTTCCCAAAACGCGCAGCGTTTGAACCGGCAGGAATTTGTGCCGACTACAGAAGGAGGGAAACCATCGGGTGCACTCGTGCTTCGGGATGTCCCTCCCGGCGTGTACACGGTCGAGGCACAATCGAATGGCCCGCTCTGCGTCGATTCGGTCTCGTCCGGAAGCAACGATCTCACGCGCGACCCTCTCGTCGTCGCGTTAGGCTCGCCACCGCAGCCTATTCAGGTCGGGCTGCGCGAAGATTGCGCTTCGCTCGTAATAACGGCTCAATCACAAGTAGGCGTGATCCTTGTGTCCGACTCGAAGGCCTTCGAGCCTAAGGTTACATCCATCGGGCCATCGACCGAAGCAAACTTTGGTATGCTCGCCCCGGGCGCCTATCGCCTCTATGGGGTTGCCTCCAATCCTTACAACCTGGAATACACGAACCCAGACGTGCTCCGTAACCTCGAGGCGCAGGAGATCATCCTCGTTCCCCACGCAACCGTTGCGGTAAGCGCTACAGCGAGCGGCCGGGCGAGTCAATGACACGCCGCTGCCCGTTCGCGGATTTCGCACTGCTTCTCAGCTCGCTGCCGACTCTTGGCTTCGCATATCAGGGAACGTCCGCGGAATTTACGATCAGTGGAACCATCGTGGAACACGCAACAGGACGTCCGCTTGGTGGCGTGCTCGTGATGCTGAGTCCAACGACCGCTCGCGATCGTCAATTGACTATATTGACCGCCGCGGATGGCGGGTTTGCGTTCAGAAATCTGCCGCCGGCGAAGTATTCGCTGCTCGCGCAAAGGCACGGCGACAAAGAGATTCACGGCTACCAGGGCACTGAGGGTTTCTCTACGGGCGTAGTAACCGGGCCTGGGTTGATCTCCGAAAATCTCACGTTCTTTCTGGAAGCGCCGGCGTCCATCAGCGGCACGATAGTCGACGAGGACGGCGAACCAGTTCGCCAGGCGAGTGTCGTTCTGCTCCGAAAAGCGGTCTTGCTCGGCCAGAACCAGGTGAGTCAGATGGACCAGAAAGTAATCGGATCCTCCGGGCGGTTCCGCTTTGCGCATCTTTCGCCAGGAACTTACTTTATTGCAGTACAAGCCCAACCATGGTATGCGCAGTTCCAAGGACCAGGAACAGAAGGCTCTCAGACGGTAGGCTCTCGTGACCTCGACGTCGCTTATCCGGTCACTTATTATGGCGACACCACGAACGGGGCTGCCGCCGCTCCGATTTCGCTGACCGAAGGCGCTTCGATTATGGTTCAGATCGCTCTGCATGCCGTGCCGGCAATCCATATCCCCATTCTCGGTACGGAAACTTTTCAGGGAGGCATGAGTGCCGCCGCCTCGGTCGAAGGGCCGGGTGGGATCATGCTGTTCGCTAACGCGGTTACAATCGGCGCTAACAATACGTACGAACTGACCGGGCTGGCTCCTGGCCGTTATACCGTCCAGTTTGGCGGCGAGGGGGAGCCGGGCTCGCGACAGACGGTTGACCTCGCCGCCGGTTCCACCCTCTCCGCGAGGAGCGGGGCCCCTATATCCGTTACCGGCCAAGTTGTTTTCGAAGGTATCGACCACTCCCCAAACGGCGTGGGAGTGCTGTTGTCCGATGGGAAGCAGTCCTTCCATGCAGGAGTCCGGCAGGACGGATCCTTCGATTTTGGTTCCCGTGCGCCTGTGCCGGGCCGGTACCAGGTGTACGTCTCCAGCGCAGATAAAGCCTATGTAAAATCCATCGCGGCGAAAGGCGCCGCCGTCTACGGAGGCACCGTCGAGATGGCCGAAGGAGCATCTGTTCAACTTTCGGTTCTCGCGGCAAAGGGTGTTCGTTCGAAGCTCGACGGAATTGCTTTGAAAGACGATAAACCGGTGGCAGCCGCAATGGTTTTGTTAGTGCCGCAGGAGTTGGACCGCAAGGCTCTCATTCGGCGCGATCAGAGCGACAGTGACGGAACCTTCACGCTGTCCGAAATCGTGCCCGGCCGTTACACGCTGCTTGCCATCGACGACGGTCGCGAGCTTGCTTATCAGGATGCGGATGTAATCAAGCCGTATCTTCCCGGCGGGCAGCTTATCGAGTTCCCGCCAAAAAGCGATGCTCCGGTCAAAGTGAAGGTTGTCTCACGCCGGCGGCAGTAGGGGAATCTCGGCCCCGCACTGACATATACGTTTGGCGCGATCATTTCACTTGCCAAACAGGCGCGCTGTCAGCGGAGCCTCCGCCGTCAACGCCAGGTCGCCCGCCGACTTGCCGAGCGCAATGCGATAGACGCCCTCTGCGATTCGCCACTGTCCGAGGCCGTTCTTACCGTCG
>DATBHS010000045.1:0-46280 GCA_036557345.1 Bryobacteraceae bacterium
CCCGGACAACTTTACAGCGAACTTCAACCTCGGCGATCTGCTGCTCACACAAGGCAATGCGGCAGGAGCAGTGCCCTATTTCGAAGCGGCATGCAAGGCGGAACCCCGCAGTGCGCTGGCTGTATCTGAATTGGGTGTGGCACTGGCATCCGCGTCGAGAATGGCCGAAGCGAAATTGCAGTTTAAGCACGCTCTGGAACTGGATCCGAAGTTTACGGATGCCCGTTATGACCTCGGAACCGCCGAGGCAGCAACAGGAAACTGGGAACCCGCTGTAACCAACCTGAGCGCGGTACTGTCAGAGCGGCCAAATGATGCAAAGGCGCAAGAACACTTGGGCGAGGCACTGTTCGCCTGGGGCGATGATCTCGCGAGTGCAGGAGACCACGCTGGGGCAATAGCGCGATACCGCGAGGCAATCAAGTATCGTGCCGACGACGCCGTGCTTCGCAACAATCTCGGTATCGAACTAGCTCGACTAGGCCGTTTCACCGAGGCCCAGGCCGAACTCGAGAATGCGGTTCGCATCGATCCGCACCTGCAATCCGCCCAAGCGGCGTTAGCTGCGGTTCGTACGCACTTGAACAGCCATTAGTGGGGCGGGCTTCAGCCGGGGTGCCCTCTGGGCCGGGGCTTTCAGCCCCGCAATTTCTTGACCTACGGTCACCAGCCGAACCGCAAGCCGAAGCGAATACTCCTTTGATCGGATAGTGTACCCGCCGACGTGGAGATTACCATGAAAGTCGAGTCATTGACGTTCGCACTATTTCCCCCGGTATTTGAGGCGTCCGGAGTCCCAAAGTGCGGCGTGTTCGTCAGGTTGAACGCTTCCGCCTTGAACGTCATCTTTAGCCTCTCCGTGATGGAAAAATCACGGAAGAGACTTAGATCATTGTTGATCACCCCTGGTCCCCGCAGCGTGTTGCGCCCGATGGTGCCAAATCTCGCTGTATTCACCGGAGCAAAGGCAGACGGATCGTAATACTCCTGCAGACTGCCGATCTTATGCACTGGGCCGACCAAATCCGCGGTTTGGCTATTACCTGGGGCATTCAAAGCTGTGCCGTCGGCTGTAACCGTGAACGGAATCCCTGAGTACATCGCAATAATGCCGTTGGCCTGCCATCCGCCCAGAATCGCCGCGGCAACACCGCTGGTAAGGTGCTTCTTCCCCTTACCGAATGGGAATTGATATACGTACCCCAGATGGAAGTTGTGCGGGATATCGTAGCTGGCGGTCGCCCGATTCCGACCCGTCTCAGGGCCGTAGTTCCAGAACGGGAGCCCCGCCCAACCATCATCATCCACATAGTTGATAGCATGCGACCATGTATAAGCGCCCTGCAAAGTCAGGTCGGCTCCGACGCGACGGTTGACGGAGACCTGGAGCGAATGGTAGTTGGCGCTGACCAGGCCGTTCCAAAAGAGAGTGTCGGCGGTCCGGCCGAATTTTTGAAAGAACGGCTGCCCTGCTTGCCCTGTGCCAGGAGCCGCCGCATTGCCGTTCCAGTCGGCAAGCGCATCCACCGTTGTTGTACCCACGTAGCCGACGGAGGTAACTAGCTTCCAGGGAAGCTGCTTCTCAACGATGAAATTCCATGACTGAATGTATCCGCGGCGCAAGTGGCCATCGGTGATAAACCGCATCGTAGCCGAGGGCGGAAGCGGCACCTTGCCCGTACTCTCATCCGGGCCCACCACGGGCGGGATGCCTTGTTCAAGCGTGTCGTACGGAACGTAAGTGCTTGCCTGGGTGAAGGTTTCACCCACCGTAAGTGGGTAGAATCCGCGCAATGGGCGAGAGAGCGGCATGGGATCTCGTGTAATCCCATATCCGGTACGAATGACCGTGCTGTCGTTCACGCGGTAGGCGAGTCCGATTCTCGGACTGAACATCTTATGGCTTACGGTGACTCCGAGATCTTTTGGCAAACCGCCGGCACCGCCAAGCGAGACGATATTCGTGTTGGGATCGTATTCTTCGATACCACCGCGGCCAGCACGCGTCATGATGGGGTACAGCTCATACCGCAGTCCTAACGTGGCGGTGAGCTTAGGCGTTACCTGCCACCGGTCCCGGAAATACCAGCCGAACTGCCACTCATAAGTAGTCATTTTTTCCCACTGAATGCTGCGCCCTACGCTGGAGGTCAGGCCGAGCAGAAAAGCCGCATAGGCATTGAATTGAGTAGTCGTGTAACTCGGGTCGTTGAGGGCAGTCGACCCTTCGGTGAAATCCAGTTCGCCGCGAGGTCCCGCGCCCAGTTCCGGCTGCCAGTGATTCAGATGGTGCCGGATGCCATCAAACCCCATCCGAAACTCATGCGAACCGTGAATGATTCCGAAGTTCTGGCTGGTGGCGAAGCTCTGGTCATTCCGATACGCCGGCATCCAGGATTGGTCGTTTCCAATATGTGTGTAGCCAGTTATGTTGAAAAAGGGAAGTCCGCTTTCCCGCGGATCCGTTCCGTTGGTTCCCGGAATGCCAAAAATCTCAGACCCCCAGTTCTTGCCGAAGTCATTTGACGTCGTAATGTGCCCGAGGCGCGTAAAGCCGTAGGTCGCATCGTAGATCTTGTTCGGGCTGAGAGTGTAGGTATAGCCAACGGTCGCGATATTCACCGAAGTATCGCCAGTTCCCGGGCCGCCGTCGCACAGGCAAGGCCCTCCGGCCGCACCCAAACCAAACACGCCAGAAACGTCCGCCTGCATATAGCCGTAGCGGACGAACAGGTGCCACTTGTCGCTCGGAATAATGTCGGTCTTAAAATCGACATTCTTCCGGTCCATCTTCTGGCTCGCTGAATTGAAATAGTTGTTGGCAGAGCCCGGTTCGTTCGGTGAGGGGAGGAGCGCCTGGACCTTCTGGGCGATCGGGTCAATCACCGGAATTTTGTTGCCGGCAAAAGGTAAACGGCCCGTGCCATCGCTATTCCCGGTTGACGGATCGTAAATGACGGCCCCTGTTCCACTGAAATCGCCCGCCTTTTGCGCATCGGTTGGAACCGTGAACAATGAATTGCGGTTCTGACGCTCGAACAGGCCCTCGTACCCCCCAAAGAAAAACCAGTGGTTCTTCATAAGGGGGCCGCCGAGCGTGAAGCCAGGAATGGTTCGAATGCTCTTGGGCTTCTTGGGATCGGTGAAGAAGTAGTTCTTGGCTCCGAAGTAACTGTTCTCCAGATACCCAAAGGCCGAACCATGTATAGCGTTGGTTCCCGACTTGGTCACCACCGTAATCGCAGCACCGCCGGCCATACCCTGATCGGCATCAAAGTTGTCTGTCGCAATATTTACAGTTTCGATTGTTTCCGCGGGCGGCACATATACGGTATGGTGCGGCAGCCAGACAAAGACGTTGACCGCACCGTCCAGCCGAGTGCCGTTATTGTTTCGATTAGTCCCATTGATGTTCGTAGTCAACGCCCGCGCAGGCGTGTCCGTATTGGCGTTCTGGAACGCCCCCGGAGTCGCGCCCGGAACCAGATCGATGAGGCTCTGGTAGTTCCGGTAATTGGACATCGGAATGTCCTGGATTTCCTTCGCACTTAATTCAGTGTGAACGTCGGCTTTGTCCGTCTGAAGCTGTACGGCCGAAGCTTCCACCGTAACCTGCTCCGAAACATTGCCAACCTGGAGCACTATATCGGCTCGAGTGACCGTGTTCGCGCTAATCGTTACGCCGGTTCGCTGACTGGTCCGAAAGCCTTTCGCCTCGAATTTAACGTCGTAAGCACCCGGTTGAACGTCAGAAACCGAGAACCGGCCTCCCGTATCGGACGTCGCTTGCCTGCTTTGTCCGGTTGTGCTTTGCGTAATCGTGACCGTTGTGTTCGGCACAACGGCACCGCTTGCGTCCGTCACTTCACCCACTAGCGAGCCATAGAGAACCTGGGAGAATACCTGTCTCGCTAACGGGCCGGCAGCGAAACATAGCAATGAGAGAAGAAGCAGAGACTTTACGCGCATGCGGTTGCCCCCCTGCAACAAGTCAGTTACAACCCGAACTCAACCGAATGATCGAGGCGTACCTTCCCCGAAGGTACTAATTTGTCTTACTGCTTTGGAATGATAGGGCCGAATGGTGGCGGTTGTCAAGGCTATTTGAGCATTGGAAACAGACGTCTTAGCTCCTCGTCGTTTGGTTGTGACCCATACTCGCAAAGCTCGAATGCCTCGGCGTGCTGTACCTTTGCGGCGCGGTCTGGTCCATACCATTTCTCGAGTGCGCGCCGTACTGCGGCATTCGGTGGCGTGCCGTGCAATTCGGCCAGCCATTTTTTCCGCTGAATAGGATCTTTCGGTACTTCCGACAGCTTGCCGTCTACCCAGGGCAACCACTCGTAAACTTGCGAGACGTGGGCATCGAGAGCGTCAACCTTCTTCGCGTATGTGTCGTCAATGTCAACCGCCACATCCGGTCGGAATGGGGCCGGCTTTTGAAAGTGGTCCTCGTAATAAAAGAAGGCCGGATTCTTTCGCAACGCCGGCACATCCGGGCAGATATTGGGGACTACAACCATATAGGCAGCGTCCTGGACCAGAACTCCCGTGTAACGATGATCGGGATGGTAGTCGTTCGGTCTCGGTGCTAGCACAATATCGGCTTTCCACTGCCGGATCTGCCGGATGATCTGGCGGCGAACATCCAATGTCGGGAGCAGTTCGCCATCGTGATTGTCCAGCACCTCGTACGTTATGCCTAAACGCCGGGCTGATTCTTCCGCCTCGGCTCGGCGGCGCAGCGCGAGCGGACCTCCGCCGATGCTCTGATGGCCGGCATCGCCATTCGTCACCGAGACAAATTTGACGGCGTAGCCGAGTTCGGCAAACTTCGCAGCCGTGCCCGCCGCCCGAATATCGCAATCGTCCGGATGGGCGCCGAAAGCGATCACGCGCACCTTATCGTTCTGCGCAAACATCATAGCTGCGCCTGCCAGCAACAACAGGCTGGATCGAAACATAGGCGCGATTATATCCCTCAGCGGCCGCGGCTTCGCTCCGCTAAGTAGTCACTGCCGTTGAATCGCCGCCAATGCCTGTTTAGCCCGCTCAGAGTTCGGATCGATTCGTACTGCAGCTTCAAGCTCGGCCTGCGCTTCTTTGATCTGATTTACTCGCGCAAGCGCCATACCGAGATTGGTATGCAAGTCGGGATCGTCGGGGCGATAAACCAGAGCATCGCGATACCGCAGAACCGCCTGGTTATCGTCTCCCGATTTAGCCAGATCGTCTCCCCATAGAAACATGACTTCGCCAAGGTGCTGTTTTGCCTTTGCATTATCCGGCTTCTCGACGGTCACTTCTTTGAAGTCGCTTGCCGCGGCTTCCCATTCGCCGGTCCTGGCCTCCACGCTCGCGAGGTTGTAACGGGCGTCGGTGTATCTGGGATCTAATTGCAGGGCCCGCCTGAACTGCTCACGAGCCTCGGGCATTTTCGATGTGTTTACTAACGCCACTCCCAGTTCGCTCGCTGCCAGCGGGCTCGTGGGTTGTGCCTGACAGGCTCTCTCAAAGTAGGCAATCGCTTCTGCCGCTTTATCTTGATTGAGGAGCAGATCACCCATATCGAAATTCGCAACGAAATCAGTTGGGTACTTCTCCAGCCGTTGCTTGGTCACTGCTTCCTGCAAGACGGCGCGCTGATCCTGATCTCCTACAGGCAATACCTGTAGCCAGACATCACCCATCTCATCGAGTGCCTCGTTCCCATTCCGGACGCGCTTCGGTGGATGACTCGGGTTACGGGGATTGTCGGACGAATTGTCATAGTGATAGCGCATCGAGATCACGCTCCCCTTTGGAAGAAAAACCGGCTGTTTATAGTTGTAGACACCTTGCCAGTTCAAATCCCAATTCGGAATGCGAATCAACCATCTGCGCGTGCCGTCGGGAAGCGTGGCATAGCCCTCCATGAGCTTGCATAAGTAGTGCGCATGCGGATAGACTGCAAGCACGTTCATATTCATGGGAACGTGAAAATCATCGCTCGAAACGAAGTCCCGGTCGCCCGGCGGAATGTCGAGGGCGCCGTCGTGCTCGAGTTCCAGCAACATCGGAAATTTAGTCTGCGGTTTATCGGTGAAATAGAGACCAATCTCCGGATTGACGATTTCTCGCGTGCCGGATGGCCGAAGGTGCACGTTCAGGACCAGGTACATGCCAGGGTCCGCCCGCCAGGCCATGCCGTCCGGTTCGACAACGGGTTGACTCCCCGGTTTCCAGGAGAGGAAATGGCCATCGGGATCAAACGTGTGCTCTTCGACCGTAAGATCCATTCCCGCGAAACCCTCACCCGGTCGGACCTCCTGCCGTAGGGACGAACCCGAACGGTCGAGTATGACGTTCGCATGATGAAAAACTCGTGGATTGCCGGGCCTGACCGCCATGGCCTTGACCCACTTTGTGGTTTTGACCGGCACGGGAAGAATGAAATTCCAGAATATTTCTGGCCCTTCGGCATAGAGTTCGTACGGCTTGCCCACGTGGAGAATCAGATCCGGCGGGCCCAATTGCCATTCGGAACTGAACTTCGGGGGCGCGGGCGTGCCCTCAGCGGAACCCTCCGGTGCGCCATCCTTCACCCAATCCTGGATCAATTGGATTTGAGCGTCAGTTAAGCGCCGCTCCTCCTGAAAATCGCCTTTCCCTGCTTCTGGCAGCCATGGAGGCATATAACGCCGCTTGGTGACATCGGCGATTTGCATAGCGTGCCGTTTCGCATCGTCAAAGCTGAGAAGCGAAAACGGAGCGGACTCGCCCGGCCGGTGACAAGGGGCGCAATTCTGATAGACGATTGGCGCGATGTTCTGATTAAAGGTGACTTGATTAATCGCGCTTTGCGGAGTTGCGGCGGCGGCGCTGCCGGCCACGGCTAGCCATAAGGCCCACTTCAGTTGCGAGACCAGGCACTTCATGAGACTTCCCCGGAAAAATTTCATCCTAGCCCACTCAGCACCGGGAGCGTCGCTTCGCGTTGACCGCCTAAAATGAGAGGCACGTGCCGTTCGCTCCCGTTGAAGAACAACTCACTTATCTGAAGAAAGGACTGGCCGAACTCATCCGCGAAGACGAGCTGCGGGAACGCCTCGCCGCGGCCGCCAAAGTCCACCGTCCGCTGCGCGTCAAAGCGGGTTTCGATCCTACGGCGCCCGACTTGCACCTGGGGCATACGGTGCTGCTGCGCAAGATGAAGCACTTTCAGGATCTCGGCCACAGGGTTATCTTCCTGATCGGTGATATGACGGGTCTCATTGGAGACCCGACCGGCCGTAACATTACGCGGCCGCCCATGACGCGCGATGAGATCAACCGAAATGCCGAGACGTACCGGCAGCAGGTCTTCAGGATTCTCGATCCTCAAAAAACGGAGATCCGCTTTAACAGCGAATGGCTGGAGCCGCTCACCTTCGAGAACGTAGTTCGCCTCTGCTCGAAGTACACCGTCGCCCGCCTCTTGGAGCGCGATGACTTCAGCAAGCGCTTTAAAGAGGGTTCTCCCATTTCGGTTCACGAATTACTCTACCCGCTCGCGCAGGGATTCGATTCGTTCGCGCTCGAATGCGATGTCGAGATGGGCGGCACCGATCAGAAATTCAACCTGCTCGTCGGACGCGAAATTCAAAAAGACTACGGCCAGGTCTCGCAAATTATCGCGACCGTTCCCATCCTGGAGGGGCTCGATGGGGTCGAGAAGATGTCTAAGTCGAAAGGCAACTATATCGGCATCACTGAGCCGCCCAAGGTCATGTTCCGCAAGATCATGCAGATTAGCGATGAGCTCATGTATCGTTACTACGAGTTGCTGACCGATTTGCAGATGCACGAAATTACTCGCCTCCGCGAAAACGTGACCGCCGGGCTGCGCGATCCGATGGAACTGAAGATGGAGCTCGGCCGCCGCATCGTGGCCGACTTTCATTCCGCCGAGGACGCCGATGCCGCCGCCGATGCATTCGATCGCGAAGTTCGCCAGGGTCTGGAACCCGCCGATACCGAAACGGTCGATTTGCCGCCTCAGGCATCGAGCGAAAGAGGCATTCGGGTTGACAAATTAATAGCGCTCGTAGGTGTGGCAGATAGCGTCACAGATGCAACGCGCAAAATTAAGGCCGGTGCTGTCGAGATCAACGGCGCCGTTCAGAAAGATCTATTGCTCACCGGCGCGCGAGGTACGCTCGTCATCCGCGTAGGAAAAAAATGGAAACGCGTGCGCGTGGCAGGTTGAGGATAGTTTTGGCGTAATCCGCGGACAATGCTGATGAGCGACATTTGAAAGGCGATATAATCGCCCAGCTCTTACTCGAGAAAAAGGAATCCCATGAGCTCCGGCCACAAAAACCTGCAGCCGCCATCCCCCACTGAGGCCGAGGCTTTCGCGGCACCCTGGATGAAGTGGGCGCTTGAAGAACTCGGGAAAAGAGTTGGAGAGCATGACTCGGCCAGTGAATACAAAAGAACTCTTTACCGTGCGCTGAGCGCTAATAATCCGCATGGACCGTCGCTGCTCGACTGGAATAAAATCAACCTTCAGCTTGCGTCACATGCAACAAACGCTATGGGAGCGATGCTCATGGAGTTTGCCAATCCAGAAGTTAAAAAGTATCTGGATACTGTACAAACAGACCCGGCTCTCAACAAAAAGCATCGATCCTTCAAACTGGACCCTGTTAGGAAGACTAACTCGGAATGGCGAATGACTGCTTGGTGCGCGGCCTTCGTCAATTGGTGTCTGATTCAAGCAAAGGTGACACACCTTGGCTTTGCAACTGCTGCTTCTTGGGTAACCTTCGGGGTACCGCTTGCTCATCCGGTATACGGATGTGTCGTTGTCATTGCTCCGAGCTCCGATACAGGAAGTACAACCGGGCACGTGGCCTTCTACGGCGGTTCGCTAGGGTCGCAAATTTGGCTGCTGGGTGGCAATCAGCATCGTACGGTCTGTTGGATTCGTAAGGAGCGCCAGTTCGCGCGAGCTTATCGCTGGCCGGGGATCATAGGAGACTTCGAACAGCGGCGTTCGCAGGTGGCAGTCGGCTGATTCCGACGCTCATTTTAGCCATATGGCCAATCGAGACTGAGGAACACACAGCTCAATTTCTGGCCATCCCCGTAACTGACGGAATAATCCGAAACCGCCGTCCGCCTGCACGCCGAAGCACCGCAAAATCACGCCGGTCTAAAGTAAACACAGTCTCGATGCCTTCACGGTTGGCCAGATGCACCAGCGAGGCATCGGCAAGTTGAATCCCAAGGTTTCTATACTTGGCGAGGATCGTTGCGATTCCGGTGAGATCGGACTCGTCGAGAGATAAAAGCTGAAAGGGTCGGCCGTCAAATGACGAGAGCAGTCTCTCGATTCCAAGCGGGTATGCGCGCAAGAGCCAAGCCACTTCGGTGACAACCGGCCAACAAGTCAACAGCGGCGTTTTCAAACTCTTAAGCTGCTCAATGCATGCACCATGGTGCTCGTCGGACTCGGAAAGCATTGCAGCGATCGGACCCGTGTCAACTAGTACCCGTTCGCTCAAGACCCAAATCCGTCAAAGTGCTTCCGGTTCGTGCTAAGGTCTCGCGGAGCTCCTCTCACTGCTCCGATCAACCCGGCGCTTCTCGCAAAGTCATACGCTGTGAGTACTTCGTCTTCGACTGCGAGTTGGCGCTCTACGGCTCCTCGGACCAGATCCGACTCGCGCCGTCCGCTACGGCGGGCAGCCTTCTTGAGCCGGCGTCGTAATTCTGCAGGAAGCCGAACCGTGATTCGATAATCTTTCATAGTCTCGTCAGACATCTTATCAAAAATGTCAGACGTCATTCCCGGCAAAATCGCAAACAATCAATGTCAGATCATCGTCTTGCGCGGCAGACCATTTCTGCACGGCCGACAGGATCAAATCAGCCGCTTCCGCCGGCGGCGATCCGGAGGTCTTTTTCAAAGCTTCGCTCAAGCCCTCACGGCCAAAGAACTCTCCGACTGAGTTGCAAGCCTCCATAAGTCCATCGGTGTAAAGCAGGAGACGGTCCCCGTGTTCAAGACGCTGCGTCGCCATAACGTAGCTGGCGGAATCAAACATGGCCAACATCAGGCCGTTTTCCTGCACTTCAACGACTTGGCCGCTGCGCAGTAGAAGCATCGGCGGATGTCCGGCGGCCGAATAGCGCAGCTCGCGCGCTCGCGAATCCAGGTAGACATAGGCCGCTGTGACGAACTGGTTCTGTGTGTTGCCATATAACGCGCTGTTCATGCCCGCCAGGAATTGTGCGGCATCGGAGGCGTTGCTCCGTTGCGCTGCCGCGGCCAGCTTTACCATCGAAGCGATCAGAGCGGCTGGCACTCCATGTCCGGAGACATCCGCGATCAGCAGGCCCGCCCGGCCATTCTCCGCCACGACATAGTCGTAAAAATCGCCGGCGACAGAGGTCATCGGCAAATAGCGCGCAGCCACGCGAAAGTGAGGTGATTCCGGGAACTCGGCCGGCAAGATCGAAAGCTGAATGCGCTTGGCTACCTCGAGTTCCTTCTGAATCTCGCTAAGCTGCCGGTCACGGTGTAGTGTTCGCCGCGCGGCGACGTAGCCGAGACAAGCCAGAAAAATGGCAAACCCGATCGGCTCTTTTCTTCGGAAAGGAAAATAGATCTGAGCCACATTGTCCCACAGCGCAAAACCGGCGAAGATTAGGAGCCCGGTTCGCACCGTAACGATGTCTTCGTGCTGCTGCGGCGGCTTGCGGACGAAGTCCATAATCAGTACTACCAGCGCGATGATCACGAGCGTATTGTTGATCCGGACATACAAAGGCATTGGACCAAACGCAAAGACTGCGACAGTCAATATGCTCTCCACGAAAAGCAGCAGATAGGCGACGAGAATTCCCGCACGGCTCAGCAGCAACCGTGCCGCCCGGAGGTACAACACGAACGGAATCGGGACAAGATAGTTGATGGCATCGATCAGCCGCGCATATAACGCCGAATCCGTAACAATAAGACCCGTAAGGCTCGCTTGCAGCCAAAGCCTCAGCCCGTACAGTCCGGCAAAAATGCCGAAGTAAATCAGAAGCGGCTCTCGTATTCTGCGCAAGGCCGAAAATCCCACCGAGACCAGGCCTACCGTCATAAATGCCGCGCCCAAGAAGAGGTCAGGAGCGTCGCGGCGAAACGCCTGAAGGACGTCTGCGGCAGTGATCGGCTGGCCTGCAAGAGACATAGCGGACTATTGAACGAACTTTACGAACTCTCTCAAAATTTTGCAATATGATGTTTTCGGATCCGTTGTGGATCAGAAAAGGAGAACCATGGCAACCGTTCTAACTGAACCGCAAACGACACAAGCCCCTATAAAGCAGACCAAGATCCTTATTGATAACAAATGGCTCGATAGCGTCTCCGGCAAGACCTTCGAGACCATGAACCCCGCAACAGGCGACGTTCTGGCGAAGGTCGCGGAAGCCGATGCGGCTGACGTCGATCTCGCCGTCAAAGCCGCGCGCAGGGCGTTTCATTCCAAAGCACCCTGGCGCAGAATGTCCGCTTCGGAACGCGGCAGGCTGTTGAACCGCCTCGCTGACCTGATCGAGCAGAATGTTGAGGAGTTAGCCACACTCGAATCGCTGGACAATGGCAAGCCGCGGCACGTCGCGCGTTCCGCCGATCTCCCGCTTGTCATTGCCTGTTACCGCTACTACGCGGGCTGGGCGGACAAGATTCAAGGCAAGACGATTCCGATTAGCGGAGATTACTTCTGCTACACACGTCACGAGCCGGTTGGCGTCGTCGGCCAGATCATTCCCTGGAATTTTCCCTTGCTCATGCAGGCGTGGAAGCTGGCGCCCGCTCTGGCCTGCGGCAACACGGTCATCCTCAAGGTCGCTGAGCAGACCCCACTGTCCGCTCTGCGTGTCGGCGAGTTGATCGTCGAGGCCGGCTTCCCGGAGGGTGTCGTGAACATTCTGCCCGGTTACGGCCCAACCGCGGGTGGCGCCATCGCGCGCCACATGGACGTCGATAAGGTGGCCTTCACCGGCTCGACAGAAGTCGGCCACCTGATCATGAAGGCGGCAGCCGAAACGAACCTGAAGCGCGTCACGCTTGAACTGGGCGGAAAGAGCCCGAACATCGTCTTCGCAGATGCCGAAATGGAACAGGCCGTCGAGGGGTCGCACTTCGCGCTTTTTTTTAACCAGGGGCAGTGCTGCTGTGCCGGTTCGCGCGTGTTTGTCGAAGAAAAGATTTATGACGAGTTCGTCCAGCGCAGCAGCGATCGTGCCAGGCAGCGGCGCGTCGGTGATCCGCTCGACCGCAAGACCGAGCAAGGTCCGCAAGTCGACAACGATCAATTCAACAAGATTCTGAGTTATGTCGAATCCGGCAAACAGGAAGGCGCGAAGCTGATGTGCGGTGGTGAGCGCGTCGGTGATCGCGGCTATTTCGTGGCCCCAACCGTTTTCGCCGATGTCAAAGACGACATGAAAATCGCCCAGGAAGAGATCTTTGGACCCGTGATGAGCATCATGAAGTTCAAAGATATGGACGAATTGGTAGAGCGCGCCAACAAAACAATCTATGGTCTCGCTGCCGCCGTCTGGACTCGTGACATCGGCAAGGCTCATCAGATTGCCAACAACGTGCGTGCAGGCACTGTGTGGGTCAACTGCTACGACGTCTTTGATGCGGCGGCGCCGTTCGGCGGGTTTAAGCAATCGGGAATCGGCCGTGAACTCGGCGAGTACGGCTTGCAGCAGTACTCGGAAATCAAAACCGTTACCGTAAAACTGTAGGGCGAGGCTTTATCTCGCCCTTATACCAGCTCTTCCCAGACCGGCTCGCAATCCAGGACGAAGCCGTTCAGCACCGAAGACGTAACCTGCTTAGCATTGGGTAAGGTGACCGGATCGGCAGGCGGCCGGTAGATGTAAGCAGTTTTCGTTTTCGGGTCCAGTAGAATCGCTTCGCTGACGCCATTAGCTACCCATTCCAGGCATTTCTCCTTCTGCTCGGAGAGCCTGTCGGTAGGGGAGACGACCTCAATCAGAAAAAGCGGCACGTGCCGGGTCTTGGTGGCCTTCTTTGTTGCAGCCCCCTCCCGCCTCAAGACTTCCTTCGACACCCAGGCAGCATCGGGCGATCGCTTCGCGCCGTTTGGCAGATTGAACGTCGTACTGGAATCGAACGCGCGTCCCGTGCCGTCACGCCGTGCCCACTGGGCGAGTTGACGGAACGCTTCACCGCTTCTGTAACCGCTGTCTTCGCTATTTCCTGGAACCATAATGATGTTTCCCGCCGCGTCCATCTCGATCCTGGCGTCGGGGTACATTTCACACACACGCTCAAACCGCTCGTCGCGATCTCCTTCGTCCGACCCGGCCGTAATGATCACGGCCTGGCCCGGAGCTTCCAGCAGTTCCAGAAGATCAGCCATACGAATTCAGGATACTGCGGTTTACAAACCCGGGATGTTACGCCGCGAGCGGCATCTCTGCACGCGCCGGCATTGCGACCACATTATCCGTCGGCAGCGTAGTCAAAAGCGCGTCCGTCGCGATCTTGAGCAACTGTTCGGCTCGCGGCGTCATGTCGAACTCATCGGAGAAGCGCCGCAGTTGCGTGTTGAACGCGCGGCGCAGATAAATGACGGCCTGCTCCAGACCCACCTTCGGAATATCGATGATGGCGAATTTCAAAATGCTGTCCATCAGTACTGTTTCCACGTTAAGCATCTTGTAAATGGCGCGGCGGTTCTTGGCTACGTACTTCACCACCTCCTTGCTGCGGTATGCAAAATAGTGCTCGCGCGTGAACCACCCAAAGCGCTTCGTATCGAGCGATTTCAGCTCGCGTCCGAGCTTGTTCGCCGCGGAAGCGAAGGCTCGGTCGATCGCCTCGGTCTGCTGAATGTCATACGTGAACATGTTCGTGGGCTTGCCCGAAAAGGGATGCGTGCATTGGTAAACCAGGATCGGATAGGCCGTGTAGGGTCGCAGCAGAATTTCCAGGTTGGCTGAAAACCACTCGCGAACCCAACCGCGCATCGCCGTCTGCATTGCCTTGGAAATCGTCGAGTAAGTGGGGAAGTACGCTGGCGTGCGTTCCTTCGGCGCGCGCTTCCAGACCGAAAAGTCGATTCCGCTAATCTCGCTGCGCTCCGGTGTCGCATTCACCGTCTCCGCCTGATTCGCCGCTTCCGTATTCCGCAACAGCATCTCGATCAATTCGCCCATGTTCAGCCTCCCTAAAATGCAACGGCCGGGAACGTGTCCCGGCCGCCGGTGTGATTTTGCGCTCGCGAGTTCTCTCGCGAGCGACTCGAACGTACCATGCCGGACCCTCGAAATCGGTAGAGGAGGGCGCTTCGCGCATAGCAATAATCCGCGTATCGAATTGAAAACAGGGTGGAAAATTTTTTTGAGATTTTTTTCGAACTTTTGTGACTACTGCTTTGAGACGGGTCGAAAAATGCGTTTTTCCTGGCGGTCGAGGTACACCCGCCTGAAAGGCGACGTTATCTACGCGCGCTCGGCAGTGGCCGGACCCGCTGAATCAAGTGAAGCAGGTTGCCATCTGCATCCGTAAAGAACACCAGGCGGTTGCCTTGGTTTTCGAACGGTTCACCGGCGAAGGTTACGCCTTGCTGCTGTAATCGCGCATACCCTGCATCGAAGTCGTCAACGGCGATCGCGATGTGCCGCATACCCGGCGTGCGCATCGAAGCTTGCGTCCGCTCGCCTTCCCCCGGAATGATCTCGATCAATGAACCGTTCCCGGCTTCGATAAAGTAATTCCCTGCATATTCGAAAGTGATTTCGAACTCGAGATTGCTCACGTACCACTCGGCCAGGCGCTTCGGGTTTGGTGACGCTATCGCAAAGTGCTCGATGCCTACAAACATAGCGGGATTGTAACAACTGCCGGGGCGGGTGCGGGAGCTCACACCGTCATCTGGGCAGCCAGCCACGGTTCCAACTGCGGATCCAGAAAATCTTTGATGTGCAGATGCACTCCGCGAAAATCGGCCGGCGTCGTCTCGACGCCAACCACACGCATGCCAGCCGACCGGGCCGCCTCTATGCCGGTGGGCGAATCCTCGAAAACGATGCAATCTCGTGGATCCGCCCCAAGCTGCACCGCTGCCTCCAGATAGATGTCAGGAAAAGGTTTCGGCCGTTTGACCTGCAGGCCGTCAATTACTACCTCAAAGAACGGCCGCAACCGGAACTGATCGAGCACGAACTCGATGTTTGCCGGTTCGGCGTTCGAACCGACAGCCTTCGGAATATCACGATGCCGCTCGAGAAAGGTCCGGAGACCCGGAACATGGTAGCGTTCTGCGCCCGCCTTCAGAACCATTGCGCGGAACAGCCGCTCCTTAGCGGCTCCGTGCGCGAATACCGCCTGTTCCGACAGGTCTCCGCCAATCAGGTCGCGCACCAGTTCGGCATTGCGCTTACCATGCATTCGGGCTTCGATACCGGACGCTTGGATTCCCAGGCCCTCCAGGTAGCGCTCCCAGGCGAGCACGTGCAAGGGCATAGAGTGAATCAACACGCCGTCCAGATCGAAGATCATCGCAAGGGGTTGCTGCATTCAAAACGTTATAATCGGGTCACGCGTAGGTCCGGGCGCAGGCAACCGCGCGGGCGTAGGAGCACTCGGAGCTGAGCCGCGGCCGGCATGGTGCGGTTTGCCGGAAAATAGGTAAAGGCCGCTTATTCAACAGACTTCGACATCGCAGACCAGAAAAGTACCTCGCCGCATAGTGCGTACTCTGATCCTAACGCTCTTGGCGATTCTGCTGGCAGGACTCTTTGCGCCGCTCGTCGACGCCACTCATTTCAGTGGAAGGATCCGCGCTGCGCTCGAATCATCGCTGGGCCGCAAAGTGAATTTTCGCAGCGTTCACTTGACTCTGTTCTCGGGGCCCGGCTTCTCTCTCGAAGAGGTCACGATTGGTGAAGACCCGCGCTACGGGTTGGAGCCGTTCGCCTACGTCCCAACCCTCGAAGCACGCGTTCGCCTCGATAAATTGTTGATGGGTCAACTTCGGCTTTCCAGTATCCGCCTCGTTGACCCGCTGCTTAATTTGGTCAAAAGAAGCGACGGAACCTGGAATGTCGTCGAAATGGTGAACCGCCTTAGCGCACCGCGCCGCGCCCCCTTGAACCTGTTCCCGGCGCTGGAGGTCTCCGGCGGACGTATCGATTTCAAGTTCGGCACGCGGAAAACGATGCTCTACATCGCTGACTCGGATCTCAGCATCTACCCTCAACGGTCGGGAAAAGTTTACATTCAGTTTTCGGGCTCGCCGGCTCGCACCGACCGCGCAGGCAACGGCTTCAGCCACTTCCGCGGCAGCGCGAACTGGTATACACGTTCTTCTGAAGGGAACCAGCTCGAGGCTGACATCGCGCTGGATGAAAGCAATCTCAGTGAGGTGACCACTCTGCTGGAAGGTCACGACATTGGTATTCACGGAACCGTAACCTCGCA
This sequence comes from Bryobacteraceae bacterium, assembly GCA_036557345.1. Taxonomy (GTDB): domain Bacteria; phylum Acidobacteriota; class Terriglobia; order Bryobacterales; family Bryobacteraceae; genus Bog-105. Next base: position 16,484 of record DATBHS010000045.1, read on the forward strand.
CGCCCGGATTGCCGGACCTTTGTCCAGCCTGCGCATTAAAGGCGAAATGGTGCTGGACGATATTCACCGCTGGGACCTCTTACCTTCAAGCGGCGAGCAGTGGCGCGTACAGTACCAGGGCGGTCTCGACTTGCTCGCGCACCAGTGCGATGTTCAAACCCTGCCCCTGCATCAGGGCGAAACCACACCAGTAAGCATGCAGCTGCGCGTCAATGATTTCCTGACCCGCCCGGCTTGGTCCGTCGTCGCAAATCTCCGCAACGCGCCGCTGGGACAACTTTTGCCGCTCGGTAAACGAATCGGGATTCCGTTACCGGATGGGCTCACGCTGGCAGGCTCCGTGGATGGGGCCGTCGGCTACTCGAATATCAATGGCTTCGCCGGAGGAGTTTCTATCCAGAATGCCGTTGCCACGGTGCCGGATTTGCCTCCCCTTCGGTCTGCCTCGGCGAGCGCAACGATTTTCCACGATCATATTCACTTCTACCCGGCTATCATTCAGACCTCGGTGGGGGGTACGCTACGCGCCGGTGGCGATTATTACTTTTCGGGCGATGTCGCCCGCGCATCAATGAGCGTGGATGATTTCGCCATCAACGCCCTAAAGAACAGCATCACTGCCTGGTTTGGCGCGCCCGAGGCTCTCACGGCGTTCACAAATGGCAACATTACCGGGCAGTTGAATTACTCACGCACCACTGAAGGCGATCAGCCTCCTGAGGCGGGCGAATCCTCGTGGTCGGGCCAGCTTGAGCTCGCTGATGGCGCTCTACGACTGCCCGGTCTGACCTTGCCGTTAACGGATGCGAACGGACGCATTAATTTTGGCCCGCAAACGTTCGACCTCACTCGTTTCTCCGCGAGAATAGGAGGTACCTCTGTTCGAGCGAGCTATCACTACAACTCCGCCGCAAAACGGGCGGAGCGCGTCCACATTGAGCTGCCTTCTGCTGCCCTCGAGCAGCTGGAGAGCGAACTCCATCCGGCGTTGCAGGCGCAGGATTTGCTCGTGAGGCTCCGCGTGATGCGGCGCTCGATTCCTGCCTGGCTGGCCACCCGTAACCTGGAAGGCGAGCTCGAAGTGGACCGGTTTTCTGTTAACGATGCCGTTCTGGGCTCGCTTTCGTCGCGTTTTGTCTGGCTCGGTCCCATCATTCACTTCACGTCGCTTCAACTGGCGCAAGGCGATATGCTCGTGCGCGCGCAAGGATCCCTAAATCTGAGCTCTTATTCTCCGCGATGGCATTTCCAAGGCGGTGCCGTCGGGTTCAATTGGGGCGGCGGGCTGGTCAACGCAGACGGAGAATGGGAGAGTTCCGGAACCGGCATGGATACCCTCCGCAATTTGCGCGCAAACGGAACGTTTTCGGGAGAGGATATCAGCCTTTCCCCAACGGATTTCTTTGACAGCATCTCCGGCCATTTTGATTTCTCTTTTACCGATGATGCGCCTCGTCTGCGGCTCACCGGAATCGAGGCGCTGCAGGATCGGGATGAGTGGAACGGGGAAGCGGCCACCGAAAACAACGGGAAGCTGGTCTTCGATCTGGCTCATTCCGGCCGCCAGCTTCATGTCATCAGCACTCTGGCGCCCGAAAAACCGCCGCTGCCTATTCAAACGCCTGCCGTAACCGCGCTGAGCAACGATGGACGGCCCCTTCGCTAAATTAAGAGTGCACGATGCATTTGCTTGAACCTGCATGGGATTCGCTGAAACGCGAATTCGATGCGGCATGTTCCCAATCCGCGCAGACGGGGCGCGGCCAAACAACTCGCGATTTGAACCAGTTTCTGCGTCGTCTTGCTCAGTATCGAACCGAGGCCGAATGGGTATCGTGTGTTCTGGATGAAGCCGGCAGGTTTGCCGAGCGGCTGGCCGTGTTCTCTCTGGACCAACAGATGCTGCGCTTGCGCGGCCAGCAGAACTTGGCCCTTCCAGACGATCTCTCTTTCCCGCTACACGCGGCCGCTGCGTTCGTGAGCGTCGTTGAAACAAAGGACCCTGTGGTGTCCCTGCGATCGCCCGGCGAGGTAGGCCAGCAACTGAGTACGCCAAATGCGAGTGATCGCGCGCATCTCTTTCCCGTGATGAACAGATCGAGGGTTACTGCCGTCATTTTCGCCGATGCCGGGAGCGTCGATATCGACGGCCTCGAATTGATTGCCGGGATCGGATCGCTTGTCTTGAGGCGCCAATCGAACGCCGGGCTCCACGCGCAGATCGCCCCGGCAGCGCCCATTACTGGCACTCATGAACAGGCGCTCGAGTCTTTGTGGGACGGGCTTCAGCCTGCGCGGGACTTCAGTCCCGCCGACGGATCAACGAAGCGGTCTTCCGCTTCTCTCCTGCCTTGGGCCGCCTTGAATGAGCAGCACCGCACTCTGCACCTTCGTGCCCGGCGCTTCTCTCGCGTAACCATTGCGGAGATGCAGTTGTCACGGCCGGGGGCCTGCAGGGCGGGACGCGAGCAGCGTAACTTATATCTCTTCTTGAAAAGCGAACTCGATAAGGCTCGCGACGTCTATCGCAAGCAGTTCATGACTATCCCTTCCATGGTCGATTACCTTCACGTCGAGCTTGTTCGTACGGCTGCCGAAGGCGACGAGCTCAAATTAGGAGCGGAGTATCCAGGATCGTTGGTTTAATGCGCTGCCGGGTGTCTGCCGCGGCGAAATGTCTCGTTTCGTTCAAATCCCGATCGCATGTTCGGTTATCGCCTTGTTGGCCGGCGCGGCCGTGCACACACCGGCAAAAAAGAAGCATGCTACTCCACCTCTACAGCCCCCTAAAGTCGTTGGGGCAGCAGGTCTGATCTCGGTCGCGCAGCGCCAGCTTGATAGCCGCAATTTCACAGCCGCTGCCGAGTATGCAACGGCTGGTGCTAAGAAGGCGCCGATTCTGGATGACTACGCGCAGTATGTTCGCGCGCAAGCCGAATATCAATTAAAGAACTACCCCGAGGTGGCGAAATCCGCCACGCGTATCTTCAATCAGACTCTGCCGTCTCCCTTCGTCGGTCCGGCGGCCGCGCTAGCCGTCCGCGCTGATCTCGATGGCGACAACCCGAAACACGCGCTCGAACTGATCGAGAAATACTTCGATGTCATCCCTCAGCCGGAGGCGGACCTGCTGCTGGCTCGCTGCTTCCAGGCTACTGGCGATCTGCTGCAAGCGGCGGAATACTTCCAGCGCGTTTATTACAAATACCCGTCATCCAGCGAAGCCACCGAGGCCGCAAATGCACTTGTCGATGTGAAACAGCGTTTAGGCGACGCATATCCTCCGCCCATGCCGGCTGCCTTACTCGGCAGAGCAGAAAAATTGTTTCAGGCAAACAATCCGGGTGCTGCGCGTATCGAGTTAGCCGCCGCCATTCCTCAACTCGGAGGCGCTCAGCGCGACCTTGCCCGGGTGCGGCTCGGCGAAGCGGATTTTTTCAGCAGACACACATCTGCAGCGTTTCAATATCTCAGCGCTCTCAAAGTAGACGACCCGGAAGCCGACGCCGAGCGTCTCAACTACCTCGTGCGTGCGTCTCGCAGGCTCGACCGAAAGGCCGATGTAAAGCCGTTTCTCGACGATCTCGAGAAACAACATCCCGCATCCCCCTGGCGTCTCGCGACTCTGATTGATATTGCCGATCAGGCTCGGGTACAGAATGATTCCGCGACGTATCTGCCGCTGTACCGCGCCTGCGCCGCTACCTTTCCCAACGATCCACGATCCGGCTGGTGTCACTGGCGTATTGCTTTTGAAAGTTATCGGAAGGATCAGGCGGACGCCTACGACCTGCTGCGCGAACAGATCCAGCGTTATCCGGACTCACCCGATACCAACGATGCCCTGTACTTTCTAGGTCGGCTCCAGGAACGAAAGAATGACAATGCCTCGGCTCGCGCCTGCTATGACGAACTTGTCGCCCGCTTTCCGAATACGTATTACGAGGTGATTGCTCGTGAGCGCCTGAAGCAGCCGCGGATCGAAGCCGCCACCGCCGCTCCGGAGATGTTGAGCTTCCTGCGCTCCGTACCTTGGCCGCCCCGCGAAGAGTTTCCCAGCTTCATTCCCGGAGATGTCACGAAAACCCGCATTGCGCGCGCACAGCTATTACAATTGACCGGACTGAACGATTTTGCTGAAGGCGAGCTGAAATTCGGAGCCCGGACCGACGACGATCAGGCCAACGTGTACGCTTTCGAGCTCGCGAAACTCGCCAGTGCTCGAAACGCGCCCGACCAGTCGCTTCGTTACGTAAAGGCATACGCTCCCGGTTATCTCTACATGCCGCTCGATCAGGCTCCCGTCGCGTTTTGGCGCCTGGCATTCCCGTTGCCCTTTCGCGATTGTGTGGAGCGGCACAGCCGGGCCCAGGACCTGGACCCCTTCCTCGTTTCTGCCCTGATTCGCCAGGAGTCCGAATTCAATCCGAAGATCATTTCCCATGCCAATGCCTATGGGCTGATGCAGCTCCTGCCGTCTACGGGCCGCCAACTCGCGCGCCACTTCGGGATTCGCCGCCTGAGCGCGAATCAGTTGCTCACTGCCGACCGCAACGTACAATTAGGAACCTATTTTTTTCGCAATCTACTGAATTCGTTTAACGGTCAGACCGAACTTGCGCTCGCTTCCTATAACGCGGGGCCCGGACGCGCCAATCTCTGGCGCACGTGGGGCCCCTTTCGCGAACAGGCCGAATTCATCGAAACTGTGCCGTTTCACGAAACGCGCGGCTATATCCAGATCGTGTTGCGGAATGCCGACGTGTACCGCCGCTTGTACGCCGGAACCGTCCCCGATGTTCCGGCCTATCGCGCAAAACCGGCCCCCAAGGCCAAGCCTCACAAGCGCACGACACATCGCGCCATCAAGCCGTAAACGCACGGGCATATAAAATCGCTACATGATAGCCGGTACACGGCGCAGGGTCCAAAGCTCGCGCATCGCCGAGTTCAAGGAATCCGTCATTCGCGAGATGACGCGCCTTGCGCTCGAGCACAATGCTGTGAATTTAGCGCAGGGCTTCCCCGATTTCGCCGCGCCGGCCGAAGTGAAAGCCGCGGCGCAAGCTGCCATCGCGGAGGACATCAACCAGTACTCGATTACCTGGGGTTCACCACCGTTCCGTAACGCGATCCGCGATTATTATGCGCGCTTCTATCAAATGGATATAGATCCGCAGCGCGAGATCACAGTCTGTTGCGGGGCAACGGAAGGCATGATCGCTACTTTGCTGGCCTTGATCGATCCCGGAGACGAGGTAATTGTCTTCGAGCCCTTTTACGAAAACTACTGGCCCGACTCGCAGCTCAGCGGAGCGATATGCCATTATGTCCGGCTCCGTCCTCCCGACTGGACTTTCGATCCCGGTGAACTGGGCGCTGCCTTCACAAGCCGCACTCGCGCCGTCATTCTGAACTCGCCGAACAACCCCACAGGCCGGGTCTTTTCCGTTTCCGAGATGGCGCAAATCGCCCGGCTTTGCGAAGAACACGGTTGCCTGCTCATCACGGATGAGATCTACGAGCACATCGTTTTCGACGACGCGCGACATGTGCCGCCCATCACACTCGCGGGCCTCCGGGACCGTTGTGTTCTGGTAAACAGCCTGAGTAAGACGTTTTCCGTTACCGGCTGGCGGGTTGGCTGGGTAATCGCGCCGCCTGACTTGGCGGCATCCATCCGAAAAGTGCATGATTTCCTGACCGTCGGCGCGGCAACTCCGCTGCAACAAGCCGGGGTCACCGCCCTGCGGCTGCCCGATTCATACTTTTCTGAACTCGCTCAGAGCTACCGGCAGAAGCGCGATCTGCTCGTCGGCATCCTGGAAAGCGCCGGCTTCAAATGCTTTTTGCCGCAAGGCGCATATTACGTGATGTGCGATATATCCGGCTTCGGCTTCGAAAGCGACGTGGCGTTCTGTCAGTATCTGGTGGAAGACATCGGGGTGGCTGCCGTGCCGGGCTCGAGCTTCTTTTCAGATCCCGCCGAGGGGCGGCAGCTTATCCGTTTTTGTTTCGCGAAAAGACGCGAGACCTTACAGGCCGCGGCTGAAAAATTGAACCGCTTGCGCTAAGTATTTCCGAGCCGCGCACGCAGTAAGCGGAGATCGAGCTTCCTTTAAGGGCTGGTCGGGCTCTTTGACGGCGACTCCTCCAGAATCACCGGAAGCGCCGACAGCGCGCCCGCCGCGCCGGCAATCGCCAGGCCCGCGCCAATCGGTAACCCGCCACCGCCAGGCAGAAGGGCAAGAACAGCAGTCGTGCACGGGTTCACCACGGTCCTCACAACTCCGTTTGCGCTCATTACCCGGACATTGCCGCTCACAGCACCCACTTCCAGATTGTTATTGGCGATGCGGACAGCGCCTTCAGACGCGGGCTCTTCGCCCAGCACTTTCAGTCCATGAGAATCGATCGAGCAGTTCCCGAACGGCTCACTGCGTGCGGCGCCCTTCTCGAGAACCAGCGCACTCGGGTTCACTGATGCCATAGAATTTGGACCCAGCAGAAACTGGCACTCGTTCCCAAGGAAAACCTTCACAGGGCTGCCCGAGGTCTGCAGCCGCGCGCCATTCGCAAGGTTCGCGTTGCCCGGAACCGAGCTGCCGTTGACGAGCATGTCTGCTCCCACCGCAACTCCTGCCATGCCGGGCGCAAGCGGCTGCGCATTCTGGCTACCGCTCGGATTGTGCTCCAGGTGCCGGGAGACCTTAGCCACCTTCTGACAGATATTCGTCTGGTGGATCACTGCGGTCCCTATCGTCTGCCCCTGGTACTTGACCGTTACGTTGATGTCGAATTTGCCGGTCACGCGGTTGTTTTGAAGTCCGCTGGCGTAGGCTCTCCCCGTAGCATCCGTCGTCGCGACAAATCTGTTTGAGCCGTCGGCAAACTGTGCACCGGGTTGGCCCGCTACGTTGGGCGTATCAAATTCAACATAAGCGCCTGCCACGCGCTTGTGATTCTTGTCTTCCACCTGCACTATGGGTTCGCGCGCAAGCCGCCCTTCTACGTTGTTCAGGGCCCCTTCCCCGTCGATGATGGCAATATGAAAACTGGACGGGGATGGCTGCAGTTGTCCGAAGGACAGCGGGCTTAACAAGCCGGCCGCCGTAACGAGCAATAAGAGTCGTGGCGTGCGAGTAGAATATCACGAATTGAATCGCACGGTTCTGGGTCAAAGCGCATGCACTTTATTTCTCTTCTTAGATGCACGAGGCTCAACAGAGGGACCGGTGAGCAGTTTTTCCGCGGCTCGTCGTGCATATTCGGCGGGCCAGGGTTCGCCGTGAAGCTGTGAAGCTGTTATTGCACCTTCGAACAACAGGTACAGTTGCTCAGAAAGCGTCATCGGATCTGCCCCTTTGACTTCGGCGGCAAGGCCCCTGAGATACGACCGAATCATCTCTTTGTGCTCTCGAGCGGCGCGGTGAACAGGATGGCCGGGGGCGGGATACTCAATGCTCGCCCGGATGAATGCGCATCCATAGTAGCCTTCAGACGCAAATCGATCATACAGAGCATGGAAGAGAGCCAGGAGCCGGTCTTCCGGCCGGTCTGACTGGGCTTCGACGGCGCTCACTAGCCACTCGCGAAACATTCTGTCTTCGCGCTTGAGAGTCGCCACAATCAGGTCATCTTTGGAACCGAAGTTTTTGTAGAGAGTCATGCGAGCGACGCCGGCCTCCCGAACAATCTCATCAACGCTTACTGCGTGAAAACCGGTTTCGCAAAACATTCGCTGCGCGACAGCCAGCAGATGATCACGCTTTCTAACGGCCATGCCATAGGTATACCGCTAGGTCTACTTGCTCTGAAAGGAGCTTTAGACTCTATATGCTAAAAGGCCTTTTAAGTGGATGAATCGTTCTACTTAAATACCGTCATCGAAAGAGGCAAACGTGAGCATGCCATTCGCGATGCTCCGAATTTACCAAAGAAGGAGTTGTTACGAGATGAATTTGGATAGTTATGCCTTTTCGAAGCAGCCGGGATTCGTTGAAACCGAGATGCGGAAAGTATTCAAGCAGGCCGTCCCTTTGCGGACGGTTGTTGTCTATTGTTACGACCCCCGCGCAGTGAACATTCCACATGCTGTGGCAAAAGCCATGCCTGACGAAGTGTATCCCGGAGAGATTGTTTGCGACACGCAGGGCAAGAAGGTCGCTTCGACCACGACAATCTTTCCGGTTGTAGTCGCTGGTGGACGTGCGGTCGATGCGCTACGTTCCATCACAGTCGCTCAGCATCTGTTCGGAATCGAGAACATCGTAGTCGTGCACCATACTTACTGCGGGGCCACATCATTCACTCCCGAAGGCCTGATCAACGCCTTCCAGCACGAGCAGGGCGTAGATATCTCGGCACTCTACGACCGGGGCAACATCGCGATCCCGGACTATGAATCGTCCCTCAAACGCGACACGCGTCTCTTGCGGGAGTCGAAGGGAACACCGAAGCATGTAAACATCTACGGCTATCTGTTTAACATCGACACCGAAGCATTGACTCTGATCGTAGAAGACATTCAAAATCTCGGGAGAAGAAAATGAGCGAACACCACGATGATGGAACTCCCGGCAGTGACCCAAAGAATGCAAATATGCTACTGACCCAAACGAAACCACATGAGGAAGCCTTCAACCGTGAGCCGCATTTACAGCCCGGAGGCTTGCAAGGAAAAAAGATGGCTGAACCGCCTCGTATCAAGTACTTGCGCATTGCGTTGCAACTGGTAGGTGTGACCTTTATATTCGGAATTTACGCGCTTACGCTTGTTTGGCCTTCTGGCTGGTCGTGGCACACAGGCCACACTCCGCACTATCTCCAGATGATCCTGGGTGTCTATGCGACCCTGGGAGTGTTTCTGTTGATTGCCAGCCGCAAACCTCTGGCAAACTTGACGCTGATCTGGTTCACGGTATGGTCCAGCGTAGTACACGCTGCAGTCATGGCAGCACAGGCTCTCGCGAACCCTGAGGACATCGCGCACCTTTGGGGCGATGTCCCGGCGCTCTTTCTTATCGCTGCTCTCCTCGCGTCTTTGACGCCGCGAGGTGCGGTAGCAGAAGGCTGCTAGTTGAGGAGATATTAGGCATTTAGTTGACAAGGAGGAATTACAAAAAATGCTATCTACGAGTGATGTTCTGGACCGTCATCTGAAATCGTTTGCCGAGCACGATGTCGACGGCGTCATCTCCGATTACTCATCGGACGCGGTATTGTTTGCGCCTACCGGGCCTCTAAAAGGTCCAGACGCGATTAGGCCGCTTTTCGAAACCCTCATTTCGGAGTTTGCAAAGCCGGGCTCTTCCTTTACGATGCAGTTGCGCTGCATTGACGGGGATCACGCCTACATTCTCTGGACCGCAGAAACAGCAGACAATTGGTATGAATTCGCCACTGACACCTTTGTTGTGCGGAACGGAAAAATAGTAGCCCAATCGTTTGCTGCCAAGATCAAGCCAAAGCACTGAACAGTTCGTCCCAGCGGACTTCATACTGGCGCATGTGCGGGTACGATCGCCGGCGATAACTAACGTCGAATCCCCGGGCTCCGTAGCTTGGGGATCAGATCGTATCCGTCCACTTGCCAGGTGTCGCGCATCGCTTCAGCGCAGGCTCACTTTTAATGCTCTGCGCGTTGCCTGATCGGTGACAGCCCGAAAAAATATTCTTATCTCCTTTGCCTCTCTCGTTTTACGTTCGCTTCCGCCACTCACCGCGATCCGTTTTGGGGCTTCTCCGTGCTACCGTCAAGCAGCTTATGTCTACCCAGGCGCAAGTCGATGCCAATCGACGCAATGCTCAACTCAGCACCGGCCCCACTTCCGAATCCGGTAAAGCCAAATCATCTTTGAACGCCGTCAAAACGGGTTTGACAGGCCGCACCGTTCTGCTGCCTGGCGATGACGCCGCGCTCTATGAAACGCATGTCGCGCGATTCAACGAGCGCTTTCAGCCGGTCGGCGATGGCGAACAAAATCTCGTGCAGTCGCTGGCAGACACCGAGTGGCGGTTGATGCGCATTCCATCGCTTGAAATGGGAATCTATGCGCTCGGACGGCTGGAATTCGTTGAGCTGTTTGCCAGCGAAGACGAAGCCGTCCGCCAGCAGCTCATCGAAGCCAGGATTTTTCTCGCCTATCAGCGCCAGTTAAACAATCTGAGCATTCAGGAAAACCGCCTCCGCCGTCAGCGGGACAAAGACACCGCCGCACTGCGCGAACTGCAGGAAAACCGCAAGCGTCAAGTCAAAGCCCGTCTCGACGAAGCAGCGCGTCAGTACATCGAGGCGGTTCACGAAGATCGCCAGGATGACTTTGACGATCCCGTCAAACTTGGGTTCGAATTTTCACTCGGGCAGATTGAAGTCCGGGCCATGGAACTCGACCCGGATCTGTTCGCCGATTGGGATCCGGACTCCGAAGAAGAAGCCGCTTGACTGGAGGGTGGGCTTCAGCCCGCACGGGTCTTTAGTTCCGCAATTCTTTTTTGGTTGCGGCGCCGCCGCTCTGTGGGACAGAATGCATTCCTGCGCGACGGTTGGCGACCGTCTCACATTCCAGGAACATGTACAGTTGTGATTAACAACCTTGACTCGAGATCAAATTCAGGATCATCTCGCCGATGCGCTGCGCGAGAAGTATGAAATACTGCGCTGGGTTGGCGGCGGCGGTATGGCCGAAGTGTTCCTGGCGCGGCATCGCATCCACGGCGCGCTGTTCGCCGTCAAAGTTCTTTCCGTCGATCTCGCCCAGGAAGAACGCATCGTCGCCCGCTTCGTACAGGAGGCGCGCACTGCGGCCACTCTGTCCGGACACCCGAACATCGTTCCCATATTCGATATCGCCGAACGGAACGGGCTGCACTTCCTCATCATGCAGTATGTCGAGGGGGAAGATCTCTCGAAATATCTGAAGCGTAACGGGAGACTGAACCCGAAGGAAGCCGCAAAAATCATCTGCCAGGTCGCGGATGCGCTGGTTTGGGCTTCGGGCAAAGGCGTCGTCCACCGTGATCTGAAGCCATCGAACCTTTACCTGGACCAGAATGACCGCGTAATGGTTCTGGATTTTGGTATCGCGAAAGCGGCCGACGTTCCCACTCAGCTAACATTTGCCACGGAACGGTTGGGCACAACCTATTACATGAGTCCGGAACAGATCCGGGGTGAACCGTGTGACGTGCGGAGTGATCTCTATTCTCTCGGCGTGGTCTTCTTCGAGCTGTTGGCTGGGCGAAAGCCGTTTGAGGGAGACTCTCATCGCGCTATCGAAATAGCGCATATCGAAAATCCTCCTCCCGACCTCAAGCGGCTGAACCCAACGGTGCCGGACGAGCTTGTTACCGTCGTTCGGACCCTGCTCGAAAAGGATCCGAACCGTCGCTATCAGTCGGCGCGCGAGCTGCTGAATGCCTTAAATCGCTACAGCACGGATACGCCGGCGGCCATTCTTCCCGATGAGGAAACCCAGATCCTCAACACTTCGCCTGCACCGGTACGCAAACCTCCCTCAAATACCGTGATGATCGCGGCCATCGCGATTCTGGCGATTCTGGTCGTTGCCGCGGGCCTCTACCTGGCCTTCGGGCGAAAGAAGAATCCACAACCGGCCGCGGGCATGACGAATCCGGTGTCAGTCCAGGCTCTAGCCGCGACGAAAACCGACAAGCTGGGCGGTGAAATACGCCTTGTGCCGGCGGGCGATTTCATTTTCGGCAACGATTCCGATCCGCGCTCGCCTAACGGCCAGGAGAAGGCAAACCTTCCCGCCTTTTATATCGACGAGACCGAGGTCTCGAATTCCGCCTATCGCAAATTCTGCGACGAGACCGGTCACAAGCCTCCGGATTCCGAAACGTTCGCTGCGCATCCCGATTTCCCCGTGACGAATGTCTCCTTCGAAGACGCCGAAGCCTATACCAAGTGGATTGGAAAGCGCCTGCCCACGGAGCGCGAGTGGGAAAAGGCCGCGCGCGGCACGGACGGGAGAACCTACCCATGGGGCAACCAGCCCTGGCCGAACCCTCCGACTGCCGTGCAACCGGTAGCGTCCTTCCTGGACCGCGTTTCGCCCTATCACGCTTACAACATGGCCGGCAATGTTGCAGAATGGACAATCACGCATTATCCGGTTGGTGAAGCCGAAATCAGCGATATGACAAAGAATCTCGGGTCGTCTCGGTTCTCGCACGACTGGAAAGTCATCAAGGGCGGCTATTTCGGACCGAATCACGATGCTGCCGAAGCCTGGAAGACCTATATGCGCCGCGGCTTCCCGAAGGACATCGCCGTATCTCCTGTGATCGGCTTCCGCTGCGTCGAGGACGCCCGGTAGTTCTGCGTCGAGGGACATGGTGGCACAGGCTTGAGCCTGTGAGTGCCGGCACCAGGCCCCCAAACTGGCGTTACACTTGCAAACGGATACTGCAATGAAAGACACCTTCCTCCGCCGCCGGTTCCTACAGGGTTCCGCGCTCACAGCCGGTACTCTGTTCGCGTCGAAACGAGTTCTGCTTGAGGCTCAGGAGGCAAGCGGCAGCCGCAAGCCGGTGCCGCCCAGCGAACGCGTACGCTTCGGCATGATCGGGATCGGTATGCAAGGCTCCGGTTTGCTGGGCACTGCGATCACTTTGCCGGGTGTCGAGTGCGTCGCCGCCGCTGACCTGTACGACGGCCGCCACACGCTGGCACAACAAATCACCGGGAATGCGAGCCTGCCCACGACACGCCAGTACAAGCAACTGCTCGATCGCAAGGATATCGATTGCATCGTCGCAGCCGTCCCCGATCACTGGCATAGCCGCGTGGTAGTGGATGCTTGTAATGCGGGCAAGGACATCTACTGTGAAAAGCCGATGTCGCACACGGTTTCGCAGGGTTTTGAGATGGTCGAGGCCGCGAAAAAGAACAATCGCATTGTCCAGATCGGCTCGCAGCGCGTCAGCTCGCTGCTCTGTGCAAAGGCCCGCGAGATGTATCATGCGGGCGCGATCGGCGACGTGGGGATGGTGGAGCTGAGCTTGGGACGCAACAGTCCCACCGGCGCTTGGGAATATCCTCCCCCATTCGATCTCTCCCCGGAAAACCTGGATTGGGACACCTGGTTGAACGACGCGCCGAAGATTCCGTTGGATAAATATCGGTTCGCCCGCTGGAGGTGTTGGAAAGAATACGGCACTGGCGTAGCCGGCGATCTGATGGTTCACCTGATCAGCGGCATGCAATATACGCTCGGATGGAATGAGCCGCCCCGATCGGCTCATGCGTTAGGCGGCATCTTCCGATGGAAGGACGGCCGCAACATGCCCGACCTGCATACGGTGTTGTTCGACTATCACGGTATCCCGGTTTATGTGCGGCTCAGTCTTGCCGCGGAGACGCCCGAACTGGCTCGTTTCATGGGACCAAAAGGCATAATCGACGCGACCGGCGGAGAGTTTCGCTACTCGCCGCAGCGAGGTATCGATACTTCGCCGAGTTACTATTCGAGCAGCTTTCCGGAGAAAATGCGCGCCGAATACGTCGCAGAATGGCACGCGAAACACGATCCAACGATCCCCGGACATGAGCCGCTCGACGACAGCACCGTTTACCAGGGCACCGACTGGGACGATGTGAAGCCGCACCTTTGGAACTTCTTCCATTCCGTGAAGTCGCGCAAGCCCGTGGTCGAGGACGCGGTCTTCGGGAATCACGCCGCCATCGCTTGTCACATGGCAAACGAATCCTATTTTCGTCAAAAACCGGTGTATTGGGACAACGATTCGAAGGCACTGTCTTTGTAAGATCATATGCATCATCTATCTGCCCGACTTTCCGCATCGTGGCGCGGCGACTCGTCGCCGCTGTGGCGTGGGCGCCCTCTGGGCACATGCCGACATCCGATTTCGCGCCTGAATGCGTTTTTCCTCTGCGCCGGAACAGCCGTAGCCTGTTTCGCGTATGGTAGCGTGGCCTTCGGCCAGCAACCTGAATTTCAGCCTGAGCTCAACGCCAGAGATGCCTTTTGGTCTTCGGCCGATCTCGTTGGCAAGCGGCCCGCCGCGCCAGCGCATGCGAACACGGCGAGTCACAGGACGCGCATATCCGAATCCGCCGTCCCCAACCAAACGAAGATTTCGAAACCATCGCCTTCGGTTTCCGTGGTCGATAGCAACACCTTGGAGAAAGTCTCCGTTCATGCGCCTTTGGGACTGCGCTATGCCGTGCTGAAGAAACTCGAAGACGGCACGTACCAGGAGATCTCCCCGGAAGCTGTGTTTCATGCCGGAGATCAGATTCGCCTCAGCCTGATGTCGAACCAGGAAGGCTTCCTCTACGTCATTGAACAGGGCTCGAGCGGGCGGTGGGTTCCGTTGTATCCGGCCGGCAGTTCAACCGCCGAAGGAAACAAACTTGTGCCCGGCAAGGAATATATTGTCCCGGCCACCGGAGCGTGGCGATTTACAGGTGAACCAGGCCAGGAGAAGCTTTTTGTCATGCTGAGCCGGACACCCGAGACGAACCTGGACGAGACCATCGCCGCACTAAGGAATCGTCAGGAAGGACTCAACGATCAACTTGTCGCCCAGCTTCGCAGCGAAGTGCAATCGCGCGATCTGGTGTTCACCAGCGGCGACGATACGCAGACTTCAGGCCAGAGCGATAAAGCGAGCTACGTGGTAAATAAGGCGACAAACCAGACGCCTGATCCTCACGTAGTTGTGGACGTGGTACTGTCACACAAATAAACAAATGGTCAAATGCGTGTCGGGTGGATGCCTGGTCGCCGGCGTCCTTCTCGCGTTACTGCCTGCGGCTGGCCGGGCGCAGGGACAGGCAGAGGTGAATCGCCGCATCGACCTCGTCCTGGAGAAGAAGGAGGGAACGTCCCTCCGTACGGTCGATCCGAATTATGTGTTTTCGGGCGGCGACAAGATCCGGTTTCGCCTCAAATCTGCCGTAGACGGCTACTTGTATGTGATGAATCGGGGCTCGTCCGGCTCGTGGCAGCAATTATTCCCGCGCGATGAGTTGGCCCAAAGCAGACGTGTTACCGGCAGCAAACAATATCTGGTGCCTGCCTCGGGTACGGGCTGGTTTCAAGTTACAGGGCCGCCGGGCTACGACAACGTCTATTTCTTGATTTCGCCCGTCGATCTTGGCAAATCGCCTTCTGGCGCAGGCCGGCAGCAATCTCCTTCGGCCGAGGCCGACGCCGCGGCCTTCGCTACGGCTACACCGCGCTGCGATGACGAGCTGTTTCGCGCTCGGGGAGAATGCCTCGACACCCACGCGGGATTGAAGCCTCTCGATAAAGGAGAAGCTTTGCCGGATAGGTTTTCTCAATTCTCGGGAACGACAAGTCGAGATCTGATTGTTGTCGATAAGGCAAAGGATACTTCTATATCATCGACCGAACCGTTTGAAGGTCCGTCCATCTACCGCTTCAGGATCGCTCATAAGTGAAGTTATGAAACGCGTAAGTTTGTCTGCAGTGCTTTTGGCACTGGTGTGCTCCGCTCAGAACCCGACGCCACAATCGCAGCATCGCGATCTCGAAGCTGTTCCGGACGAAGCCGCGAAGCCTGCGGTTATCACTCCGCCGAAAGTTACAATTCCCCGCAGCTACGCGCTTGTCATAGGTATTTCGCATTATCAAAATCTGCCTCCCGAGGCGCAGCTTAAGTACCCGGACCGGGATGCCGGTTCAATTTATACGGTTCTGATCAGCCAACAGGGAGGTCAGTTTCCGCCCGAGAATGTCCATGTCTTGAAAGATTCGGATGCAACCCTCAAGAACATCACCGACCAGCTTGAAAACTGGTTGCCTTCGGTCGCAAAGGATGATGACCGCGTTCTGATCTACTTCGCGGGACACGGCTTTATTTCGAACGGAGCCAGTTACTTCGCGCCGTATGACCTGCAGCGGGACAATATTCCCGGTACGGCTTATCCGCTCAGCCGCCTCGGTACCGTGATCGGCGGCAAGATTCACGCGAAGTGGAAGGTGTTGCTCGCTGATGCCTGTCACAGCGGTGCAATTACTCCCGAAGCCGATCGCGCGCAGGTCACGCAATCTTTGCTGGATCTGAATAAGTCCCTCTTCGTTGTAACCGCCAGCCGAGATCGCGAGCAGAGCTTTGAAGGGCCCGGCTGGGGTGGCGGGCATGGCATTTTCACTTACTACGCCGTCAAAGGCCTGGAAGGGGAAGCCGACTCCTCCGGCGACGGAGTCGTCTCGGCACAGGAACTGGGAGATTACATTTACACAAACGTTAGCCAGGCTACCGGTGAACGGCAGCATCCGACCTTCGACCGCGGCAGCTTCGATACCAACATGGTATTGGCTTATAACCCGGACCGGATCTCGGCCGCTAAATTGCCGCCGCCGAAGTTTGGGACCCTCGTGATTGAGACGAATATGGACGGCGTGGAAGTCGTAGTGGACGGCAAGAGTGTCGGAGTGGTGAACAAGGCGTCCGCGCTGCGGTTACCTGGTATTCAGCCTGGCGTACATACGATTCAAGGGAACCACGCGGGTTACGAACCGGATGGTCCCCGCGAGCAGGAAGTGTACCCCGGACAAGAAACGACCGTCAGTCTGCGCATCCTGATCGCGCGCCAGCGAAAGAAGGCCGCCTTAGATCACTTTAACCGCGGGCTTCAGTTCTACAACAAAGGATACGAGCAGAATTACAAACAGGCCGTTGAGGAATTTAAGCAGGCTTTGCAAGTGGACCCTGCCTATAGCCAGGCGGCCCTGTTTCTGGGCCGTGCATTGCGCTCCTTGTATGACTACGATACGGCAAATCAGTATTTCAAGCAGGCCGTCGATATCGATCCCGATTATCTCGAAGCCCGCGTTAGCTATGCAGGCGGTCTGCTCGACACAGGGGCTTTCGATGAATCCATCCGGCAGTTGAATTTCGTCCTGCAGCGTGACGCAAACAACGGCACGGCTCTCTATCTGCTGTCTCAGGCATATTTCCGGAAAGGCGCATACGATCAAGCCGTGCGTAGTGGCAGGCAAGCAGTAAAGCTGATTCCCAACAAAGCCGAAGCCCATTTGTGGCTGGCGGATAGCCTGCGTCTGTATGATGACAACCTCCATACTACGACCGATATTGCGGACGCCGAGGCCGAATACCGCCAGTATCTCGCGCTGAGTAACTTTGACAGTAAGTTCGCCGGCAAGCTGAACTACTATGTAATGCCGTTCTTAATTGGGGTAGGATCAAAAAAACGGGCAGCGCAAACCGATATCTGGAAAGAGCTTCGCGCGCAGGCCAATTTCGGGCTGTGCGACTGCGAATGGCTTCAAAAGCAGTGGGATTCCGCGATCGGTTATTGCGAAGCCGCGCTTTCCTACAATCCGCAGGATCTTTACTCTCATTACCGGCTCGGCATCCTGTACAGCCAGAAGTTCAACCTCATGAATACGCATTCCAGCGCACCGAGCGGTCTGGATCTTCTGGTTGAGGCGCGCAAACAGTTCAACAGCGTCATTGCGCTCAATTCGGACGTAAATCAGGCTGTCAATTCGCGTAAGTATATCCAGAATATCGATCAATTCCTGGTTCAGCAGCGATAGCATGCCCACGGCTGTGCGTAACCCGGGGAGTTTTTCCTGCGTCCGTGGCCTGTAGTACAAGGTTTGGATCGAAAATGCATCAGTTCGGGCTTGGCGCCGCATTGTTTGGTCTTCTCACCGGCGCCGGATATGCACAGCTCACTGGTGGGGCGGCTCATACTCGCATAACTCGCCCTGTCAACGAGGGCCAGATGTCGCGATTATCGGGAAACACGCACCCGTTGGCCCAGGTCCGTTTCGATCGCGGTGCCGCGCCGCCAGATTTGCCCATGCAGAGGATGCTGCTAGTGCTGACACGGAGCAGCCAGCAGGAGTCCGCGCTCCAGGATCTGCTCAAAGCGCAGCAGGACCTCGCGTCGGCGTCTTATCATCAGTGGCTTACTCCTCAACAGTTCGGCGAGCGATTCGGGCCCGCCGAACAGGACGTCGAGACTGTTACGGCATGGCTCGAATCGCATGGCTTCCAGATCGCGCGCGTTTCGAACGGGCGAAGCATGATCGAATTCTCGGGAAGCGCAGCCCAGGTCGAGGAGGCATTCCACACCCAGATTCACAATTATTTCGTCAACGGGATATCACACTGGGCGAACGCGAGCGATCCGGAAATTCCGTCAGCGCTGGCGGGCGTGGTGGCGGGCGTGGCAACTTTGCATAATTTCCGCAAGAAACCGCAACTGATTAAGGCGAACGGCACATTTCAGGCCTCGCCCCAATTCACCACCTCGAACGGGTCTCACGCACTTGCGCCCGCCGATTACGCCACGATTTATAACATCAATCCGCTCTATAGTTCCGGAATTGACGGCACCGGAACGGTGATCGCAGTCGTAGGCCGGACCAACATCAACCTGCAGGACATTGCCAGTTTTCGGAGCGCGTTCGATCTGCCGGCGAATCCACCACAAATTGTGGTGAACGGGCCGGACCCCGGCGATCTCGGCGGTGACGAAGAAGCGGAAGCGGTTCTGGATACTTCATGGGCCGGTACCGTCGCGCCCGGTGCGACGGTGAAGCTGATCGTATCCGAAAGCACGAACACCAGCGATGGCGCGGATTTATCGGAGCTTTACATCATCGATAACAACCTGGCTGACGTGATGACCGAAAGTTTCGGCTCATGCGAGGCGAGTTTTACAAACGCGGAAGCCGCAGCGGTGGCATCTCTGGCGGAGCAGGCGGCGGCGCAAGGCATCACGTACACAGTCGCGGCTGGAGATTCGGGAGCGGAAGGATGCGACGACCCGACTCAGGCAAGGGCCACTGGACCGGTATCAGTGAACCTGCTTGCCTCGACGCCTTACACGGTGGCAGTCGGCGGCACACAATTTAACGAAAACGGCAACAACAGCGCTTACTGGCAGGCCGGCAACGGCGCTGCTGATAAATCGGCCCTGTCTTACATTCCCGAAAATGTCTGGAACGAAAGCTGTCTGGCCGGCCAGTGCAGCGCGGGAAACTCTCCCGCCTTATGGGCCGCGGGCGGTGGCGCTAGCACATTCTTTTCAAAGCCGGGCTGGCAAACCGGAATTGCTGGTATCCCGAACGATAATGCCCGCGATGTGCCCGATGTTTCTCTGACCGCTGCCGGCCATGATGCCTATCTCCTTTGCCTGGATGGCTCATGCACCCCAGATAGTACAGGCCGGATCAGCTTCGACGGTTACAGCGGTACGTCCGCCGCAACGCCCTCGTTCGCCGGCATTATGGCGCTGATCGTGCAAAAGACCGGGGCGAGGCAGGGACAAGCCGATTACGTGCTGTATGGACTCGCGGCAAGTGAAGCGCTGAGCTCATGCAATGCTTCGAATAGCGCCGCTCCGCCTGCCGCAAACTGTATATTCAACGATGTCACAAGCGGAAACAACGCCGTGCCCGGCGAGCGCGGTTATGGAACAAGTGCCGCCCGTTACCAGGCCACAGCCGGGTACGATCTGGCGACAGGCCTTGGCTCGGTGAATGTAGCGAACCTGGTGAATAACTGGAACGGGGTGCCGATCCCGTCCTGGGAATTCCACGTTGGAATCGATCAGCCCGGCGTCCAGCAGTCCACATTCATTGGTCTTGCGCTCTTTTCGGGTTGGGCGATCAATTCCGCGGCCGGAATCAGCGGCGTTCAGATCTCAATCGACGGCGTTTCCTATGGCAACGCGACTTATGGAGCCGGTCGGCCGGATATATGCAATATTTACCCTGGCCGGGACGGCTGCCCGAACGTTGGCTGGTCCGTGCCGGTAGATACCACGCGGCTTTCCGACGGTACTCACACGCTCACCGTGCTGGCAACTTCGACGCTGGGAAACCATGCTGCCGGGTCGAGTTCGTTCACGGTAGCGAACTGGACAACGACCGACCCCATGTTGATGTCAATCGACATCCCGGGCACGAACAGTGGAACATTCAGCGGAGTGGCAGCATTCGGCGGCTGGGCCATCGACAAAACGGGTGCGGTTACCGGGGTTTCGGTTTCGATTGATGGAGCCCCATACGGTGAGGCGGCGTATGGCGGGACGCGGTCCGACGTGTGTGCCATCTACGCTGTCACGGGCTGCCCAAACGTGGGCTGGAACATCGCCGTCGACACGAGATTGCTCGCCGACGGAACGCATACGCTTGCGATAACAGGTATCACAGCCGCCGGTCAGAACACGACCGTAACCAAGACCTTCAAGACAGCGAACCTATCGGGGAATTCCATGCTGATCGACATTGATACACCGAATAGCAGGGGCCAATCGTTTGATGGCCCGGCGCAGTTTGGCGGTTGGGCCTTCAACAATAACGCCCAGATCAGCAGCGTAACTGTGACAGTCGATGGCGTCTTTGTTGGTAACGCTTCCTACGGTAGCGCGCGAAGCGATGTTTGTACCCGCTTCCCGAACAAACCCGGATGTCCGAACGTAGGCTGGAATCTTCTTTTCGATACGACGTCCGTCGCGAACGGCAGCCACACTCTCGAGATCACAGCTACTGCGGTGAACGGCCAGCGAGCTACCGCGCAGGCCTCTTTCGCAGTCGCAAATACGATCAACGGTGCTCCGCTGAAAATGAGCATCGATCAGCCTCTCGCGCAAAATGCAATCGTGGTTGGGTCGACACTGTTTGCAGGGTGGGCCATCGATGACAGCGGCCCCATCAGCGAAGTCACGATCGCGGTGGACGGCGTACCGAGAGGCAGCGCCACCTATGGCGGGAGCCGCCCTGATGTGTGTGCCGTATTCCCATCGCGCGCTGGCTGTCCCAATGTGGGATGGGCGTTTTGGCTGGACACCACACGAATTGCCAACGGCCCACACACGCTTGCTGTGACTGGGAAGTCGGCAAATGGCGATCAACTGACACTGAGCGCTGCGCTTACCATCGCAAACTGGACCGGCGCGAACCCGATGACCATCGATATTGATACTCCGAACTCGCATAGCAGCCCGTTTAGCGGTTCAGTTGGGTTTGGCGGGTGGGTCATTAGCAGCATTGCGGCGATCGAGAGGGTGAGTGCGGCCATCGATGGCGTTCCGGCTGGCAATGCAAACTATGGCGCGAGCCGGCCAGATGTCTGCAGGGTGTTCTCAGGCCGGGCCGGCTGTCCGAACGTCGGATGGAACCTTGCAATCGACACTACGCTCCTCGCGAACGGCCCGCACACTCTGGCGGTCACCGCGACCTCCAGCGGGGGACAATCATCGACTGCGACAGCGACGTTCAGCGTTTCGAATTCAGGTCCGATCATCGTCGATATCGACCAGCCAAATCCGAACAGCGGCATTGTCAGCGGGACCGCAGCCTTCGGCGGCTGGACGCTCGACACGAACGGCGTGGCGATTCAGACCGTCAAGGTTCTGGTAGACGGGGTATTTATCGGGCTGGCAAGTTATGGAGGAAGCCGCTCCGATGTCTGCGCCAGGTTTTCCAGCGCAGGCGGCTGCCCGGACGTGGGCTGGAATTTCCTGCTTGATACGACGGTTCTCGGCAACGGTACTCACACACTGGAAATTACCGCGATTTCGACCACCGGTGAACAGGCGACTGCGGGCAATTCGTTCACGGTAACGCAGTAACACGAGCTGAACCGCTAAAGCCGGTTGATCAGGCTTGCCACGTAGGCCGCTCCAAAGCCGTTATCGATATTCACCACCGTGACATTGCTCGCGCAGCTATTGAGCATGCCCAGCAACGCGGCCAACCCGTTAAAGCTTGCGCCATAACCGACGCTCGTCGGAACCGCGATAACCGGACAGGAGACCAGCCCGCCCACCACGCTCGGGAGCGCGCCTTCCATTCCGGCGCAGACGATGGCTACGCGCGCGTCCATCAAACGATCGCGTTGATGCAATAGCCGGTGAATTCCCGCCACGCCTACATCGCAGATCGAGTCCACCTGGTTTCCCATGATCTCCGCTGTCAACTGAGCTTCTTCGAGCACCGGCAGATCGCTGGTTCCTGCGCAAACGGCGGCGATGCGCCCTTTGCCAGTGATGGCGCGGTCGCGCCACACGCGCACAACTCCGGATAACGGAAAGTACTCGACCTCAGGCGCGAGCTCGCCTATTTGAGCCGCCATTTCCTGCGTCGCGCGTGTTACCAGAAGGTTTCGCGATTTCGCCAGCAGAGCGGAGGCGATGCCGGCCACCTGACCTGCCGTCTTGCCCTGGCCGAGAATCACTTCCGGCATGCCGTGCCGCATCGCGCGGTGGTGATCGACTTTGGCGAACCCCAGATCCTCGAAAGGCAAATGACGGAGTGCGCGCATTGCGGAATGCACGTCCGTTTGACCGTCGCGTACGTGTTCCAAAAGCTGTTCGAGTTGCCGGGGATCCATGGATTGCGGCCTACGCCCTAAAATGGTAACGTGACGCGTTTCTGGACACGCCTACGTCTCACGCTTGACATGATCAAGTTTGAGCACTCGGTGTTCGCGCTGCCGTTCGCTTTGACAGGTGCGCTGCTTGCGTGGCGCGATAGCGGATTTCAAATCGCCGGCCTCGGCTGGCGATTGGGTTGGATCGTCGTGGCCATGGTTGCCGCGCGCTCTGCGGCAATGGCCTTCAACCGCCTTTTGGACGCCGATGTCGATGCCCGGAACCGCCGAACGGCGAACCGGCACCTTCCGGCAGGTCTCTTATCCAGGCGATTCGCCTGGGGTTTCACGCTCGTTTCTTCGCTGGTCTTCGTTTGGGCCGCGCGCCAGTTGGGATTCTTGTGCTTTGCGCTGGCGCCGGTTGTGCTCGCGATCCTGTTCTTCTATTCCTTTTCAAAGCGCTTCACACTTTTTTCGCACCTGATACTAGGCTTCTGTCTGGGCATCGCGCCGGCCGGGGCCTGGATCGCCATCCGCGGCACTCTCGATCCACGCATCCTGTGGCTGACCGCGGCAGTCATGTTTTGGACAGCCGGTTTCGATGTAATCTATGCCTGCCAGGATTTCGAGTTCGATTGCCGCGAAGGGCTATTCAGCATTCCGCGCCGCTTCGGACTCGCCGGCGCGCTGCTCATTGCACGAGTTCTGCATTTGGCGATGATTGCATGCCTGGTAAACCTTGTTTTGACATTCCATTTGTCGGCCTTGAGCTGGTTTGGTATTGTCGCGGTTATTGCGTTGCTGATATACGAACACCGGCTCGTAACGCCCCAGGACTTTTCCCGCGTCAATGCTGCTTTCTTTACGGTGAATGGTTACGTCAGCATTCTGTTCTTCGTCTTCTGGGCTGCTGATATTCTGATGCACCGCAGGCTTCTCTAATCGAATGACTTCTTTCTCCGCCCAACGGCCTAGCATTGAAGACCCCCGCCTCAGGTCTGTCCTCGCAAAGGTAGAGTTGGCCGAGCGCCTTTCCTACGAAGACGGCATCGCGATGTTCCGCAGCCCCGACATTCTGACGCTCGGCTACATGGCCAACCTGGTGCGCGAGCGGTTGCACGGCGACATCACCTACTTCAACGTCAACCGCCACATCAACCCCACCGACGTCTGCGTGGCGAGCTGCCGCTTATGCGCTTTCGGGAAGAAAGCAAAGGATCCGCACGCCTACACAATGTCGCTCGAACAGGTATGGGAAGCGGCCGGCAAAGGTTATGCCGAGGCCGTTACCGAGTTTCACATCGTTGGCGGGTTGCACCCTGAGCTGACATTCGACTGGTTTTGCGAGATGATCTCCGGCCTGAAGGCGCGCTATCCGGGTGTACACCTGAAGGCGTTCACCATGGTTGAAATCGCCTACCTTGCGAAGCGCTCGAAGATCTCGGTCCGGGAGACACTGGAACGTCTGAAATCGGCGGGTATCGATTCGCTGCCGGGAGGAGGCGCCGAAATCTTCTCCGAGCGCGTCAGGCGAATCATCTGCGATCACAAGATCGACGGCCGGCAATGGCTGGAGACCGCGCGTATCGCGCATCAACTCGGACTGAAGAGTAACTGCACCATGCTCTACGGCCACCTGGAAACCGCAGAGGATCTCTCCGACCATTTAGTGAAGTTGCGAGAGTTGCAGGATGAGACCGGCGGATTCGTGACGTTTATTCCCCTGGCGTTTCATCCGGATAACACCGCTCTGAGCCATCTGCCGAAGACCACGGGCTTGACCGATTTGAAACAGATTGCGATTGCGCGCCTGATGCTCGACAACATCCCGCATATCAAGGCCTACTGGATCATGATGACGCCGAGTATCGCGCAGATTGCACAACGCTTCGGCGCAAACGATATTGACGGAACAGTCGTCGAAGAAAAGATTTACCACGATGCGGGCGCGACAACCGCCCAGCACCTGCGCCGGCAGGATCTGCTGCGCCTGATACGGGAAGCGGACCGCGAGCCGGTGGAGCGCGATACCGCCTATCGCCCGGTGACTCGAACCGAATCCGCTTTCACTGTGCTCGTGTAAGGAAGATGATGTAGCTCAGTCGACGGCTGGGATTCTGGCGCCCCGAAAGATGGCGACCAGTCTGCTCCAAAAGCTGGCTTTCGGGGCTTTGGGCTCCGGAGTGTGATCCGCCATAGCGTTTCTCAGAAACGATTCGGGTACGTACACCGCGCCTTCCTGCGCCATGCCGGCAAGCCAACGTTTCCCGGCATCATCGACGATCCGCAATCCGCGGAGATCCAGTATCAGGTTGCGCTGGCCCACGGTGGTTCTTGCCGTGTTCCAGCAGCCGCTTAACTCGGTTACCTCAGCTTCCGTGAATTCGCCGAGCAAGGCAAGGCGGAACGTGTCCGAACTATCGTGAATGTAATACTTGAAAGAAGAAGAACGGACCAAAGCTCCGGAATTCCTTGGACCAGGAAGTGGCTGTGTATTTGTTTGAGCCGTCACCTTTTCAGTTGGGCCTTCCATAGCTCGTCAATTGGATTCGCGCCGGAGCGTCTCAGTTCCAGCTTTTTCCGCGACTGCCCAGTTCGGTCTGCGGGACGAGGATTTTTCAGGATAAAGCAATACATGGCCGCTTGTCACACATTTTGGAGATTTCTGTCGGCATTTAGGGTTCCGCTCTTCCTAGCGGGCGCAGCGGCGAGTTCGGGATTGAGCCAGACAACCTGCGCGGCACAAAGCAAACAGTCCACACCCCCACCGGTACAGACGGAGCAGCCTCCTTCGCCGGAGCAACCGGGCGTACCGGCGCCGGGCAAGACAACGCAAGGCCAGGATAAGCGCATTCTGGGCGTGCTGCCGAACTACCGGACGGCGGAAATGAGCGCCATTGGCCATCCGTTGACCCCAAAACAAAAGATGAGAATCGCTGTCAAGGACACATTCGACTATCCATTGATGATCGTTGCCGCGGGATATGCCGGCTTGTACCAGATGGAGGACAACCACCCGCAATTCGGACAGGGTGTGTCGGGCTATTTCAAGCGCCTGGGTACAACCTATACAGATCAGGTGACCGGGAACATGCTAACGGAAGGAGCCCTGCCTTCTCTGTTCCGTTCAGACCCCCGCTACTTCCGAATGACAACAGGGACGATGAAACGTCGCACGCTATACGCCCTCAGCCGAATCTTTGTGACGTACACGGATTCGGGGAAAACCACCTTCAACTATGCGGAGGTACTTGGGAACGGCATGTCGGCCGGTATCGGGCTGTCATACTACTCCGACGATCGAAGCGCCGGGGATTACCTCCAAAACTGGGGAATCCAAATGGCCACCGACGCCGGGTCGCAAGTGCTGAAAGAATTCTGGCCCGACGTGAAGCGCTGGTGGCAAGCGCGGCACCACCGTACAAGCCAGACGAACCCTTAGCCGACGCCGGCTGTAGATGCGCCTTCTTCGGCGTGATTCAGCTTCGAGAGAAATGCCGTGTCGAATTTCCCGGCGAGAAAATCGTCGCTGCTGAGAATCTGCTCGTGGAGCGGGATGGTTGTATGGATTCCTTCCACAACGAACATCTCGAGCGCGCGCTTCATGCGCCGAATCGCCTCGCAGCGATCTTTGCCGTAGGTAATCAATTTCGCAACGAGAGAGTCGTAGTACGGCGGAATCACGCTGTCGGTATAAGCAGCGGTGTCTACACGGACACCAATTCCGCCGGGTATGTTCAACCCGGTGATGCGGCCGGGCGAAGGCGCGAAGGTGCGCGGATTCTCCGCGTTGATGCGGCATTCGATGGCGTGCCCGGAGAGGCGGATCGGGCCAGACAGGATCTGGGGCAATTCCTCTCCAGCGGCGATCCGGATCTGCGCTTTTACCAGATCGACGCCTGTGACGAACTCGGTAACAGGATGTTCCACCTGGATACGCGCGTTTACTTCGATGAAGTAGAGGTTCTGCTTCTCGTCCATCAGGAACTCGACCGTGCCGGCGTTGGTGTAGCCAATGGACTTCATGGCCACGCGCAGACTATCGCACATGGTCTTGCGGAGCTTAGCGGACACGGAGGGCGACGGGGATTCTTCCAACAGCTTCTGGTGCCGGCGCTGGATGGAACACTCGCGCTCACCCAAGATCTCCACGTTGCCGTGTTCGTCGGCCAGAACCTGAAACTCGATATGGCGGGGAGCTTCCACCAGCTTCTCCATATAGACATCGCCCGCGGAAAAGGCAGCCGCGGCTTCCGATTGCGCCTGAGCTAAGAGCGGCCCGAGCTCCGATTCGGAGGTGACGATGCGCATGCCGCGCCCGCCTCCTCCCGCCGCTGCCTTCAGCATCACCGGATAACCAATACGCGAGGCCACGGTCAGGCCTTCGTCGGGACCGCTCAGCACACCGCGCGAGCCGGGGAGGACCGGCACGCCGGCCTCTTCCATGATGGCGCGCGCGCGCTGCTTGAGTCCCATGCGCCGGATGACCTCCGGCTTGGGCCCAATGAACTTGATCCCGGAGAGTTCGCACACCTCTGCAAAATCCGCGTTCTCGCTCAGGAAGCCGTATCCGGGGTGAACCGCATCCACGTTCGTAATTTCCGCTGCGCTGATGACAGCAGGAATATCCAGATAGCTGCGGGCGCTTTTAGCCGGGCCGATGCAAATCGCTTCATCAGCGAAACGCACATGGAGGGCGTGGCGATCGGCTTCCGAATACACCGCAACGGTTTTGATGCCGAGGTCTTTACAGGCGCAGATCACCCTCAGGGCGATTTCGCCCCGGTTGGCGATAAGAATTTTGCGGAACATGTGCGATTACCGACTAGGCTGGGCGGATGGTGAACAGTGATTCACCGTATTCGACAGGGCGCCCGTTTTCTACGTGCTTTGCCAGGATTGTTCCGGCCATTTCCGCTTCGATCTCGTTCATCAGCTTCATCGATTCGATAATGCAGAGCACCTGTTTCGGCTCGACCCGATCACCGACCTTGACAAACGGGGCGGCTCCCGGTGAGGGCGCGTCATAGTATGTGCCCACAATAGGCGACTTCACGATAGTATCCTGCTCATCCGGGGCGGCCGGCGCTACAGGGACCGCCGGACTCTCTTGCGCCGGCGGATGCGCCGCATTCGGGGATGGCGGCGGGACATGCACCGGTAAGACCGTCGGTACCACGAGATCCTGACTGGGCGCAGCGCTTCGGATACGCACTCGATTTTCGCCCTGCTGCACTTCCAGCTCCTGAATTCCGGTCTCCTGCACAACGCGAATGAGGTCTTTGATCTCGTCAATCGTCATGGTTTGCTCTGCTGCCGTGAATGTAGCGGTCCCTACAGGATGACCAGCTCTTTGCCGGTAGGGGTAAGAACCTCGCTTCCATGCGCGGTTACGGCCACGGTATCTTCAATGCGAACACCGCCTAGCCCCTCCATATAGACGCCCGGCTCGATTGTGATTACCATTCCCGCCTCCAGCTTCGTTTGTTCCTTCCGGCCCACTCTCGGGCGTTCGTGGATTTCCAGGCCGAGCCCGTGTCCCGTCGAGTGAAGGAACAGTTTATCCAAGCCGGATCGCCGCAGCACATCGCGGGCAGCCCGGTCGATAGCAGAGCAGGTGATTCCTGGTCTTATCGCGTCAATGGCTGCAAGCTGACTCTCGAGCACTGCCCGGTACATCCGCCGAATCTTCGCGTCCAGCTTGCCGACGGCATAGGTGCGGGTCATGTCGCTGGCGTAGCCGGCGACCGCCGCGCCCATATCCATCAATAATAGTTGATCGCGGTGAATGGGATGGCCAGTTGGGTGCGCGTGCGGGAGAGCACTGCGCGGCCCGGAGGCTACAATCGTCTCAAAAGCGGTACCGTCAGCACCAAGCTGCCGCATGCGGTACTCGATCTCGGCAGCCAGATCGATCTCCGTCATGGAGGTATGGAAGTGGCGCAGAGCGTGTTCGAGCGCGGCAGAGTTCAACTTCACCGATGTCCGGATCGTGGCGATCTCAGACGGCGATTTTCTCATCCGCAGCATCTCGACGCTATCCGCAAGCGCCTTGAAACGAACCCCCTTCAATCCCTCTCTCAATTCCAAATAATCCTGGTAGCTGATCCGGTTTTGTTCAAAAGCCACAGAAGTGAGCTTCAGTCGCGCCAGCCATTTACAAAGCTCGCCAGTAAGCGGACCCTTGGCGATCTTCACCTCGCAATCGGACTCCTGGGCCGCCTGTGTTTGATAGCGCGGATCGGTGAACAGCAGCGCGCGGTCCTCTGTAATCAGCAGCGCCGCGTTGCTGCCGGTAAAACCGCTCAGATAACGAATATTCGGCAAGGCGGTGACCAGGAATCCACTGACGCGGGCTTCCCGTAGCACCGGAATAAGGCGCTGGCGCCTCAGCCTGTATTCGTCTTGCCGGCCCAAAGTCTCTTCGATCAAGGCTTCAGCAGGAGTTTGCCGGTGGTACGGCGGGCTTCCAGATCCCGGTGCGCCTGAGCGGCATCGGCCAGTTTATAAACTTTGTGGATTTGCAGCCGGAGCCGTCCGTCTGCAATCCATTGGAAGAGATCGGTGGCACGCCATTTCAGCTCGTTGGGGTCGCTGATGTAGTTTGCCAGGCTCGGGCGTGTCAGAAACAGCGATCCTTTCTGGGTCAGTATCAGCGGATCGATTTCGCCGACAGGTCCGCTCGATTGTCCGAAGCTGACCATCATGCCACGGGGCTTCAGGCAGTCGAGGCTCTTGTGAAAGGTGGTCTTACCGACGGAGTCATATACTACCTCCACGCCTTTTCCGCTGGTGATTCTCTTTACTTCTTCCACGAAGTCCTGCTGCGTATAAACGATCATGTGATCGGCGCCATGGTCCTTCGCAAGCCGCGCCTTCTCTTCGGTTGAGGCGGTGCCAATCACGGTTGCGCCAGCGATTTTGGCCATCTGCACGGTCAGCAGTCCAGCTCCTCCGGCCGCGGCGTGTATCAGGCACGTGTGCCCGGGCTTCAGAGCAAACGTGGAGCGCGTCAGGTAGTGTGCGGTCATGCCTTGCAGAGTCGCGGCTGCGCCATCCTCGAAGCTGACGTTCTGCGGCAGGCTGACCAGGAATTTTTCCGGCACAATCGCGTATTCCGCGTAAGAACCGCGCGCCATCGCGTAGGCGACACGCTGGCCCGGACGCATGGTAACACCTTTGCCGACAGCCTCGACCGTACCCGCGCCCTCATTGCCCAGTTTCACAGGTCTTTCCGGAGCCTTGTATAAGCCGTTCCGGAAATAGACATCGATGAAGTTCACGCCACTGGCTTCCAGTTTGACCAGCACTTCGCCTTCGCCGGGCTCCGGCTTGGGCAGTTCCATAACTTGCAGATTCTCTGGACCACCGGTTGGGTCAGCAACGACAGCTTTCATAACGCCGATTCTACGATGGGGAGCGGGAG
>DATBHS010000046.1:0-27703 GCA_036557345.1 Bryobacteraceae bacterium
CCGTTCATGGCACGGACGAAGTTGGCGGTGGCTTGCGGGTCGCGGTAATAGTAATCGAACAAGGCATCGCGGCTACCAAACGCCTGAGACCAGCGGTTCGAGCCCTCGCGAACGGCGTCGTCGAGATGTGCCCAGAGATGAAACAGCGATTCATCGGAATAGACAACATACCCCGCGAAGGTGTGCGGGCTGCTGCTGACCAGATAGCGGGATGCCGAGGGAGCGTTTCGATAGACCTCGCCGTCACGCACGAGTAGGCCGAGCGCAATACAGGCGCACAGCAGACGATCAAGCGAAGCCGGCTTCGCCTTAATCTGAACCGCGAGTTCTCGGGCTGATTGCGGACGCGATTCCAGGAGATCGAACACACCCAGTCGTACCGCAGTAAACATCGCCTTCGAGCGGCGGAACGCCTCGATGTAGTCGAGGATAAGGCCGGGATCAGGCTCAGGGGTGAGTTGCGTGCTCATGCGAAGTGATCAAATCCTTTCGGTCGGAGAGGGCGAGCGGCAAAGCGAACTTCGCCGGCGTGAGCAGCCGTTATTGACCCTATGTTCGTGACTCGAAGGCCGGCGATTTCATTTGGGATTTTTCTCCGCGCTGCTGCCGTGAAAAGAAGCTCGTAATCTTCCCCGCCATGTAGCGCCTCCCGAAGGGACGACCGCGGAGCGACGGGCAAATGAGGGCCGATCTCAGCGCCCACACTGGATTCGGCGCAAAGCCGCGCGAGGTCGAGCGAAAGACCATCGCTCAGGTCCATGCAGGCCGAGACGCCCAGCTTACGCAGGGCAACACCCGCGGCAATGCGGGGTTCTGGACGAAGATGGCGGCGCCAGGCCGCGCCCTGCTTTGCTGCAAAGCCGTGCGCTGAGCCACCCAACTCGCCGGTGACGTAAATGCGATCGTCCGGCCTGGCTCCACTGCGAAGAAGCGCTTTTCCGCGAGGAACACGGCCGCAGCAGATCACGTCCACGATGATTTTGTCGAATCGCGCGAGATCGCCGCCAGCAAGCGTGATCTTGTACCGGTCCGCCAGTGCAAGCAGGCCCTTATAGAAGCGATCTATCCAGGACGCTGCAAGCCCTGAAGGAATCGCCAGGGAAACCAGGCAAAAAACGGGCTCGCTCCCCATCGCGGCCAGATCCGAAAGACTCCGGGCGAGAGCCTTGTGTCCGATGTCGGCGGGTCTGTGCGTTTCGAGCGTGAAGTGCCTGCCTTCGAGGACGAAGTCCGACGTGAATACGAGGTCCTCCCCTGCGCGGGGGCGAAGAACGGCGGCATCATCGCCGATACCGGTGATGATTGACGGATGGAAATGGCCAGAACCGGCAAGCGTTCTGATCCGCTGAACGATATCCGTTTCGCGCATGGGAGCGCTATTCGACAGCCGGAGCTGCGAGTACCAAGCCCGCCGGCAGCTCCTCTCCGAATGTCCGGCTGGAAGCTGCCAAGTCGTCTTCTTCACCCGAGAGTTGCCGCAGCAGATCAGCAGCCCGCGGACTCGCTTCGCAGGCTTGCCGGACCAGTTGCAGAGTGGCAGGCGGGAGGTCGCGCGCGACATCGCCGGTTTGTTGCGCAATATGCACAACAGCATCGAGGAGCGCAGGCGTGTTCGGCAAGCGAAGCAGGGACTCGACCCACCGGCTGGCAATCGACGGCGAAAGAACCAGGTTGATAGGGCCTCGGAAGAGCTTGCGCGCTCCGAGCCGCGAAAGACACCAGGTAGCGGCCTCGAGCATTTCGCCGTGCTTGATTATTTCAACCAGGCTGTCGCCCAATTGCGTCTTGGTTTGGTGCGGCAGAAGTTCGAGGCTCGCGGCCGTGCGCCACATTTCCCGATAAAGAGCCTGGTTGATTCGCTGTTTGCGCTTCTGCTTGGGAAGAAGAACAGGCGAAATGCGCTGGAAAATGTCAGCCTGCTGGTTGCGGTTGAGACCGCCGGCGATGCGGCCGCAGAAGATCCACCAGTCGATCTCGTTTTGGACCTGGTTACCGAACGTCAGGCCCGAGGCGTACACGCGGCGCGCCTGTTCGATGCGGAAGTCATCACCCGGATGACCAAAGCCAGGCCGCAGGCAGAACCCGGTGAGGTTCAGCCAGCGTACTTCATGGGGCGCGTTCTTGCGTCGGCCATCCGCAAATGAGAGCAGTTTGTCGGCGAAGACGCGGATAGTAGGCAGAGGCCACGACGTGCGCCCGAGGCCGAGCGCCTGCTCCAGACGAGCGGGAAGCTGCTCAGGAGGTAGGCCGGAACCCGGCTTATTGAACACTTGCTCGATCAGCGATTCGGCATGAACCTGCGCTTCGACGCTGATCACCGCGGTGGAACGGATGCCCGCAGTTGCCCCCGACACAGCCTCCGGCTCATCGGCACTCTTTCGAAGCTGGAATTGCAAACCCCAGCGATGCTCGCTGATCTTCGATTCGGCCCAGGTTTCGAGCGTGCCGATCTCGCTCAGCCGGGCGCCGATCTTCACGGGAACCAGGCGTTCGCCTCCTTTGCCGAAGCGGATGACTGCGCGCAGGGGAGCATGCAGGCGCGGATCGCTTGCCGGATCGAGCATGTCACTGGTCGGAGTGAACGAAACGAGATCGCCCGCGGCATCGTCTGCGCGGCTCAGCGAGCTGTACAGGCGAAACGCGACTGGCTTGTTGGCAAGAAGCTGCAGTTCGGGCTGCTCGAGCGTGATTGTCTGCCCCTCCTCGGTCCCGCGCGGCATCAGGCAAACCGTGCTAATAGCGGTTGAGCCGGCGTCCTGCAGGCCGAGGAAATAGGCGCGCGGGAGGCCACCGCGTACGAGAACTCCGCTGCCGGATGCACGAACGTAGGAGTAGTAAGCTGCTCCTACGGCCACCCCCAGATCGAGATCATGATTTTCGAAGATCAGCGGCTGACGCCCGAACCAGTGCTCGACTACATCGCGGACGCGCTCGCGAAACACTTGCGGAATAAAGAAGCCGCCATTAAAAAGGATGGCATCGACTCCGCGCGCGGCTGCTGGTGAATTGTGTAGGAACTCGGCAAGGTGTCGCGTAACGGCGGGATCGGAAACGTAGGGCAGCCCAAGCTCGCGGAACACGCTTTGCTTCTCTTGCTTCGGCTGGTCCGTCAGGTTGCAAGGCGGGAGGAATCCGCCGAGGGCGAGTTCCAGGACTTCATCGCGTGTGATTGAGGTCCGAAGCGTGCCGCCGACCAGCGTGGCACCGCCGCCGACAACAGTGACGTCGACGGATGCCGGACCACCGGGAGACAGAAGAGTCTCTTTCGCGGCAGAACACTGACGTCGCAGCGCGCTCCTTTGACGTAAGGACAGCGTCTTACCCAGCTTCGATTCCGCGAGCCAGGAAATCGTGAGGTCAAGGTTATCGCCGCCTAGAAGAAGATGCCGTCCGACGGTGGTCCGCGTAAACTGCACACGATCTCCCTCGCGGTCCACACGAACCAGAGTGAAGTCGCTGGTCCCGCCGCCCACATCGCAGACCAGCACGATCTGGCCGTCGAAGAGCTCTTTATTCGACCGCGCCAGATGTCCCGCGATCCACGCATAGAAGGCCGCCGCGGGTTCTTCGAGCAGAGTGAGAGTTTCAATGCCGGCGTCGCGGGCCGCTTGAACCGTCAATTCACGCGCTTCTTCGTCAAAGCTGGCCGGAACAGTGAGCACCACTTGTTGCTCGCTAAGCGACGTGCCCTTGGCATGCTGCCAGGCATCACGAAGATGCGCAATGTAGCGCGTGGACGCATCCACTGGAGAGAGTATGCGGCCTTCCTCCTGAGAGTCCCAAGGTAGAATCTTCGCCGTGCGATCTGCCTCGGAGTTCGAGAGCCACGATTTGGCGGAATGCACGGTCCTGGTGGGAACGAGCGCCCCCTGATCTCGAGCATATGTCCCGACCACCGGCGGATCACTCAAATAAAGAAAAGACGGAAGAGTACGGAGGGCAGCGGAGCGATTGGCATCGATCTGCTGCTCGATAGGAAGGACGTGAATGGGAGGGAAATCGGCTTCGGCGGCCTCGTGCGGGTCGATGTAGGCGACCGCAGAATTGGTGGTGCCCAGGTCGATACCGATATTCATGCTGCGACAGCGCGCTCGCGCACGTTGTATTCAAGCTTCCAGCGGCGGCCGTCTGCCGAAACACACCACAGCTCCAGCATTCCGGTTTCCGTCACGTTGCTTTCGAGCGTAACGGGCACCACCTCTTCACGCGTGCCGTCCGTGTGCGGCGGCAGAAATACTTCAATCGGCGAAAGCTCTTCCAGATCTTCCCCGATCTCTTCGATCAAGCTCCCTGGAGCATCATTCTTCCGCAACAGGGAAGAAAAGAAGCGGAACTCAGCGGGCTCTCCGACCACCAGCGCAAACTTACGCTGCGGCAATTCTACTTTAGAGCCTTCTTCGAGCCCGAACGGCACGACCGTAAGGGCCTTCATCGGCGCGGGAAGACCAGGAACAGAAGGCAGAGACGTTTCGATTCCGACATAGTAGCTGCGCGGCACGCCGCCGCGAATACGAACACCTTTGCCGGCGCGGGCGAGGCCATAGTAAGCCGCACCTTGCGCAACAGCGTGCATCAGGTCCGTTTGCTTGGACTCGTTTTGCAACGCAACCACCGGCGATGTGCCCGCCTTTTGCACCCAGCCGTTCAGAATTTCGAAGATACGCTGTTCGATGGCGCTCGCCTGCAGCACTCCTCCGTTCAGCAGCAGATGGGTGGGCCGCGCGAACCCTTCCGCTCCCGCATTGGCGGCTGCCTGCCGCAGAAATTGAGCTAAATGTTTGGTAACGGCTGGGTCCGCTGCGTAATCGAGGCCGACCTCCATCAGCGCGGCGCGGCGCGGCCGCTGGGGCGCGGCATCGGGGTCCACGGAAGGGAAGAAACCATCAATCAGCAGATTCCGGATCTCTTTACCCGTTATCTTGCCGCGTACGGTTCCGCCCACCAGACCGGTGCCGCGCCCCAGAATCGTTAGAGGCTGTTCTTTCGGAGCCGATGTTTCGTTCGAGAGCAGCAGCTCCTTTGCCGTCCGGCACTGCTGCCAGAGCGAGTGAAATTGAATCGCATCCAGCTTCGTTCCCTTCTGCGCAAACTGCTGCTCGGCGTAGCGGGCGACTGCGAGATCCATATTATCCCCACCCAAAAGCAGGTGCTCTCCAACCGCGACGCGCTCGAGCCGCAACTCGCCGCCGCTTTCCGTTACGGCGATCAGAGTGAAATCGGTAGTGCCTCCACCGATATCGACAACCAGGATCAGATCGCCTGGTTTGACTTGCTCGCGCCAGTTGGGATTCCGGGCAATCCAGGCGTAGAACGCAGCCTGCGGCTCTTCAATGACAATCGCCTCGGGATAACCGGCTTGCCGAGCGGCGCGCTGCGTGAGTTCGCGGGCGGCTGCATCGAAAGAAGCCGGCACCGTGATAAGCACGGATTGCTCTTTGAAGGTGGCGTCCGGGTGCGCCTGGTCCCATGCAGCGCGCAGATGCTGTAAGTACTGCGTGGAGGCGTCAAGCGGAGAGATCTTCTGAACGCCTTCGGGAGCCGTCAGAGGAAGGAGAGGCTGAGTCGGATCGGCGCTTTGATTCGAAAGCCACGACTTCGCGGAGTTCACTAGACGGCTGGCATTTTCAACGCCACGCTTCCAGGCGAAGAGGCCTGTGATGTACGCAGGGCGATCGTTCCAGGGAAGCGCGAGGGCGCCGTCGACAAATTCTTTCGGCCCCGGAACGTATAGAGAGGATGGCAGCAAGTCCAGCTCGGAAACCTCGCCGGCATTCACAAGCTGCGGAACGCGGAATAGAGTGACTTCAGGATGATCCCCGGCGTGCGTGGCCGTATACGCCAGAGCGCTGTTTGTCGTGCCGAGGTCGATGCCGATAATGAACTGCGACATGGAACGGTGAAGATGCCTATTCGACTTCCAGTTCCGCCGGAGCCAGAATGGCGGGATCCTGTTTTCCGATTGGAGGAAGATTCACCGATGAAACTGCCCAGCCGCGGTGCCGCAGAGTCCCGCCCGGAACTTTTCCGCTGGCAGGTATGTTTCCGATCAGCTTGATGCGATTTGGATCGGGCGCTTTCGAACCGTCCAGTTTCTGGTAGGTGCCCTCGACTCCGTCGATGACGGGAACCAGGCCAAGATGGCGGTTCAAACTGGCCCGGCAATCGGCATGAAGGCTGCGGACGGCGGCGCCGATCTGGTCGTCGGCATAGCTTGTAATGTCTTCCATCAGGAAGTCGATGAGCCGCGAATCGCGCTGGAGAATATGCAACATCTGTAAAGCGCCATCGCTCATGTTCAGCTTGGGCTTCTCGACGGCAACGGCGACTGGCGCCGGCCTGGCTTTGGTGAAGCCGAACTTCAGCGCGATGTCTTCAGGCAGGGCCCCGGAGAAAAGGATAGAGAAGAAGCTGCGGAAAGCAGCTGCGATGCGAGACAAATAAAATCCTCTAAGTAGCCAGGATATCAACGCGCCTCTTTTTATCCGCCTGGATCACACAGATGTACTTTGGATTGAAACGTTTCTGCATCAGGTTGCCATCCAGTGAATAGAAGTTGGAGCAATACGAACAGATTCGAGGACTGAAGTGCCAACCAGAAAGAAGAGCGGCAGAAAGAAGACGTCATCGGGATCAGGTCCGAAGTCGAAAAAAATCGCGCGCAGCAAAATGAAAAAGACGATGCACGAATACAAGCATCATGAGCTTGAATCGGGGCGCGGCGGGAAGGTGAAGAGTCGAAAGCAGGCGATCGCGATTGGCCTCAGCGAGGCGCGGCGCGCCGGAGCCAAAGTTCCCGCCAAGAAGAAGAGCGCGACGAAGAAGAGATCAGCTGCGAAGAAAAAGTAAATTCATCCAGGGCAGACCACAAACCCCGATGCTCTGCCCCATGTGTCCTATCTGTTTCGGCGGCATTTCTTGTCGCGGCTCTTCGTTTCACGAAGATAATGGTCTAACCGGTCGAGGCGCTGTTCCCAGAAACGGCGGTACCCTCCGACCCAATCGGCAACATCTCTAAGCGGAGCCGGGTCTAGGCGGCACGGCCGCCATTGCGCTTCTCGTCCACGAGCGATCAGACCCGCGCGTTCGAGCACCTTCAGGTGCTTCGAGATAGCGGGCATACTCATGTCGAACGGCTTGGCAAGCTCTGTCACGGAAGCCTCGCCGGAGGCGAGACGCGCAAGAATCGCGCGCCTGGTCGGATCCGCAAGGGCTGCGAAGGTATTGCTAAGGCAATCTGGCGACATGGGCTTTACTCCGATCGCAACGCCTGCATAACGTCAACACGAGCGGCGCGAGCAGCCGGAAACGCGGATGCGGCGACAGCGGAGACCAGCAGCACCATGACGGAGCCGATGACCGGCACTGCGCCGGGCATTTGGATGTCCTGGAAATAGCTGCCCGCCAATCGCGCGAGTACGAACCCGCAGGCCGCACCTGCGACAATGCCGGCGACAGCTATCAGAGTGCCTTCGGCGATGACGTCTTTGACGAGATGTTGCGGCTGCGATCCAATCGCCAGGCGGACGCCGAACTCGCGAGTCCGGCCGCTTACCGAGAATGCGAGCACGCCTGCCACTCCCACCACGGCAATCGCCAGTGCAACGAAGGCAAAGCAGCCGAATACCAGAGCGTTCAGCTTGTTGGGGGTCAACACCTCCGCGCGAATATCTTCGAGCGTCGCCGCATGCTCCACCGGCTGGTCCGCAGACAGGTTGCGGATCATGCGCGTGATGCGCGGCACTAGCGCGTATGGATTTGCTTGGGTATGAACGAAGAGACGTCCTCCCCATAACTCCTGCTGCCCTAAAGGATGGTACACGGTCAGGGATGCTTCGGGAATTACGTTTTCGTCGTCGATGTCGGCTGCCACGCCTACGATGCGCCGCGGCGCCGGACTGACGTCGATAAACTTGATGACCGGATCTGTCCACATGAGGTGCCGGTTAACGGCATCCTGATTCGGGAACAGCCGTTGAGCGACACTCTGGCTCACAATGACCACCGGCTCTGTGCCCTGGCGGTCGGCGTCCGTGAAATCGCGTCCGGCAATAATCGGAACACCTAGCGCCGCAAAAAATCCCGGCGTAACAATCCGGAACCGCGCGCGGGGATCCTCTTCGCCGGGCTTGCGGACGTGACCATCACCGGAGAATTCGAGCCCGAACCCGAAGTCGCCTGCGTCCCGCCAGGGAACGTTCGCACCTACAGCAACGCTACTCACGCCCGGCAACTCCTTTACGCGCCGCACCATCTCCTTGTAGAAGCCGACCACCTGAACGGGAGTGCGTCCGTATGACATCACCGGAACGTTCACCGCGAGCACATGCTTCGTATCGAAGCCGGTCCGCGCGGTTTGCAAGGTTAGCAGCGTCTTGACCAGCATAGTCGCACCTGCAAGCAGGACAAAACATGCGGCGATCTGCGTCATGGCAAAGATTCGCAGCCGTCGATTCGTGCTTCCAGTTATGCGCAGACTGCTGTTCGACAGACCTACTCCATATGATGTGCCGGCCGTTGGCAGACGGGGCACGAACGCCAAGAGCACGGCAGCCACAATCGCAAGCACCGCGCCGACCCACAACAAGCTGGAATCGACTGTCAAATCTAGAGCGCGGACGGAGAAACGGGATGCGTAACGGGCCAGGATCGCCACCATCGGCCCGGCAGCAAGCAACCCAAGCACGGCACCGGAGGTACAAAGCAGGAGACTTTCGGCCAGCAGCATACGCCGTAGCGCACCGCTACTTGCACCGAGCGCCGCCCGGACCGCCAACTCGCCTTCGCGCCGGACCGTCCGGGCAAGAATCAGGTTCGCAACATTGGAGCAAGCAATGACGAAAACCAATAACGAGGCCGCGAGCAGCACCAGCAGCACAGTTCTGGCGCGCGACGTGATCTGGTCGCGCAGGCGTACAGCGCTGATGCCGAAATCCGCGTTCGCGGAATACGCCTCGGGATGTTGTTTGATCATCGTGCGGTAGACTGTGCGCAACTCGGCGCGTGCCGCTTCCAGCGTTGCGCCAGGCGCGAGGCGGCCGAACAACTCCGTCATCCGGTGAACCCGTCCCGTCACCATCGTCGCGGACAGATGATGCGGACTCGTCACAACGTTAGCGATGATCTCGGTCTCTGCCGGATAGGGGACCGACGGCTCTAACACGCCCACGATCGTAGCGGACCGGGTTCCGAGCCGGATGGACTTACCGAGCACAGAAGGGTCGCTCTTCAACACGGTCGTCCAGAAGCGATAAGTCAGTACGGCCGCGCCAGCGGCTTTCGGACCGTCATCACGCGCATCGAGGAGCCGTCCAAGGACCGGATGCAGACCCATGACATCGAAATATGACCCGTCAACGACGCCCGCGCGCACTTCCCGCGGCTCGCCGAGCCCAACCATGGTAAAGCCGATCGTGGAGAAGCTACCGAACGCGCTCAACGATTTCACGCGAGCGCTCAAATCCCGGATCTCGGGCACCGAGAATGTAGTATTTTCAGAGCCACGCGCGCTTTGCCGGATATAGATAAGCCGGTCCTCATCGCGGTTTACGAGCGGCCGCAAGAGGACTCCGCGCACGACGCTGAATATGGCAGCATTCGCGCCGATGCCAAGCGCCAGCGTGAGCACCACAGTAAGTGTGAGCCCCTTGCTGCGCCTGAGAGCGCGTAATGCGAGTTTCACGTCCTGCCAGAAGGCCATGATGTTTCTCCAGTGAACCGCTTGATTAAATAACTATTAGGTTAAATATATGGGCATAAGGCGAGCGTGTCAAGCAGCTTTCTTGAGCCCATCAGATATAACAGACTGATGACACAAAACAGGGTCTGGAGGTGGAGGGCACTGGCGGCATTCCTGGTTACAGCTAGCCCGTGCGCATTTGCAGCCGATGTGGTGAAAACGGATAAAGGCGCGATGGAAGGCGCCCGAAGCGCCGATTCAAAGATTCGTATCTTCAAAGGGATTCCGTTCGCAGCGCCTCCGGTCGGTGATCTTCGCTGGAAAGCGCCGCAGCCGGTCGCAAGCTGGGGCGGCGTCCGAAAGGCCGTCGAATTCGGCCCGCGTTGCATGCAGACAAATGTTTTCGGCGACATGGTATTTCGCGACAAGGGGCCGAGCGAAGATTGTCTCTATCTGAACGTTTGGACGCCCGCAAAAGCGGCGGATGCCCATTTGCCTGTCATGGTGTGGGTCTACGGCGGAGGCTTCGTAGCGGGAGCTACTTCCGAGCCGCGCCAGGACGGCGAGAATCTCGCTCGAAAAGGCGTGGTCGTCGTGAGCATGAATTATCGCCTTGGAATCTTCGGCTTCTTGGCTCTGCCGGAACTCGCCAAAGAATCGGGACATAAGGCCTCGGGTAACTACGGCCTGCTGGACCAGGTTGCGGCTCTGCAGTGGGTGCGGGGAAACATTGCGGCGTTCGGCGGCAATCCCGATAACATTACGATTTTTGGCGAGTCGGCGGGATCGTTTTCGGTAAGTGCCTTGATGGCCTCACCCCTTTCGAAGGATCTCATCCACAAGGCGATCGGCGAGAGCGGTGCATTCTTTGGTAAAACACTTGGCGCGAAATCGCTCGCCGAGAGCGAGGAAGCGGATGCAAAATTCGCGCGCCAATCACTCGGCACGGATTCGCTGGCGGCGTTGCGCGCGAAGCCAGCCGATCAACTGCTGGCCACAACCAAGGGCCCCGGCGCCTTTCGCTTCGCACCGAACATCGACGGCTATTTTCTGCCGGAATCAGTTCCCGCCATCTATGCCAGCGCCAACCAAGCGCACGTTCCCCTGCTGGCCGGGTGGAACGGGGACGAAGGAAGTTATCACGCGATTTTTCAGCACGAAGCGCCAACTGCTCAGAATTTTCGGACCTGGGCTCGTACCCATTATGGAGACAAAACCGACGAGTTGTTGAAGGTCTATCCTGCCAGTACAGACGAACAAGCAAAGCGGTCAGCGCAAGATCTGGCAGGAGATCAGTTCATCGGGTTCTCGACCTGGAAATGGCTGGACATGCAGCTCCAGACGGGGAACTCTCCGGTTTACCGGTACAAGTTCGAAGATGCGCCGCCGCCACCCACAGACCACAGCGAAACCGAATCACACGGCGCGTATCATTCGGCTGAGATCGAATTTGTGTTTGAAGCGCTTCCGTCGAAGAACCTGCCATGGCGGCCTGACGACCGGAAACTCTCCGACGTGATGTCGTCCTATTGGGCAAATTTCGCCAAGAAGAGCGATCCCAACGGCAACGGGCTTCCAAAATGGCCGCGCTACAACAAAGAAGGCGGATATCAGGTAATGCACCTCAAGGCAGACTCGCAGGCGGCGCCGGCACAGCACATGGCGCGCTACGAATTTCTGGATCAGTGGGAGCAAAACCAGAGCCGCGAAGGCGGATCCAAATAAGTAAGCCCACCCGGCTCTCACGAACCGGGCGGGCTGTATGAATCGAGATCCGAAGTGGATTAATAGTCCATGTCGGGGCCGTGCCCGCCGGGCATCGGAGCAGCCGGCTTCTTCTCGGGCACTTCGCAGATCATCGCTTCGGTAGTCAGCATCAGCGCGCTGATGGACGCGGCATGCTGCAGAGCCGAGCGAGTGACCTTGGTCGGATCGATGACGCCGGACTTCACCAGGTCTTCGAACTGGCCAGTCTGCGCATTAAACCCGAAGTTATCGGTCGAGTTGGCACGTACCTTCTCGATCACGATCGCGCCTTCAAAACCGGCATTGCCAGCAATCTGGCGCAGCGGCTCCTCGGTGGCCTTGCGGATGATGTCGATGCCGATCTGCTCGTCGCCGTCACCCTTCAGGCTCTCGAGATTCTTTCCGGCGCGAAGCAGCGCAACGCCGCCGCCCGGAACGATACCCTCTTCGACTGCCGCGCGAGTGGCATGCAGAGCATCTTCCACGCGGGCCTTCTTTTCCTTCATCTCGGTTTCAGTGGCAGCACCGACCTTGATGACAGCGACTCCGCCCGCCAGCTTGGCGAGGCGCTCCTGGAGCTTCTCACGATCGTAGTCGGAGGTGGTCTCTTCAATCTGGTTGCGGAGCTGCTTAATGCGGCCTTCGATGTTCTTCTGGGTGCCAGCGCCGTCCACGATGGTGGTGTTGTCCTTGTCCACCGTGACACGCTTCGCACGGCCCAGGTCTTCCAGGCGCACACCTTCCAGCTTGATGCCGGTCTCTTCCATCAGAGCCTTGCCGCCGGTGAGGATCGCAATGTCTTCGAGCATCGCCTTGCGGCGGTCGCCGAAGCCGGGAGCCTTCACAGCACAGGCATTGAGCGTACCGCGCAGCTTGTTAACCACCAGGGTCGCCAGCGCTTCGCCTTCGACCTCTTCGGCAATCACCAGCAGCGGCTTGCCGGACCGTGCAATCTGCTCGAGAAGCGGCAGCAGGTCCTTCATATTGCTGATCTTTTTCTCGTGGATCAGGATGTAGGGATCTTCGAGAACCGCTTCCATGCGATCCGGATCGCTCACGAAATAGGGCGAGAGATAACCGCGATCAAACTGCATGCCATCCACAGTCTGCAGCTCGGTCACCATCGTCTTCGACTCTTCTACCGTGATGACGCCGTCCTTGCCCACCTTCTTCATCGCTTCGGCGATGGTGTCGCCGATTTGAGAATCGCCATTAGCGGAGATGGTCCCCACCTGCGCGATGGCATCGCCGGAAACCGGCTTCGAAAACTTCTTCACTCCCTCGACTACTGCATCGACAGCCTTCTCGATGCCGCGCTTCAGCGCCATCGGGTTGGCGCCCGCCGCCACCGACTTCACGCCTTCGCGGAAGATCGCCTGAGCCAGGATGGTGGCCGTCGTGGTACCGTCGCCCGCGATGTCGGAGGTCTTCGAAGCAACCTCGCGCACCATCTGAGCGCCCATGTTCTCCAGCGGGTCCTTCAACTCTACTTCTTTTGCGACCGTGACACCGTCTTTGGTGATGGTCGGACCGCCGAACTTCTTCTCGAGGACAACGTTGCGGCCCTTGGGACCGAGCGTCACCTTCACGGCATCAGCAAGCTGATTCACGCCGCGAAGAATCGCCTGACGCGAATTTTCGCTATAAACAATCTGTTTTGCAGCCATTGTTCTTTTCTAAAGCCTCCCTATTTCGCCTTCGCCGCGGCCGCACCGTTACTCAGTACGCCAAGAATTTCGTCCTCGCGCATGATCAGGTATTCGGTTCCGTCCAGTTTGATATCACTGCCGGAGTACTTACCGAACAAAATGCGGTCGCCCACTTGCACATCCAGCGGAAGCAATTTGCCCTCTTCGGTTTTCTTTCCTTTACCGATGGCAACCACTTCACCCTGTTGCGGCTTTTCCTTCGCTGAATCCGGGATGATAAGACCACCAATCATGGTCTCGCCCTCTTCGATCCGTTTGACCACGACGCGGTCGTGTAGCGGACGAATATCCATAAATCAAAACCTCCATTTGTATGGTGAAGAACTAGATCTTCGGAATCGACCTAGCGAGATCGAGCCCGTAATGATGCCCGATCACCCATCGGTAGTTTTAGCACACTTACCCTTCGAGTGACAAGGGATGATTGCAAGTACCTGAAAATAAGGAAAATAAAGATTTGGCAGTCGACAGTATGATAGCTACATACTCACATTTTCTACTCTTTGCGCCTGCACCCATCGCGCTGATATCCTGAAAGTGTCTGTCCCTCTGGAACATGCGGCGAATTTCTGTGATTCTGGCTATTGCCGCCGTGCTCCTGACCGCTGCTGTGGGCTATACCTACAAGCTGCGCGTGGATAAGGCGCGGGCGCGACATGCGGCGCCGGTTCCACACATCAAAATCGGCGACGAGGCGATCGCCCAGGACTGGCGCGAGGAGAAAACCGACGATCGCACCGGCAGGCCAATTATGCGCGCGGTCGCGAAGTCGTTTGAGGGCACGCATGACCCGTCGACGTTCGAACTGAACGGTGTCCGCCTGCGGCTCTTCGACAAGACTGCCGCAAGCTACACGTATGTGAAAAGCGATCATGCGTTTTTCAATGAGGGGAGCGGGATGCTTACATCAGACGGTCCGGTTCACATCCTCATTAACGTTCCCGCAGATAAAGACGCCGAGGACCC
Source organism: Bryobacteraceae bacterium (assembly GCA_036557345.1). GTDB lineage: Bacteria > Acidobacteriota > Terriglobia > Bryobacterales > Bryobacteraceae > Bog-105. Next base: position 14,098 of record DATBHS010000046.1, read on the forward strand.
AAACGAAGCGAAAAAGCTCGTGCAGGTGACCACCTCCGGAGTGAAATACGAAACAAAAACAGGGAAGGCAAGCACGGACCAGCCGGCGTCATTCGTGTTTCCACAAGGGGACGGACAGGCAGTAGGGGCCGATTACGACCCGAACGCGAAACTGCTGCACCTGAAATCGCAGGTTTCCTTAGACTGGGTCGGAAACGGGCCCGCTGAACGCAAGATCCATGTGGAAGCCGGCGACCTTGTTTACAAGGAAGCGGAGGGTAAGGTCTATCTCTCGCCGTGGTCGAAAATGCAGCGCCAGACCACCACGATTCAGGGCCTGAATTCCGTGATCACTTTGCTGGACGGAGTCCTGCACCAGATCGACTCCGATCATGCTTTCGGAACCGATCGTCGCGACGACCGCCAGACCAGCTACTCCGCGGACACGATGACGGCGATGTTTGACGATGACGGGAATCTCATCCAGATCGTGGGCAATAGAAATGCGCGGGTGGAATCGAGCCAGCCATCTTCGCGCACGCTCCTTACGGGCGACCGCGCCGATCTACATTTCGCGATCGCGGCTACCGAGCGGAACGGTATGCCGGCGAGCGACAGCCAGCTTCACGAAGTCCTGGCTGAGGGCCACGCGGTTGCGGAGTCGACTCCGCTGCCGCAACCCAGCGTGCAGTTGCCCGAGACGCGCATTTTACGGAGCGAACGTATCGAACTTGGGATGAGACCGGGCGGTCAGGACGTTCAGGAGATCCGAGCGCCGTCGCAGGCGCAACTTGAATTCAAGCCCAATCGGGCGGACCAATCGCACCGGATCCTTGATGCCTCGCGCCTGCGCATCGTGTATGGAGACGGCAGTTACGTCGATACGTTCTATGCCTGGAATGTCGCCACACACACCGACAAGCCGGCCAGCCCAGCAAAGGACAAAACGAAGGATGGCAAACCGGCCCCGGCGCTGACCTGGAGCGATCAGATGGTCGCCAAATTCACGCCGAATACGAACCAGATTGCAACCATCGACCAGACGGGCAGCTTTCGGTACCAGGAGGGCACACGCAAAGCCTGGGCAAAGAAGGCCTTTTTGGAGCAGACCATCAATCGGATCACGCTGACCGACGGCGCGCATGTGCTGGATGACACCGGGTCAGCCGTCGCCGATCAGATTGTGATGAACCAGGCGAACGGTGACATGGACGCTACGGGTCATGTGCTTTCCACACACGCGCCCGACAAGAATGAGAAGCCTGGCACGTCCATGCTGGACGCAACGCAGCCGATGCAGGCGCAGGCAGACCGGATGCAGACCCGGGAGGACAACACAAACGTGTTCTATCAGGGGCACGTCGTCATGTGGCAGGGCGCGAACCGGATCTCAGCAAACGAGATTGCCGTCAATCGCGACGAGCAATCACTGCACGCGGTTGGAAACGTGGCCAGCGAATTACTTGACAACAAATCGAACGGGAACCCGCCGGAGAGCCAGACCGCTGCGGCTCCCGCTCCTCCGATTTTCACTGTGGTGCGCGCGCCGGAGTTGTTCTATCGTGACGATACGCGAATTGCGCACTATACAGGCGGCGTAAAACTGTTACGCGACAAGATGACGGTGACATCAAAGGAAATCCGGGCGTTTCTCACACCGAAGACCAAGGACAACAGCGGCGATTCTTCGCTTGACCATGCACTAGCAGACGGCAACGTTCAGATTTCACAAGTGGTCTCGCCCGCCAGGACGCGGACAGGCAATGCGGAACACTGCGAATACTACACCAAAGATGACAAGGTGGTGTTGAATGGAGGCGCGCCGCAGATGCACGATACCGTCAAAGGGATGACCAAAGGCCGGCAGCTCACCTATTTCAGCGATGATGATCGCCTGATTGTGGAAGGTCAGAAAGATCAAGTAGCCGTCAGTCAGATGCGGAAAAAGTAGGCAGATGATTACGGATCCCGATATTGAGCGGTATATGCACGGCTTGCTGCCGCCTCGCGATGAAGTGCTGGCCGAGATGGAAGCTTACGCGGCGGAGCGCGATATCCCGATTGTGGGACCGGCGGTAGGCCGATTTCTGGCTAGCCTTGTACTGATGACCAAAGCCAAGCGAATTTTTGAGCTTGGATCCGCGATCGGCTACTCCACGATCTGGCTGGCCCGAGCGGCCGGGCCGGATGCGGAAGTTCATTACGCGGATGGGAGCCCGGCCAATGCCGAAAGAGCGCGGGCCTATTTTGAGCGCGGGGGCGTCGCTTCGCGAATCCATATCCACACGGGCGATGCGTTGAGCGCATTGGCATCTGTACCCGGCAGTTTCGACCTGATCTTTAACGATGTGGACAAGAACGGTTACCCAGCGGTGCTCGACGCAGTGCCGGACCGGATCAAGGCAGGCGGCTTGTTCATCACGGATAATACGTTGTGGCACGCGCGCGTGCTCGATCCGAAGGAGGTCACCGATCGCGCTGTGTGTCTGTTTAATGAGCGCCTGTTCGGCTCATCGCAGTTTTACGTTACGCAGTTGCCGATACGGGACGGGGTATCGGTGGGAATCCGGCTGTAAGCGTCATTCGCGCTAAACCGCTTGCTACGCGCGCGGCTCAGTTAAAAGCAGCGATGGTGCCTCGGCTGTGCCTTCGCCGATCTGCTGTCTCCATAGCGCATAGTAGAGTCCCATATCGGCGACGAGCTCCGAATGAGTGCCTTGCTCCACGATTCGGCCACGCTCGAGCACGTAAATCCGTTCGGCATGCATAACGGTGGAAAGGCGGTGGGCGATGAGGATGGTCATTACATCGGATCGTTGTCCGACCTCGCGAATGGTGCGCGTGATTTCCTCTTCAGTGATGGAGTCGAGCGATGAAGTCGCCTCGTCGAATACCAGCAGCCGCGGCCTTCGGAGCAAGGCTCGCGCGATCGAGAGGCGCTGCTTCTCGCCGCCCGATACCTTTACTCCCCCTTCGCCAATCAACGTATCCAGTCCCTTGTCCGCCCGTGCTAGCAAGGAATCCGCTGCTGCTCGATGCAGCACGTCGAGACATTCGGCATCGGTGGCATCCGGACGAACGAACAGAAGATTCTCTCGAATGGTGCCGGAGAACAATTGAGTGTCCTGTGTAACGAAACCGATCTGAGATCTCAACTCCTCCGGATCGATCTGCTCCGCATCCAGGCCGTTGTACCGGATCGTGCCCTGCTGCGGCTGATAGAGGCCCACCAACAGCTTGACCAAAGTCGTCTTACCGGCCCCGGAAGGACCGACGAAGGCCACTGTTTCGCCTCGCGCGATTTGAAACGAAGCCTCGCACAACGCAGGCCGGTTGGCGCTTCGATGTTGGAATGTGACTTTTTCAAACTCGAGCGACCCCAAATTTCCTAGTGGCACCGCGTTTGCGGGTTTTGGCTCGGGAGGGATTTGGAGTATCTCTTCCAGCGTGTTGAGAGAAGCTTCGGTCTCGCGATAAATGTTGATGATATTTCCTAATTCCTGCAGCGGGCCAAAAATAAAGAATGAGTAGATAAACAGTGAAAAGAACTGTCCCACGGTGATGCGCTGCGTAAAGATCAGATAGAGCATCAGGAACAGGATGCTGGTCCGCAGGAAGTTCACCGCCGTGCCCTGCAGGAAACTCAGGCCGCGAAGATACCGTACCTTCTTCAGCTCCAGTTTCAAGATCTTATCGGTTGTTGTGTTCAGGCGGTTTATCTCCTGACGCGCCAGTCCCAAGGTCTTGACCAGCTCAATATTGCGAAGAGATTCCGTGGTCGAGCCGGCGAGCGCGGCTGTTTCGGCAACAATCGTTTTCTGAATTCTTTTGATATTGCGGCTCAAGACGGAACTGATGCCGCCTAGTAAGGGAATCGTCAGCAGGAATACCGGCGCAATGATCCAGTAGACGCGCAGGGCATAAACGAAGACAAAAACGATGCCGACGGTCGCCGTGAAGAGGATGTTTACAAAGGCGGTGATAAAACGTTCTACATCCGTCCGAACCTTCTGCAGCTTGCCCAGCGTTTCTCCACTCCGCTGATCTTCAAAAACGGCGTATGGCAGAGAAAGCGACCGCTCCACGCCGTCGGCATACAACTCGGCGCCCGTACGTTGCGTAACGACATTGACGTAATAATCCTGAAAGTTCTTCGCCACTCTGGAGATGAACGCCACGCCCACGGCGGCGCCCAAAAGCAGGCTGACGCCTCGCACGAACTGCCCAGTGGTGTACTGGTGGAATTTCGTGGCGTATTCGTCGATGATGTACCGGAAAATCAGCGGATCCAGCAGAGAAAAGACCTGATTTACGGCTGCCAACAGCAAGGCCAGAAAGACAAGCTGCCAATGCTTTCTCAAGTAGTGGCTCAGTAACGCCATGTCGCCTCAATCCTCGAAGATTACATCGTTTGATGCTCGGTGAACATGCAAAGATCCACCCTTTGGTTGGTCCCTCTCTCCACCCCAGGCTGCAAGATCAAGGACCGCCTTTTCTGCTAGCCTACTCGAAACTCCTTTCGTCTCCTATACCCATGCAGATCAGCCTTCCTCGATTCCGCGCCTTGTTCTTCTGCGCCTGCTGCTGTTTAGGACTTTCTGTGCCTCTCGCCGGGCAAACAAATTTCGCGGGGCTCAGCGGGACAGTCACAGATGCCCAGAACCGTCCAGTTGAAAAGGCACACGTCGAGGTGCGCTCGGTCGAAACGGGCGCTGTGCGCACGACGCTGTCGAACGAAAGCGGTCTCTATGACGTGCCCAATCTTTCGCCCGGCGACTACGAAGTATCGGTTGACAAGACGGGCTTCGCGCAGGTCGCCAGGAATGTACGCCTCGAAGTGGGCCAGATTCTGCGGCTCGACGCGACTTTAGAGGTCGGCGCGGCGCACGCGGTGATCGAAGTCTCCGGGAAGGCTGAATTGCTCAAGACATCCGATGCCAGCCTCGGTGAGGTGGTAGAAACGAAGTCTGTGCAGGAGCTCCCGTTGAACGGCCGCATGCTGCTGGATCTGGCGGTAACGGTTCCCGGTGCGCACGTGGGTAGCGGCGCGCAAGAAGGCAACGTGAATCCTTTGTACTGGAGACCTGGGCAAAACTCAGCTTTGAGCGTTGGCGGTAACCGGCCCAATGCGAATTATTTCCTGGTGGATGGAGTCACGAATACAGACCCTACGTTCAACACGCAGAACATCAGCCTTTCACCGGATGCCGTGCAGGAGTTCCAGGTGCAGACAGGAAGTTATACGGCAGATATGGGCGGCGCGGGCGGCGGGCAGATTAACATCGTCACCCGCTCGGGAACGAGCCAGTTTCACGGCACGCTTTACGAATTTCTGCGGAACAGCGCCATGGATGCGCGGACTTTCAACGAGATGCCGGGCGCGAATCACCTGGTGCACAACAATTTCGGCGCGTCATTGGGCGGCCCTTTAGCCGGGAAGAAGACGTTCTTCTTTACAAATTATGAGGGGCTTCAAATGTCAGAAGCCATGACGCAGATCGATACGGTTCCCACGGCAGAGGAGAAGTCGGGCGATTTCGGCATGAGCGGCTCAAACGTGTACGATCCGGCCAGCGCGCATCCCAATCCGAATTTCGATCCTTCCAAGCCGGCGGGGCCAAGTAACCCGAAAATCCTGCGCGATCTGTTTCCCGGCAATATGATCCCCATCACCCGCCAGAGCCCGGTAGCGTACCAGTTCCTCAACCGGTATGTTCCCCTCCCCAATAACTCCATGGGTGTGGGGACCATGGGCGGCATGAACATGGGCCTGGGGATCGGCGGCTCGATGGGGGTTCCTTCCGTGGTCGGCCAAGGTATGGATTCCAACAACTACATGGACGTCGAGAACGGGATTCAAAAAATGAACCAGGGGACGGCGCGGGTGGACCACATTTTTAACAACGGCGACAGCCTCTTTGGCCGCTATTCATTCGGCAGCGAGACCGGGTTTACGCCTCAGAACCTGCCCGGTTTCGGCGCATACAATGACAATCTCGCTCAAAACGCCAACGTCACGTGGACACGCATCATCTCGCCAAACCTTGTCAACACCGCAAGCGTCGTCTTTTCGCGTCTTACTATGTTCCGCTATTCGCAAAACAACGGGACTAACGACATCGTTCAGCAGCTTGGCATTCAGGGCGTCGGCTACGGCGGATCCGCCGCTTCCGGAGCACCGTACTTCAACGTGCAAGGTTATTCGGGATTCGGCGACAATTTTCTCGCGACGCCGATGCATGCCTGGGACACGATCACCGAAGGCCGCGACGACCTCAGCTGGCAGCACGGTCGGCATAGTTTCAAGTTCGGCGGCGCGTATCGCTGGTACATCTGGCCGATGTGGGGATTCTTTCAAAATCGCGGCTATTACCAGTTCACGAACGGCTTCACGACCCAGACCGCAACAAACGACGGCACCGGCTCCGGCCTTGCCAGCTTCCTGCTCGGATTGCCAGCGACGGCGCAGCGGCAGGCCGGCGTGCCGAGCATGGACCTCCGCCAATGGCAGGCAAATGCTTATGGCCAGGACACCTGGCGCATCACACCGAACACCACGCTTGTCCTGGGGCTACGATACGAATTCATGGAACCGCTCGTCGACACGAGCCGGCAATGGTCCAACCTGGAAATCATCAACGGCCAACTCGTGGCGTTTATCGGCGGCCAGAACGGAATGCCACGCGGCCTGATGTATCCGAACAAACTCGATTTCGCGCCGCGCTTTGGACTGACACACCAGTTTGGAAACAGCGGTTTCGTCGGGCGCATCGGGTATGGGATGTTCTACACGCCGGTAGATCTGAATACCTGGTGCAACCAGCTTCACAATGTACCTCTTGTCTTTCCCGAAACGAAGCAGAGCGACAACTTCGTGCCATCTCTCAGCGGCTTCGACTGGGCGCCCCCGGTGCTGGGCAAGACGGTTGTCAGCTTTGCCGCTTTTGATCCGCACCCTCGGGCCCAATACGTGCAGCAGGCAACGGCTGCCATCCAGAAGAGTCTCGGGCCAGCAATGACAATCGAGGTAGGCTATCTGGGCGAACGTGGCCTCCATCTGCAACAGGCGCATCTGATCAATAATGCGTTGCCCGGTCCGGGTCTTGTCCAGCCGCGCCGCCCCTATCACAAAGCGACGTTTGCTCCCGGGACAGTATTCCCGCCGGACGTTACGGTCGCAAGCTCCACGTTCACAGTAAGCAGCATCAATATGCTGCAAAACACGGCCAGAAGCTGGTACGACGCGGGCTACATCAATTTCCGGCGGCGCTATTCGCACGGGCTGAGCTTGCTGGCAAACTACACGTACGCCAAGAACCTGACCAACGCTCCCGACTTCCGGTCGCCTATGTTTGAATCGAGCATTCCGCAGAACAACAACGATCTGGACGCCGAGAAAGGCCCGGGCTGCGATATCCGTCACCGCTTTGCGTTCACGGCCATCTACGCCATTCCCGGCTGGAATCGTTCGGACTGGCTGCGCAAAATTACATCGAACTGGCAGATGTCGACGATTTTTCAGGCGCAGAGTGGATATCCATTTACGATTTCAGTCTTTGGCGACACTGCAAATGCGGGAACGTTGCTGGGCGAAAATCCGATTCGCGCCAACTACACCGGACAGCCGGTATTCGGCCCCGGAACGCACATCGCCGACCGCTGGATCAATCCCGAGGCATTCGCCACACCGCCTGCATACACCTTCGGCAATGCCGGCCGGAACAGCGTTTACGGGCCCGGGCTGGAAACGCTCGATGTGGCGCTTGTGCGCGTGTTCACGGTTACGGAAAAGCTTCGATTCCAGATTCGCGGCGAGTTTTTCAACGCGCTGAATCATACCAATCTCGATGCGCCGAACCGTTTTGTGAATGAGCCACAGTTCGGCACGATCACGATGGCGTCCACGCCCGCGCGAGAAGTGCAGCTTGGAGCGCGGCTGTCGTTTTAGGTAGGCGCGTCGAGTCGATTAAGCGGCGGACTCGTGATGACAGGGATCCGCCGTACCACGATTAAGTTCGGCAGGCGCCAAATGAAGGTTCTCTTAATCGGTGCAACAGGATTCATCGGGCCGCATGTTGTCCGCGAGCTCGCAAAACAAGGTCACGAAGTCACGGTTTTCCATCGTGGGGGCGCGGAAGTTGCCCTGCCCTACGGGGTGAAGCAGCTTTACGGTGACCGGAATGATATCGAAAACTCCCTTCACGATTTCCGTAGCACGGCACCCGATGTAGTTGTCGACTTCATCCTCAGCAGCGAGCGTCAGGCGGCCGCGCTCATGAATACGTTCCGCGGAATAGCGCACCGAATCGTCGCGTTGAGCAGCGGAGACGTGTATCGTGCCTGTGGAATTTTACATGGGTCAGAATCGGGTCCGCTCCAACCCGTGCCCCTGACCGAAGACTCCCAGCTTCGCGCAAATCGGAATCCTTATGGTTCGCAGATGCTCACACAACTTCGCGCAGTGTTCGGATGGCTTGATGACGAGTACGACAAAATTCCGGTTGAGCACGCTGTCATGAGTAATCCGGAGCTGCCTGGAACAGTGCTGAGGCTACCGATGGTCTATGGGCCGGGGGATCCTCTGCATCGCCTCTTTCCCTATCTGAAGCGCATGGACGACGGGCGCGAGGCAATTTTGATTCAGGAAAATGCGGCTCGGTGGCGCGGACCGCGCGGGTATGTGGACAACGTAGCAGCCGCGATCGCGCTCGCGACGGTTTCGAGCCGAGCGTCGGGGCGGATTTACAACATCGCAGAAGAACCGGCACTATCCGAAGCGGAATGGGTGCAGAGAATAGGGCGCAGCGCTCGTTGGGACGGCTCCGTTGTTCCTCTTTCGAAGGATCTTACGCCCGTGCATCTCAGGGTTTCGTATAACCATGCGCAGGACTGGATCATGAGTAGCGTGCGGATACGGGAAGAGCTCGGATATGTCGAACTGGTGGGCAGCGATGAGGCGATTGAGCGTACGATTGCTTGGGAACGCGCGAATCCTCCGGTGGTAGCTGCGGATGCCTTCGATTATGCAGCAGAAGACAAGGCGCTCGAAGCAAGGCGGTTCGCTACATAATAACGCCAGCGAGCTTCTGAACAGTCTGGAAAGTATCCGATTCGGAAGCCGATTTATCGGGCCGATAGCGCTTCACGCGCGCGAAACGGAGCGCGAGACCGCTTTCGTAGCGCGGGCTGACTTGGATTTCATTGAAGGCGATTTCGGCGACCAGCTTCGGCTCGACATAGACGGTATAACTGTCACGGGCTACTTCCAGCTTCAGCAGCTCCTGCGTCTGCCAGGCAAGCATCTCGTCCGTTAGCCCTTTGAATGTCTTGCCTAACATGGCGAAGCCGCCCTTCACCGTATCGCGCGCGCCCAGATGCAAATTGCTTAACCATCCGCGGCGGCGGCCATTACCCCACTCGGCAGCGAGAACGACCAGGTCCAGCGTTCGCGCCTGTTTGATCTTTAGCCAGCTTTGCCCGCGTGCTCCGGCCACATAGGGCGCGTTTCGGGCTTTCGCCATTAACCCTTCATGACCCTGCTGCAGAGCTTGCGCCAGGAAACTCGCAGCTTCGTCGTGATTTCCTGTTGTGACGTGAGGAATGACATTTTCCGGCGGAACAATGCCGGCCAAGGCGGCAAACCGTTTTGCTTGGGATTCGTCAATGATTGGCTTGCCGTCAAGGTAGAGGACGTCGAACCAGAACGGGGTCATCGGGAGTTCCGCAAGGAGCCGATCCACATCCAGCTTCCGCCCAAAACGGCGCATTGAAACCTGAAACGGCTGTGGGCGGCCTTGGACATCCAGGCTGAGCACTTCGCCATCGAGAATCAGATCCTTGGCCGGCAACGCCCGGATCGCTTGCACGACTTCGGGAACGGCTGCCGATACGTCGTTCGCACCTCGGGAGAAGACGCGGACCTCACCGCCTGACTTATGGGCCTGGATCCGCGCGCCGTCGAGTTTGTATTCGAGCGCGGCCTTGCCCAGTTCATCGAGCACCTCGGATACATCGTCGGCGGTTTGCGCGAGCATCGGCTGAACCGGCCGGAACAACTGGATGTCGAACTGAGAAAGGCCTGTCTCACCACTCTCGATCGCGGCACGGGCAACGGGCGGGATGCTTCCGACGAGCATGGCCGCACGGCGAACTTTCGCACTGGAAGCCCCGGTCGCTTTTGCGAGAGCGTCCAGCATGATTCCCTCGAGCGCGCCCTGGCGGAGTTCGCCGCCCAAAAGACCAAGGAGGAATTGCTGCTCCTCGTGCGTGGCGCGCTCGAATAACCGGCTGAGCAGCTCGCGTTTCCTTTGCTCCGAGCCGGAACCTTTTACGGCGGCAAACTGCTCAAGCGTCCGGTCGACGTCGAGCAACTCGAGAGACGGCCTTTCCGCACCGGCTGTCATTACTCCGCGGAGTGTGGCATAACCGATGCCGATGCGCCCCTGAGGCATGGCCCCGGACAAATAAGCGACCGCGACCTCCACTTCCTCGGGGCTGAGGCGCTTGATCAGTGTGGCGAGAAGATCCGTTTTTTCGAGCCGCTTCGTCGTGGCGGCAATACGCCGTGAAGTTTCGACGACATCGCTGAGGAGCATTTGATCAAGTTTCGTCGGAACGTACGCGCGCGAGGACATACCGCGCATTCGGATTGGCCGCTCGCAGCGCTTCCTCCACTGCCTCACCCACTATTCGTCCCTCGCCTACCGAAAGGCGGGCGGAGACCACGATATCGACACTGATTAAGAAATCGGAACGAATCCGCGCGATGAAACAATCCGATACGCCCAAGACTCGGGGCACTGCCTCTGCGACCGTTCGGACCTGGTTCTCTACTTCACCGGCAGACAGTTCATTGCGGCGCTCCCTTGCGGCTCGCAATTGAAAGAGATGAACAGGGAGCTTGCGAAGAGGTACGCTGCGTCCCGGCAACATGTTGTACCAGAGGAAGGGCGCGCTAAACCCCCGCGGAGCCGCAAACCCTCGCGCGCCGTAGCGGCCGATGATCTCTCGAACCTCCTCCAAAGGATCGACGAGGCGTGCTAACTCATCTGACCCGGAGCGTAGCGCGAATTGAAGAGCGGCATCGGGTTCAGCTTCATCCACTTCGAGAACTTTCACTTCATCGTATCCGGGCCGCTGGTGGCCTTGGTTCGACATGGCTTTGATGAGCTCCGGCAGCGTGAGACATTTTTCCTGCCAGGAAATGCGAGCGCGAGCCAAGCCCGGATCGTGCCGCCACTCCGATCCGCCGCAGTAATAACAATAGAACCGCCCCAGGCGGTCGAGATGCTCAAAGCCCCAGCCAACGTCACCGAGACCCGCGGGCGAATGAGGGGCGGCAGTCCATCGCACGAACACGAAGGCCCTCCCGCTTTTGCGAGACATAGTTACATTGTGCGAAAGCGCGGGGAATCAGGCGAGAGCTTTAAACTGGTCGTCGATCTCGACGCGATAACCAGCGGCGAGGGCGTTGGTTTCATTCGCCATGCCGACAACGGCCATCAATTCCCCGAACATTTCATCTGTCATGCCTTTCTTACGTGCCGAAGCAGAATGAGAGGCTACGCAGTACTGGCACTGATTCGTCGCGCTAACGGCCAAATAGATCAATTCCTTGGTAAGAGGATCCAAGGCACCGGGGGCCATGATCTGCTTTATGCTGTCCCAGGTGCGGCGCAGCGTTGCGGGTTGGTTTGCGAGCGCTTTCCAGAAATTATTGATCCAATCAGTCTTGCGCGTGGCCATGATGTCGTCGTAAACTTCGCGGACCTCCGGGTTGGCGTCTGTATATTCAATTAAAGCGGGCATAAGATTAGGAATTTCCGATCAGGATACCTGCGATAAACACGAGCACTCCACCCAACACGACTTGCAAAGCGGCACGTACCAGCGGCGTTTCCATATAGTGCTGGCGGATCCAGCTAATCACGGCCAATTCAACGGCGACCACGCAGACGGCGACAATGGTGGCGAACCGGAAATCGGAGATCAGGTACGGCAGCGTGTGACCGATGCCGCCGGCCGTGGTCATCACACCTGTTACCACGCCGCGAACGAGGGGACGGCCGCGGCCGGTCAGCGATCCGTCGTCGGAAAGACCTTCAGCAAAAGCCATCGAGATCCCGGCACCGACTGAAGCAGCAAGGCCAACCACAAAGGCATCGTGAGTCTTTTGCGTCGCGAAGGCTGCCGCAAACAGCGGCGCCAGCGTCGAAACGGAGCCGTCCATCAGGCCGGCCAAACCGGGCTGCACAAATTGCAGCACAAAGATTCGGTTTGAGGCTTCCTTTTCCTTGGCCTTTACTTCGGGCGTGAGGTGCTGCTTCTCGATGGATTCGGCAGCGGCCGTGTGTTTCGCTTCCGCTTCGGCGAGATCGCCGAGCAGCTTGCGAGTTGACGCGTCGGTTGTCCGTTCCACGGCGAGCTGGTAGAAACGGCGCGTCTCGGATTCCATGGACTCGATAGACCGCCGCACGGCCTTCGGGCCAATGGGACCGATCAGCCAGACGGGCGGCCGTGAGACAAAGCCTTTCACGTCCTGACGGCGAATGAGCGGGATGTGGTCGCCGAAGCGCGACTGGTACAGCTCGATCAGGCTGCTGCGATGGTCGGACTCTTCGGTCTGCATCTCTTCGAGCATCCTCGCTGTGGCCGGGTAGTTTTCGCGAAGACCTTCCGCAAATTCGCCATAGATTCGGCCATCCTCTTCTTCCAAGGAGATGGCAAGGGCGAGGATCTCACGCTCGGAAAGATCTTTGAAGTTTTTCGCCATACTGTACGGCTAAAGCCTACCCACCCGCGTTACGAGCCGGCGGAGTTCCGAAACACTCGCGGCTACCGCCGCATGTTCGTCATTTCCATAGTCAGGATGCAAGAAATCGATTTCAACTGCGAGAATCCCACTAAAACCCGCGTGCTGCAACTTCTCGATCAGCCTGGCGTTATCTACAACGCCATCGCCCACCGGCGCGCTCGAGAAAAAGTACCATTCGTTTGCCGGCACGCCGCGCTGAACCTTCAAGTCTTTGATATGGGTCGCATAGGTGTGGGGAGCCAGGGCATCCATGGCTCGTACCGGGTCATCGAGCAGACGGACGAAATTTCCCGTATCGAAGTTCATTCCGAGAAATGGGGAGTCGACGGATCGCATTAGCGAAAGCATTTCCTGACCGTTGAAGTCGATGTGGTTTTCGACGGCCATGCGGATTCCGTAGCTCTCCGCTACTTGCACGGCTTCGAGGAACATCCGCGTCAAACGTTCCAGTTGCGGAGAGTGCGGCTCGTTTCGAAAGCGCAGGCTGCTGCCGACAACCCGCATAACCGTGGCCCCTATCGCTTGCGCATGATCGAAGCTATCGAGCATCTGTCTGTAAGCCGCTTGATTCGTGCCGCCTTCGAGACCGTCGGGGTGGCCCCACGCGTACACGCGATCCAGGCCGTGCTCATCCAGCATTGCCCGGATATCGGCCAGATATGAAGATTCCAGGCTCGGGAAGAAGCAGGATTCAAGTGAAACGCCATCCACGGCAAGGCTCTTCGCAACCTTTATGAAGTCCTCCAGCGTCATGCTTCGGTTGGGGTGGTGCTGTTGCGGATAGACTTCCCCGAAAAACCGATGGAAGCAGTA
>DATBHS010000047.1:0-3146 GCA_036557345.1 Bryobacteraceae bacterium
CCGTTGAGGTTGGCCACCGTAATGCTTCTGAGGCCGAAATCATAAAGGGTCTGAATGAAGGAGCACAAGTCATTTCGCATCCGGCGAACGATCTTAAGGACGGAGCCCGAGTCACCGCGCGCCGGAACGGAAAAGCCTAACGATCGAGTCTAGGAGAAACATGATTCCGGAGCCGATTGAGACACATTCGGTCCTCGCAACGACTACCAAGCTGTACAAATCGCGCCGGTGGGTGAACGCGCATATGACAGTGCCAACGGTGGCGGGTGGCGGACTCTGCTCGTCCTAGCAACTAGCACATGCCTTCCACAAGGCGAGCTTTTCTGCGAGAGGATTCTCAACAACTTCGGATACTGTGTCGAAGCGCATCGTCGACCTGTGGGTGAGATTGTAGGGCTCTTTCATCCCCTACAACATGCCGGACTCGGAATAGAGTCGGCATCCTGTGCCACGGGCTTTCGAAACTCAATCGCCCCGCCCACTGATACCTCTATCTACGCTTCAACCGCCACCTCGCGATGACGCCTGCAAGACTTGAGGCCAGGATGGCATCTCAGTGATTGACCTTGCGAAGACCGGACCATTCGTGGTCGATGCGCCCGCAGGCGTTCTCGGTGGGATCGTTGACTTTTGGCAGTGGGCCGTCATTGACATCGGCGTCGGCGCGACGCGCAACGGCGCGAAGCTGCTCCTGCTGCCGCCAGGCTACGAGGGAAAGACACCCAGTGGCTACACGGTCGTGCCCTGCAAAACCAATCGCATCTTTCTTCCGGCGCGCGGCACGCCCAAGGCAGGAGAAGGCCCGGAGGCGCTGGTCAAACTGCTTGGTTCAGTCGGACTTTTATCCTCTGGCGCAGAAGGACTCGCATGGCGCGACGAAGGTGATTCGTGTAGGCGGCGTACCGATGAACTCCGACTGGCCGAAGGACGTCCGTTTCTTCGAATACCTCGCCGACGGCCTTTCTGACACGCCTGTCGAAGAGCAGGACAAGTTGATGTATGCGATGATCGAACCACTTGGGCTCGCGCCGGGCAAGCCGCTCCCTCCCGATGAGCGCCAGCAGCGCATTCTCGCCAAAGCCGCCGAGACGGCGCGGCGATGGTCGCGAACATGGCCTTCGCCAACCGCTTTTCCGGACGACAGATTTGGCCCGACCGCGAGTGGGAGAAGATCACCTTCGCCACAACGCCCGAGTTCGAGACGCCCAGCGCATCGAGCTCGATGAGCGTGCGCAGGGCTGGTATCAGCTCTCCACGAACGCACGCTATGTTTACAGCGCGAAGCCGGCGCCAGGCGAAGGAAGCTGGTACACCTCGACCTTCCACGACGACGCGGCGAGTTTCTTCAAGGCGGCAACAGTTACGAGCTGCATGTTGGGCCCAACGTTCCGGCCAAGGCGTTCTGGTCCGTCACGATCTACGACAACCGCACGCGCAGCATGATCGACACCGATCAGCAGCGCGCCGGACAAGGAAGCCTCTCCGGCCTCGCGAAAAATACCGACGGCTCAGTCGATCTCTACTTCGGTCCTGCCCGCAGGATCCGAACACCTGGATCAAGACCATTCCCGGCCGAGGCTTCTTCGCTATGTTCCGTCCCTACGGCCCGCTCGAACCGGTCTTCGACAGAACATGGAAACTGAATGATATTGCGCGGGTCCAATGACCAGCTATCATTGTGGCCGCCGGATAGGGCCACAAAGCTACTTAACTTTTCTGCAAGGGAGGAAGAATATATTCTCCTCGATACATTCGTTCCTCAGGCTGATACAGACGTATGACGAGGAAGAATCCCTCCGCCGGTGCGGGCAGCCAATTTATCTCGTTGTCCTTGCCCGGACTATCGTGGTGGATATAGATCGTCAACCCGCCGTCAGCGTCAGGGCGAAGCTTCTCCGCCATGTTCCCGATGCCGAAGCGATTGGCCGGATTGCTCACAAAGAACCCGTCTAATCAGATCGACGATGGCACTGGAATAAAGGGTTTCTGTATTAGGCGTCTCGATGGTGCGAAATTCGGCGGTTAGCAGTTTCTGGGCATGTCCCCAAATGTCGATGCCGTGCGGATTGCTATCGTACGGCGAGCGCTGGGTTCCCGCTGGGAGCGGCGCTGTGAACATCCGAAACGATTCGCCGGCCTTGACCCACTGTAAGCCCCAGAGCACGCTCTGCACACCGAGGGTATAGGCCTCTGTCTCCCGGGCCTTTTCCTCATCCATCCGGGCAAAGGCTTGAGTTGCCTCCATAAACGCCTTCGGCGGCGCCTGCTTGGAGGGGCTTTGCGCCAGCGCCAAGCCCCCGAACCGCAGGACAAGCAAGAGTGAAAAGATAGCACCGTTCCTGATTTGAAATTGGGTTCTCATCAGCTTCCCCGACATCTCTGCGAAGCTTGCGCGCAATGCCATGTTCTCCAGATTAGAGCCCTGAAGCCCTAACGGGGATTGAGAAAATTTCCGATCAGCCAGTTCTGCTCAACTTGCATCCCGGCGAACGATTTTCGTAAGCGAATCCGCGAAAACAAAATGTCGTGGCGTCTACTGGGCTCTGTAAACAGCGAGTAGACGCGGTGCATTCATCGCCCGACTGCATAGATCGTGCTTAACGGCCAAGGGTAGATCTACACATCGCGACTACACGCGGTTTGATCAAAACCATAGGTGTGTCTGGAGGCGTTCTACCCCAAAGTTCTTGAGTCTGCATTCTAAAAAAAAAATCGCAAATCCGGTGAAATACTCTAAGCGTAAGTCGGCTTGTTGTTCCCCGGGCCGGCGGCTCAGCGAGGTAAAAATGTCAGACTTCATCCGTTTGCAAAGGGTGGCCGCGGCGCTCGGCACCTCCATCTTTCTTTTGACCTTGTCCCCAAACCCGGTACAGGCACAGGCTTCAAAACCCAATATCCTTGTCATGTTTTGGTGACGATATCGGCCCAACCGATATCAGCGCCTACAGCTTGGGCGTTATGCACATTGATACACCCAATATCGATCGCATCGCCAAGGAAGGCCTGCTGTTCACCGACTACTACGCGGAGAATAGCTGTACTGCGGGCCGCTCGACCTTCATCACTGGACAAGCTGCCTGGCGAACAGGTCTCTCGAAGGTAGGCGTACCCGGAGCACCGCAGGGTCTGCAGCCGCGCGACGTCAC
>DATBHS010000048.1:0-12423 GCA_036557345.1 Bryobacteraceae bacterium
GCGGAAAAGAATCTCTTCATGGTTACTTCAGCGTCTCCAAGTAAGCAAATAGGTCGTGGATATCCCGGTCCGTATACTTAGCAGTCAATTCGCGGTGAGCTGCGAGCGGATCATGGATTTCAGCCTTGACATCATTCAGCGACCAGGAGCGATACCAACCGTCCCTGCACACAAGCGCAATCTCGAACTCATCCTTATGGGCAAGCTTGCCTTCATAGCGAGTTCCGTCGCGGAGAGTGATGGCGGCTGTTTTAGGAATCTCTTTGCGCGATGGATAAATCATGTGCTGCTGTAAATCGATCGGCTTCATCTTTGTTGCGATGCCGGCCAGGTCTCCCGTGACGGAATGGCAATGCGAGCAGTTCCCGGGGCCATAGAAGAACTTCTTGCCTGCTTCTGCATTCCCTGTCAGCAGTTTTGCCGCCGGGTAGTCGCCCGAAACGTGACCGCTGTGAAGGGCCTCGTATGCCTGGCGATGTAGGAAGGCCACTATGTCCCCTACTTGAGCGTCGTTCAAGCTGGCGAAGCTCGGCATGCCTTTATCGGGCCGCCCGTTGCGAATCACCGGCCCCAGCAAATTGCCGCGCTCGTCATGATTGAGGATCGCGGAACGGACCAGGTCCGGCGCGCGCGCGCCGGTCGCATCTTCGCCATGGCAGAAGCCGCAAGTGGAGCGGAACAGGGCTTGTCCTCGTTGTGCGGCGGCTGGATCTTCCGCACCCTCCTCGCGAGGCGGGGAAGTGGGCTGATGTTGCTGGGCGGCTCCTGTCCACGCCAGAGAAAGGAGCGCAGCAACGGACCCCGCCGCGAGTACGAATGTTTTCATAAAACCTCAGTATTTCAGACGGCCTATTCGCGTCAACTCGATTTGAGCTTTTCTGAAGTACAATTGCGCGATATAGGAGACCGGTAGTTATGCCAACCTATATTGCGATGCTGAAGTGGACTTCACAGGGACTCCAGAACATCAAGCAAAGTCCCTCCCGCCTGGAAGCAGCCCGGAAAGGATTTGAGGCTGCTGGCGCAAAGATGAAAGACTTCTATATGGTTACAGGCCACTACGACATGATTGCTGTCGTCGATGCTCCGGACGATGCGACCTTGGCAAAGGCCTTATTGGGTGCTACGTCGCAAGGGAACATCACATCCGAGACTTGCCGCGCGTTTAGCGAAGCTGAGTATCGGAAGATCATTAGCGGACTGCCCTGAGTGCCACAGGAGTTCGGCGATTACGTGACTCTTCTAACTGCGGATGCTCATGGAATCATCCTGATCGTCCTCAGCCATATTTCTACTAGCCCAGGCCATCGCGTTATCGGAAATCTCGTGGGACGCAGTCCGAAGGCGTGCTTGCCTTCCGCGTACAAATGCATTTCTACGGGGACGCCGGCGTTCTTCAGCGCAATGTAGTAAACCAGCGAGTTGTTGACACTGTCGACGGGATCATTCTCAGCCTGCAGCAAGAAGGTAGGAGGGGTCTGGCGAGTGACACGGACATTCGGATTCAACTCAAACTTTTTATCGGAAATCCACAGATGTCCCGGATAAAGGGCCACCGCGAAATCCGGGCGGCAGCTTACTTCATCGGCCGCATCTACAGCCGTATACAAACGTTTATCGAAGTGCGTGCTGATATCTGCCACCAGGTGCCCGCCTGCTGAGAATCCAAGGACGCCGATCTTGTGGGGATCGATATGGTACTCCGCGGCGTGAGAGCGGACCAGCCCTACGGTTCTCTGCGCATCCTCGAGAGCCATCGGAGCTTTTGGATTCATCTGACACCTGCATTGTTCATCCCAATGCGGCCCCGAGTACGGAACGCGATACTTCAAGAGCACACATGCGATGCCCTTCGATGTCAGCCAGTCGCAGACCTCTGTGCCTTCGAGGTCGATAGCCAGGACGAAATAGCCCCCGCCAGGAAACACGATTACCGCAGCGCCCGTATTCTTTCCCTTTGGCGAATAGACGGTTATCGTCGGTCGTGAGACGTTGTCGACTTCTCCCGATTCCGGCATCGTTTCGGTGTTCGCCTGCGGCCCAAACTGCGCATCTGGTGGCGTACCTGGCCATATCGACACTTGCGTGTGGCCCGTCGATGGCTGCCAGCCGCGCTTCTGGCCGAACAGGCTGCCACAAACAAACACCAGAAAGACGGTCAAGATCAGGGGCTTCATTGCGTTCAGGATGGTTCTTAAGCAGTCATGATGCGCCTCGGTGTTTCAGGACGCCTTAAACGGCGGACGAGCCGGCTCTCTTCTGCGCGCTGGACTTCCTGGGAGCCGTGGACTTCTTCTTCGTCGCTGCTTTTCGAGGGGCGGGCTTGCGGAACCTCGGAGAACCAGCCGGATTCCTTCAGAGGGAGTGCATTCTTCGGCGCCCACCACGCATAAAAGTGGCTTCCTTGATTACCTCCCAGCCGCGATCTGCGCCAGCCTCGGTTTACGCCTTGCGTGGTCTTGTAATGCACGCGTTGCGCATCGAACGACAGCCGCTGGAGCAAGAATGCAGTTCGTCTGCCGATCGCATCGCGACCATGCTCGGCGAGCTTTTCAAGAAATTCTTGATGGCAGAAAACCGGATTCGGTGGCCTTGCGGTTTGAAATTCTGTTTCAAGCAGCTTGATCTGTCCCTTAGTGGCCACGAAGTCACCAGGATATCCCGCCGATTTTTGTGAAGACAGCCTTCAGCCTGACGCCGAGCCGGAAGCACACCGGAGGTGACCTGAGGCACTCTCGCTGTTTTCCATTCGAATGGTGATGCACTTCAGAGGCCCGGCCCAAGGTCTTCAGTTAACAATGCGGAGTACCACGAGCGTCATATCGTCATGCTGGGAAGCCCCGGCCGCGAACGCCTCGGCAGCAGTCAGAATACGCTTCATCACTTCAAAAGCAGGCAGCCCGTGACAGGTTTTTACGAACTCAATCAATCGAACCTCGCCCCATTCCTCCTCGCGGCTATTCATGGATTCAGGCACTCCGTCCGTGAAGAGCACAACCAGGTCTCCAGGTACAAGAGGGACATGCTCCTGTTGGTAGCCCTGATGCAGCAGCCCAATCACCGGACCACCGGTCTCCAACCGCAAAATCTGGTAGCTCACGGCAGATTTCCGCAAAATCAGAGGAGCGTTGTGACCTGCATTGACGTAAGAAAGCCGCCGGCTCCGAGGATCGTATTCGGCGTAAAAGAGACTGGCGTAGTGGTTTGCCGATGAGGCTTCGTACATCAGGGTGTTGACTCGCTTCATAAGCTCCGACAGGTCCTGGCCCACTAAGGCCTGGCCGCGCAACGAGGCTTCGAGGCTTGCCATCATGAGCGCTGCGCCGATGCCCTTGCCTGACACATCTCCGATTGCGATCCCGAGCCTGCCTGCTGACAGCTCCAGGAAATCGAAGTAGTCCCCGCCTACCTCTCGCGCGGGCCGGCACCGCCCGCAGTAGTCCAAACCCGGCACCGCCGGAAAGCGTTGCGGGAACAGGTGCTGTTGTACTTCCTGCGCGATTTCCAACTCGCGATTCAACCGTTCCCGCTGTGCCATCTCCCGGCCGATCGCAGTTGTCAACCGGGCGACCTCCTGCGCCAAAGCCGTATTTGCGGCGGACCTCGTGTCCAGCCCGTCCAGAGCGTGCGCGATGGCTCGATGAGTGAATTCGTCTGTTTCGATTTCCTGCCAAGCAATCAGGTGCGGAGCAAGACGCTCCCTGTCTCGAGGGTTCCGTAATGCGTTGGCGGCAAGTTGCCGTAACCGCCCATCCCCGGGGCAGGAAATGCGCCCAAGAAACAGGTCGAGTTCGGGACCGCCCGAATCGAGAAGCCGCAAGAACTCCCTGCGGGCTTCACGCGGGTCCTCCACCACGAGGCGCCGGAGCCTCTCATAGAGAATCTCAGGCGCCGGCATAACGCTTCGACCGTAGTTCGAACGCCTCCCTTCCGCCTTCGAGTAAGTCAATGATCTGTTCACGGCATTCGTCGACTGTTCCAGACTTTTCAACCACTCCGATCCGGCCATCGGAGTTCATGACAAGCATCAGGTCGGCTTCAGCTAACACGGGGATGTTCGCATTGTGCGTGATAAAAATCATCTGCCGGCGCTTCTTTAGTCGCTGAACGGCGTTCACCACTGTCTCAAAAATGAAGTGATTATCCAGATTGTCTTCCGGCTGATCGATAATCAGCGGGCTGTCTCGTCGCGCCAGAAGAATAGGCAGGAGCGCCGTGCATTTTTGGCCGCGGGAAAGATCGGACGCGTCCTTAAAGTTAGGCTTTCCTGTTGATGAAACATTTAACTCGATCCCGATTCTATCTTCGATTTCGGTTACTTCGAGAACGAGCGGGTCGACGCTGTCACGGAACGAGTCCATGATCTTGCGAGAACGCTCGCTTCCGAAAGCGGTAAGCTCTTCGAACGACTCCAGGTCGTTGGACTGGATAAACTGCGCGAGCTGCTCCGGCCTGAGCTGCATCAGCGTCGTAATGATCTCGTCGTGATTCCTGACTCTGGCGCCACGCAGGCCATCTATCAACATTTGCTGATACGCCAGGTGGTCGGCGTTGCGCATGATCCGAATGCGTACGCGCTCTCCGGCTTCGCGCTGGAGTTCGGACGCCACCTCGTCCCTCATGCTGGATATTTGATCCCGCATGAGAATGTGATTGGCTTTTAGAGATTTGCGCTGCTCGAGAAGCGTTTTCAATTCGTCGTTCATTTGTAACCGCTGTTCTTCCAGCGCTTGAAGCCTGGCAACCTGCTGCTCGAGCGTTGCGCGCACTTGAGCCTGCTCGCTCGCCGCCTGGTTGAGTGCCGTTAATCTTGCCAGTTCGCTCGACTGATTCGTATGGGCCGCGGCGACGCTTTGACGGGCCTCGGTTACAGCGTCCAGGGCCTTTCGAATCTGACCGTCAATCCCCGATATATGTTCCTCAACTGGTTTAAAGAGATCTACGATACGATCGTCGTATTGACGCAGGATCCCTACGTTCGCGGAGTGCTCCTCCGCAAGGCGCGGCTTGAACGCGAGCTGTGCGTCATTTCGTAGTCGGTCCAAACTTTGGCCCAGCATTTTGAAATCCCGCTCGGCAGTACCCAATCTGTTGATCTCGCGTTGGTGAAGCTGTTGTTGTCGCGAGAGTCGCACGAAATCCGCCGTCGATTCGCGATCCGATGGCGCAAGAGCGTTGAGGCGGGCACGAACGTCGCCAAGTTCTTCAATTTGTTCGGTCAGGTCCTGGATTGTCCTTTGTGCCGTCCTGATACGATCCGCATTCGCATCCAGCGCGCGAGCGCTTTCGCCCAGTGAGAGATGGATCGTGCGCATCTGTTCGCTACGCAGTTCGTCCAACAGATTTCTCCGTTTTTGGCCGAGCACCTCGTCCGCAATAGCCTCAATCTCGGGGCTGCTATACGCGTCCAATGGCAGAAAAGTGCCTCGATCAAGATCTACCGTGTTGATCGTCCGTCCGTCGCCGGTCAGAAGAACGGGTTGTTGTTTGAGGCCTCTCTTGATGGCATAGCGGTTCGAGCCTTCGACCAGCGCTGAGATCGTTACCAGCGCCCCGCCTGCGAGGTTTGCCTGGATGAGATCGACACATTGCTTTGGCGCGCCTGACATGCCACAGACCGCGAACCGTATGGCCTCCGCAAGCGTCGATTTCCCGCTACCTCGCGGCCCGATGATGCAAGTGAGCCCACGGGGAATTTTAATGCTCAATCCGGGCAGAAATCCGCCGCTGATCTCGATCTGTTCAACGAGCCACATACGTCCAGTTTCTACTGTGCGCGACAGATGTGGAGAGTTTGTCCTACCGGATCCGGCTTCGTCGCTGGCGAATCAATTTTCCGCGTGTTTTCCGCGTGCGTTTATGCGCGCGGATTGGCCGTCCTGGCTACTTGCCCTTCATCTCCCGCCGCCGCTTCGCCCAACCGGGCTTGTCTACCTGGTAGGCGCGGCCGATCGCAAGCGCGTCTGCCTCCACCCGCTTGGTAATGACAGAGCCCGCGGCCACGTATGCGCCTTCCTCGATATCGAGCGGCGCAACCAGAGTCGAATTGCTGCCGACAAATACGTTGTCTGCGATGTGCGTCGCGTGTTTCGTGACGCCGTCGTAATTACATGTAATCGTTCCTGCGCCAATGTTCACGCCGGCACCGATGGCCGAATCCCCCAGGTAGGCGAGATGGTTGGCCTTGGAACCCATTCCCAGACTAGTCTTCTTCAGTTCGACGAAGTTGCCGATGTGCGTGGCCTCTCCTGCTTCCGCATTCAGTCGCATCCGGGCGAACGGGCCCACAGAAGCTCCATTCCTCACGAAAGAAGTCTCGGCCACCACATAAGGCAGAATGGTCACCGAATCACCAATCTCGCAGTCGCGCAGGACAGACCCTGTTCCGATGCGGCAGTTGGAACCGATGCGCGTCGCTCCACGGAGTTGCACGTTGGCCTCAATCACGGTATCGGGTCCAACATCCACACGGGCATCGATGCTCACGCTCTCCGGATTCTCGATCGTTACCCCCGCGAGCATCAGTTCCTCCGCCTTTCGGGCCCTCAATACCCTATCCGCGAAGGCAAGCTCTACGCGTGTGTTGATACCAAGTAGTTCTGTTTCATCCGCGATCAACAGCGGGGCGACACGATGCCCGTGCCGGCGCAAAATCTCCACCATGTCGGTGAGGTAGTACTCTTTAGCCGCGTTGTTCGCCTTCACTTCCGGGATGTGCCGCCAGAACAATTCGGCGTCGAAGCAATACAGTCCCGGGTTAATTTCGCGTATTTGCAGTTGCTCCGGTGTAGCTGTCTTCTGTTCTACGATGGCGCAGACCAGATCGTTCTCATCCCGCACGATGCGGCCGTAACCAGTGGGATCATTCACTTCCGTGGTGATGATGGTTCCGCCTGTCCCAGCTTGATTCTGTCGTTCGATCAGCGCCCGCAGCGTGCCGGCCTTGAGCAGCGGTCCATCGCCGTTCAGAATCAGCAGATCGCCCTTTTCATGGTTGATGGCGCTGCGCGCGCAGAGTGCCGCGTGCCCGGTTCCGCGCTGCTCTCGCTGCTCGGTGAAGCGAATGCCCGGAATGTTGACACGCTGGCGAACCTGCTCCGCTTGATATCCCACTACGACAACGATGTTCTCCGGAGCAGCCACCTGGACCGCCGCGCGAAGGATGTGATTGAGCAGAGTATCTCCACCGGCCTCATGCAGCACCTTGGCCTTGGTGGACCTCATTCGTGTTCCCAGCCCGGCGGCGAGGATCACGACCGTAATGTTTTCACTCATCTAAATCGTTTGGTGTGCCGGGCAAGAAGGTCCTTGCGAACCTGATAGGCCCTTGAACGGCTGGCGAGGTCGACCACGACCTCTGCCAGAACGGCGGGATCGTGCCGGATCTTTTTTTGCCCCGCTCCGGTATCGCAGAACAGATCCGCCGTCACGACCTTGAGGCCCAATCTCTGAAGGTTCTCGAAATCGTTTTCTACAGGTCTCACGTGTGCTCTCGCATAGCGTTTTCTCAGCCCCGCGCGAATCGGCGCCGTATTCACGACGACGCAATCGATGAGCTTGCGTTGCGAGTGCTCATGAATCGCCTTCACATGCTGCGATGCGCTGAAATTGATTGTTTCACCAGGTTGCCACATCAGGTTCACAAAATAAACCTTAATGGCCGGGGAACGGTCGATCGCCTCCGCAATTCCGCGGACGAGCAAGTTAGGAATAATGCTCGTATAGAGAGATCCCGGACCGAGTGTGATCAGATCCGCGTTCTCGATCGCTTCCAGCGCTTCTGGCAACGGCTCGCAGCATTCCGGGCGGAGCCGCACCTGTTCGATCGAAATTTTGCTCTTGCTGATATTCGTTTCGCCCCGCACAACCGAGCCATCTCGTAGTATCGCGTCCAGGGTGACGTTGGCAGAGGTTGCCGGGAAAATACGTCCGCGGATGGCCAGAATTTCTGAAGACAGTTTCACGGCATGAGCGAAATCGCCGGTAATCTGGTGCATTGCCGTGAGAAACAGGTTTCCAAAACTGTGGCCCTTCAATCCTCGTCCACTGGCGAACCGGTATTGAAAAAGCCGTGAAAGCAGGGCTTCGTCCTCGGACAGCGCGGTCATACAATTCCGGATATCTCCCGGGGGCAGCGTGTCGAAGGCGCGGCGCAGCCTGCCCGAGCTGCCGCCGTCGTCGCTTACCGTCACGACGGCCGTGATTTCTACGACCGGTTTGCCGGCTTCAGCACCATCCTGCATTCCTCGGGCGTGTCTCTTGAGCCCTGAGAGCAGCGTCGATAAACCGTTTCCTCCGCCGACTGAAACGATTCGCAGGGGAGCTTTCAGAGCGTTTCTTTGAAACGGCGAGACGCGCGTCAGTGTGGCCATGCCGGACGAGTCATTCAAGAGCGGCGCTTCTTGGGCTTCTCTTCTTCATCCTCGTCATAAACAGGAACCGAATCCAGATCCTCTGCTTCGAATACCTGGCCGCAATCCAGGCATCGAAGATAGTCCACCCCGTCCCGCCGGTATAGAAATTCGGTTCGCTCGTGCTGACAACCCTGCATAGCGAAATAACACCTATTCTAGACTGAGCGGTTCCGCTGTCAAGTGGCACCGAAGAATTCCGCGCTGGTGAGAATCCTGACCTTTGGTACAGATACAATTCAAGTGAATCTCGCCTCCCGAGTGAAACTTCCCGCGCCTATCACCCTTGTGCCGGCCGCGCCGGACCTCAAGGAACGGATTGCCGGTCTCCCCGCTTCAGCCGGCATCTACGCTCTCATGCCCGAAGGATCTGTTCCCCACCTTGGCTCGTCGGCGAACTTGCAGCGTCGCTTGATGCGTCTGCTTGTCTCATCCCCGGCCGCTAGACCCGGCGGGCTCGAAGCTCTTCGCGAAAAGCTCGCCTCGGTAAATTGCTGGCCCGTCGGCTCGCGACTGGAAAGCTCACTCCTCCTCTACCAGCTTGCCAGATGTCACTATCGCGCCGACTACCTCAAACGCTTGCGGCTGCGAACCCCCTGGTTCGTTGGTCTGACCTCAAAGGACCGCTTCGCCCGGCTCGAAGTCGTGAGCCGCCTTTCCAAAACCGGCAGCTCCGCTTTCGGCCCGTTTCTGAGCCGCGATGCGGCCGATGCGTATGCCCAGCAGGTACTCCAACTTTTCCAAATCCGCCGATGCACCGACATTCTGGCTCCTCATTCCGATCATCCGGGATGCGTTTACGGCGAGATGAGCCAATGCTTGCGGCCATGCCAATGCGCAGTCACTGCCGAGGAGTACGCGAGCGAAGCTGG
This sequence comes from Bryobacteraceae bacterium, assembly GCA_036557345.1. GTDB lineage: Bacteria > Acidobacteriota > Terriglobia > Bryobacterales > Bryobacteraceae > Bog-105. The sequence goes on from DATBHS010000048.1 coordinate 9,284, forward strand.
CCGCGTGGCGGAGTTTCTGGCGACGAACGGACGGTCCACTTTTGCTAGCCTTTCTGTCGCCCGCGACCGGGCCTCGAGCCAAATGGATTTCGAACAAGCAGCTCAAATCCACAAGCGAATTGAGAAGGCGAACTCCGCGATTGCCCTTCGCGATTCCGTCATCGACAATGTGGAGCAATTCAACGGTGTTGCGCTCACGCCGGGTATTGGGCCCCTGCAGTTCCGTTTGTGGCCCATGCTTGCCGGTCTTTGGCAGGATCCCATCTCTATGGATTTCTCTGCTGAAGAGCACCAAGCCAGGTCGCTCGATCAGCAGATTCGCGAGTTGATCACCGGTTCACTGGCCGTCCCGCGCACCACCGGCAATAGACTCGAAGAACTCGCGATTTTTTCGCGTTGGTATTACTCATCCTGGCGTGACGGCCAGTGGTTCGCCTTCCGCAGTTTGTCCGATCTGAACTATCGCAAAATCGTGCGCCAGATATCGAAGATGGCCAAGTCTGGGAACATGCTAGCTTGACACCATGGCCGCTGACGAGGAAGTTGCCGAACACGTACATCACGCGCAGGACCCGTATGACAAAGCCGTCGCCGGGACCATGGCGATTATCGCCGCTCTGCTGGCCGTGGTTTCCGTTCTAGGTCAACATTTCAATACCGAAAAGCTCCTCAACCAGCAGCTTGCATCCGACCAGTGGGCTTATTTTCAAGCAAAGGACATCCGGCGCTACGTCGCACAAGCAGCCGATGACGAGCTTACCGGGATGAAAGCGCCCTCCGCGATTCTTCAGAAGTATGCACAGGATGCCAGTCGCTACAAATCGCAGAGTGAACACATTCAAGACAAGGCGAACGATTACGAAAAAGAGGTAAAAAAGGCAGGCGCGCAAGCCGATCGCTTCCACATCGGCGAGGTGTTCCTGGAGGTGGCAATCGTCTTGTCTTCTCTGGCGATTCTCCTGAAACGCAAGCCGCTTTTTCTCACCGGGGTGGGGTCGGCGTTCGTCGGAATCGTCATCGCAATCACGGCGTATTGGGCGTAAATGGCATAAAAGAAGCCTGAAAAGGGCTTGTTTCGTAGGTTTGGCGTTGTGTTATCCTCGTTTTCGGTTGGATGAGCCCCGCGGTTTATCAGCGAAGGCGAAGATCCAGTATGGATGAGCCCGCGGTTTATCAGCGAGGCGAAGACTCCACATGGACAGGTGGGTGAGCGGTTAAAGCCAACAGACTGTAAATCTGTCCCTCCTTGCGAGGTACGAAGGTTCGAATCCTTCCCTGTCCACCATTTTTGGACGTCCTCGGCAGGCCGTTGTAGCTCAGTTGGTAGAGCGCGTCCTTGGTAAGGACGAGGTCACCGGTTCAATCCCGGTCAACGGCTCCATCCCCTTAAGCCCCCGTGCTCTCTGTTCCAGCACCCGACACGGCCCGAAATATTGCACGGTTCCTCGCGGAAGCCGGCTACGCAGAAGAGCAGATGAGACAGCTTGGGTTCACGAAAGTCCCTGGCGGAAGTCGGCCCAGCGATTGCTGCTGCCATACAAGGTTCCCGGGAACGTCCGGTTCGCTTTGCTCCTGCGCCTCTTCTGGTTTGGAGAAACAGCATCGTACGCGGAGATCTCGTCGATCCTTCCGCCGCAAATCGCTGGAGACCTGCTGAGCTGTAAGATGATCGAACGCGAAGGGGACGCGTGTGTACCTCAATGTATGCTCGTCCCGTTCGGACGCTTGCTTCTTGCCTGCGATTCGGTGAGAAGAGTTCAGGGCGGGGAATCGGTGGATCTTGTACTGGGCGTGGACACCCCAACGAAGATTCTTGCGAATTCTTTGATCACGCGCTCCGGCGCGAAAGTTCTGGACCTGGGCACCGAGTGCGGCACGCTGGCACTCGTGGCATGTCGTTCTGCGCTAAGTGTTACGGCGAGCGATGTGAATCCTCGGGCGCTGGGCTTTACAGAGTTCAATGCCGCCCTGAACGGCATCGCCAACCTGCAGACGCGCCTGGGCGACCGGTTTGAGCCGGTCGAGGAGGAAGAGTTCGACCTGATTGCGTGTAATCCGCCGTTCTTCCTAACGCCTAAAGCCCGACTGCTGTATACCGACAACCCGGCTGAGCTGGACTCGTTTGTGGAGGAACTGGCTCGGATGGCGCCCCGATTTCTGAAGCAAGGCGGTTTCTTTCAGATGCTTTGCGAATGGGTCGAGCTTGAGGACAAACCGTGGCGGGATCGCCTGAAGGGATGGTTTAAGGGTTCCGGCTGCGACATCTTGATTCTCAAGGCATACGAGATGGGCCCGGTAAATTACGTTCTCACTCGGGCGGGCGAATCGGCTTCCCTTTACGGCGATGCGAGTGAGGAAAGGCTTCTTGAACACATCGAGTACTTTCGGGGCCATTGCGTCGGCAAAGTATTCGGAGGGCTGATCACGATGCGTCGCCGGACGGGAGAGAATTGGCTCCTGTTTTGATGAGATGGATGACGCACCCGGCGAGCCGATTGGCGAACTCCTGCTGGAACGCTTCGCCACGCAAAACATTCTGGCATCCTGTCGAGATTCGAAGCTGCTCACCATCAGGCCCCGGCTCTCCAGCGGTGTTCACCTCGTGGAGGAATCAATCCAGCAGGGCGAGACGTGGGAGCCCAAACGAATGTATCTGGAAAGGCGCAGCGGCCTTACTCGGCGGCTTGCATTCGACTGGACGGTAGCCGGGTTTGTTGCCCGTTTTGATGGCCACCGGCCGCTTCGCGCTCTGGCCGCGGAACTAGCGAAGCAAAACAACTTACCTTGCGAGCAGGCGGAAGCGAATGGTTTGCAACTGGTACGAAAGCTGGCATCGTTAGGACTTGTCACTCTGGACTCTTATCCGGACGGCGCCAGCCCGGTGGGACGCGCTTCGGACTCCGTGTTATCCTTTTCTTGAAATCCCGGGTGCGTCGCCGGATGTGGAAGTGTGCATCCACTCGGATTTCCTTCCTGCATCCTCAATAATCAAGAAAAGTAGATCATGGCGAAAGAGAAATTTGACCGCAGCAAGCCGCACGTGAACATCGGGACGATCGGACACATCGATCATGGGAAGACGACGTTAACGGCGGCGATCACCAAGACGCTGGCCAAGCACAATCCGAAGGTAAAGTTCC
>DATBHS010000049.1:0-58802 GCA_036557345.1 Bryobacteraceae bacterium
TATCACAAAGTGCTCATCGTGACGGATGCGGCTATTAACATCTCGCCCGTGCTCGAGGACAAAGTGGATATCTGCCAGAATGCTATCGATCTGGCTATCGACCTCGGCCTGAAGGAGCCCAAGATTGCCATCCTTGCTGCAGTGGAAACAGTTACTTCGAAGATGCCCGCCACGATTGATGCTGCGGCTCTTTGCAAAATGGCGGATCGCGGGCAGATCAAGGGTGGTGTTCTCGATGGGCCTCTGGCATTCGACAACGCCATCAGTCGGGAGGCTGCGGAGACAAAAGGAATTCACTCGGCCGTAGCGGGCGATCCTGACATTCTTCTAGTCCCGGATCTCGAAGCTGGAAATATGCTGGCCAAACAGCTTACGTTTTTGGCTAATGCGGACAGCGCGGGCCTTGTGCTAGGCGCTCGTGTCCCCATCATCCTGACCAGCCGGGCCGACAGCGTCCGGTCTCGAATTGCTAGTTGTGCGGTTGCAGTATTGGCTGCCCGCGCACGCGCCGAGAAACTTGCGAGGACCGCTGTAAATGCCTGATTACGCCTTTGTACTGAATGCCGGCTCCTCAAGTCTGAAGTTCTGTGTCTTCGGTAGATCTGATGCGGAACCGTGGCATCTGAAATCACGCGGCCAGATCGAGGGCATCGGGACGTCGCCACGAATTTCAGCAAAGGCTGCCGACGGCGGGATTCTTATTGATCGGAGAGCTGAAGGCGACGTGCGCAGTTATCAGGATGCAATCAATGCCTTGGGTGCCTGGTTCAAACTCATGTATGAAGGCGGACAGGTAGTAGGCGTCGGCCATCGCGTTGTGCACGGGGGCGCAAGATTTACTGGTCCCACTGTGATTACGCCGCAAGTCATGGCGGAGCTCCGCAGCCTGATACCTCTCGCCCCTCTGCATCAGCCTTACAATTTAGCGGCAATTGAAGCGGTAGCTGAACGGTTGCCAACCGTGCCACAAGTCGCCTGTTTCGACACAAGCTTTCATCGTGGCCAACCGCCCGTCGCCGAATTGGTTCCGTTGCCACTCGAACTCCGGCGTGGCGGAGTGCAGAGATACGGATTTCACGGACTGTCCTATGAATACATTGCATCCACGCTGCCGCAGATAGCGCCTGAAATCGCGAGAGGACGCGTTATCGTCGCACATCTGGGAAGCGGGGCCAGCCTGTGCGCACTCAAGGACGGAAAGAGTATCGATTGCACTTTTGGGTTCACCGCTCTGGACGGGCTTTGTATGGGGACCCGCCCTGGGTCGATAGATCCAGGCGTAATTCTCTACCTGCTTCAGACTTTGAATCTTTCCGCTAAGGAAATCGAGACAATTCTGTACAAGAAATCCGGCCTGCTTGGCATCTCCGGCATCAGCAATGACGTGCGCGATCTGGAAGGAAGCAGTGAACCGGCGGCGCGCCTGGCCTTAGATTACTTTGTATATCGCGCGGCCAAAGAAATTGGCGCCTTGGCCGCCGTGCTAGGCGGGATTGACGGATTGGTCTTCACCGCCGGTATCGGAGAGAACTCGGCTGAAATGCGGCGCCGGATCTGTGAATCATCCGTATGGCTTGGCATTGAACTCGATGCAAAGGCCAACTCTCGCAAAGGTCCGTGCATTTCTACCCGAGGAAGCAAAGTTTCAACATGGGTGATTCCAACCAATGAAGAGCTAATGATCGCCCAGCACACTGGAGAGCTACTTAATTTAGTCGACGCGCGTGTTTAGCGAACAAATGTCAAGGAGAGATTTATGGCCACTGTCGCACCACCTCGAGCCACGCGAGAGGAGTCCTTCGGCCCGTGGAACGAATTCCGGAAGGGCCTTTGGCAGAAAGAGATCAACGTCCGTGACTTCATTCAACAAAACTACGCGCCATATGATGGCGACGACAGCTTTCTAACGGGGGCCACCGAGCGCACACGAAACATCTGGAAGCAACTCAATGAGCTGTTTATAGAAGAGCGGAAGAAGGGGGTTCTGGACATCTCACAGATTCCGAGCTCCATCACCGCGCACGCACCCGGCTATATTGATCGCGGACACGAAATCATCGTAGGCCTTCAAACTGAAGCGCCTCTGAAGCGGGCGATTATGCCGAATGGCGGTCTTCGCATGGTCATTAACGCCCTGAAGGCTTATGGCTATGAGCCCGATCCGCATGTCGTCGAAACGTTCTCGAAGTACCGGAAAACCCACAATGATGCAGTGTTCGATGCTTACACTGCCGATATTAGAAAGTGTCGCAACTCGCATATTCTGACAGGGCTGCCCGACGCTTACGGCCGGGGCCGCATCATTGGCGACTATCGGCGGGTGGCGCTTTATGGCGTTTCGAAACTTATTGAGCGCAAGGAAGAGGAAAAGCGCGAACTCGACTCAGCGATGTCGACTGAGGACATTATTCGCGACCGCGAGGAACTAAGCGAGCAGATTCGCGCGCTGAAAGAACTGCAACAAATGGCCTCCAGTTACGGATTCGATATCTCGCAACCCGCGCGGACGGCTCGCGATGCTGTACAGTGGGTCTATTTTGCGTATCTGGCGGCGGTGAAGGAACAAAATGGAGCCGCCATGTCGCTGGGCCGCGTCTCGACATTCCTGGACATCTACTTCCAACGTGACTTGGCCTCAGGCCTGATCACCGAGGAACAAGCGCAGGAAATCGTCGACGATTTCGTGATCAAACTTCGCATTGTGCGGTTTCTGCGCACTCCTGAGTACGATGAACTGTTTGCGGGCGACCCGACATGGGTGACCGAATCGATCGCGGGCATGGGAGACGATGGGCGGCCGCTAGTAACGAAAACGAGTTTTCGCTTTCTTCAGACGCTCTATAACCTGGGTCCGGCACCTGAGCCGAATTTGACGATCTGGTATTCACCGCGTCTGCCAGATGGATTCCGTCGCTTTACCGCCAGGGTTGCGATCGACACGAGTGCCCTCCAATTTGAAAGCGATGAGATTATGCGCCTGAACTGGGGGGACGATGGCGCAATCGCCTGCTGTGTCTCGCCCATGCGGTTGGGCAAGCAGATGCAGTTCTTCGGCGCCCGCGCCAACTTAGCGAAATGTTTGCTGTACGCAATCAATGGAGGCAGGGACGAGATCACGGGCGCACAGGTCGGACCGGCCTTCGGCGCAGTCGAGGGCGATTACCTTGAATTCGACGATGTGCTCGGAAAATTCGAGTGCATGATGGGCTGGCTCGCCAGCGTTTATGTGAATGCCATGAACGTCATCCATTACATGCACGATAAATATGCCTACGAGCGCGTCGAAATGGCGCTGCATGATTACGCTCCCTTTCGAACGATGGCATTTGGTGCGGCCGGCATGTCGGTTGTAGCCGACAGCCTGTCGGCGATTCGGTACGCGAAGGTCCGTGTCGTGCGGGACGAGAAGGGATTGGTGACGGATTATCTAATCGAAGGTGATTTCCCGAAGTTCGGCAACAACGACAATCGGGTTGATCAGCTCGCGAGTTGGACAGTCAGCACATTCATGAGCAAGCTCAGGAAATACCCTACGTACCGTCACGCCTTACATACTCAGTCCATCCTGACGATTACTTCTAACGTCGTTTATGGCAAGAACACGGGAAACACTCCCGATGGACGACGCCATGGCGAGCCATTTGCTCCGGGCGCGAATCCAATGCACGGGCGGGACAGCCACGGTATTCACGCCTCAGCAGCCTCGGTTGCCAAGATTCCATATCGCGACGCCGAGGACGGCATTTCTCTCACTACGTCCTTGGTCCCACAAGGCCTCGGGCGGGTAGAAGAAGACCGAATTACAAATCTGACGAGCATCCTCGATGCGTTCTTTGGCTCGACGGGCTACCACATGAACATCAACGTGTTGAATCGCGAGATGCTTCTGGACGCGATGGACCATCCGGAGAAGTATCCCCACCTCACGATCCGTGTGTCTGGCTATGCGGTCAACTTCGTGCGGCTGACGCGCGAACAGCAAATGGATGTGATTAATCGGACTTTCCACGGAGGTGGCCGCCATGCCTGAAAGTGATACGCTGCAGCAAGTTCCGCTAGAGGCCAAAAGCCCGTACGAGCTGCGTGTCAATCTCAGCCGGAACCTTCCGGAAACAGATCTGCAAAGGGCACTTGCAAGCGGAGATGTTGGATTCCTTCATTCGTTTACGACCGGCTCGACAGTGGATGGTCCGGGAGTTCGGGTCGTAGCCTGGACGGCGGGTTGTATATGGCATTGTCTCTACTGCCATAACCCCGACACGTGGAACATGCGCAACGGAACTCCGGTGTCAGTGGCGAAAGCGATTGAAGAGCTACGCAAATACCGTTTCGGACTGAAGCTGATGTCAGGTGGACTTACCGTCAGCGGCGGAGAACCGCTCTTGCAACACCGGTTTGTCCTGAACCTCTTCAAAGCCGCGCAGTCATTCGGAATCCACACCGCTTTAGATACTAACGGCTACCTCGGTGAGCGTCTCACCGACCACGATCTCGAAGCGGTCAATCTTGTGTTGCTCGATATCAAGAAGTGGGACCCCGAGCGACACCGCCGGCTTACCGGGATGGATAACGGACCTACTTTGGCATTTGCCCGCCGGCTCGCCGATCAAAGAAGACCGGTATGGCTACGTTTCGTGCTGGTGCCCGGATTAACGGACGATGCTGAGGACATTGCTCAAATCGCCGAATTCGCCGCCAGGCTCGGGAACATCGAGCGCGTCGACGTTCTTCCGTTTCATCAGATGGGCCGATACAAGTGGAAAGAACTCAAGATGGAATACGCGCTCGAGAATGTCGAACCCCCATCAGTCGAACTGGTTGAGAAGACAGTTGGCCAGTTCCGATCAGCGGGCCTCAACACGTATTAATCGCCTTTCGGCTGATGCCTCCTTTCAGCTCTACTGCTCTTAGCGGCGAATCATTTTTTAAGCCTCTTCCAGCGAGAATTTCATCATGATCTCGATGGCGCCCTGACTCTCCGTAATGGTCGGGCCCTGTTGGAGCATGACGTGAAGGAGTGTGTTCAGTGCCCTACGATAGCGACGCGTCAATAGATCGGCCACTCGGAGAAGATCCGCTCCGTGGTTCGGACACGGTCCAGGAGGTCCCGCCCGGTGTGGATCGTCGAACATTTTTGATGCGAAGCGCTGTAATAGGCGCTACAGCCGTAATCACCGGGAGCCGCATCTCCGCTCGTGAAAGAACGCAGAGATCCGTGGGAGCGCCGCCGGTACCAGCGCTATCTCCAGACCTGAATGTAGTGAAGGAGCAAAAGGGCCCGGTGATGACGGTGATAGACGAGTTCTACAAGGTGGGGCCTGGCCCATCCAGTTCCCACACGATCGGCCCCATGCGCATTACGTACGATTTTTACCAGCGCTGTACGAAACTGCCCCCGGACCAACTCGACAAAGCAACGGCCCTCAAGGTTCATTTGTACGGTAGCCTGAGCGCCACCGGGAAAGGGCACGGAACTGAGCGCGCCTCGCTTGCGGGGCTGGTAGGAAAGGAGCCGGCGACTGTCGATCCCAAATTTCTCGACAACCTGCGCGACAATCCTGATCAGTCCTTTCCGGTGAAGCTCGGTTCAAAGACCGTAAATGTCACGCTCAAGGACGTCATCTTCGACGCTCCGAAAGGCGACTTTCCCCACCCGAATACCATGAAGGCCGTGCTTCTGGCCGGGAACGATGTCCTCTTTGAACAGGAATACTACTCCGTGGGCGGCGGATTCATCGAATGGAAAGGGTATACGCCTCCGAAAAAGAACCAGCCCAAATACCCGTTCGCCTCGATGAAGGAATTACGCCAGCACGCAGAGCAAAACAATCTTTCGATTTCCCAAGTCATCCTCGCTAACGAGACATCGATCCCGGATAGGAGCGAGCAGGAGGTCTATGCCTTCATCGACAAGATCACCGGCGCAATGGTAGCTATCGTGAAGTCGGGGCTCAGTATACAGGAAGACGTGTTGCCCGGGCCAATTAAGCTGCACTCCAAAGCCGCTACCGTTTACAAACGCGCGCAGGATGAGTCCTACCAGTCGGACCGCGGAATCGGAACTCTCGCTGCGTATGCGCTTGCTGGGTCGGAGGAAAACGGGCGTGGCCATCTTGTGGTCACCGCGCCAACAGGCGGTTCCGCCGGAGTCCTTCCCGCTCTTGTCTACGGGCTGGGCGAAGGAGGACGCAAGCTTCCACAGGAGAAGATCCGCCAGGGCATGCTTGCCGCCGCGGCAATCGGGTACCTTTGCAAGCACAATGCGACTCTGTCCGCCGCTGAGGGCGGTTGCCAGGCGGAGATCGGCGTAGCGTCGGCAATGGCCGCGGCATTGATCGCGGCGGCATACGACGCGCCCCCCCGAGTTCTCGAGAATGCGGCGGAGTCGGCGTTGGAGCATCATCTGGGGATGACCTGTGATCCTGTCGCCGGGTACGTGCAGGTCCCATGCATTGAGCGATGTGCCTTCGGCGCCGTCAAGGCCTGGACCGCCTGGGCCATTGCCAGCAACGAGATCGCATCCCGGCATCGGGTGGATTTGGACGCAACCATCACAGCGATGGCCCAGACGGCCAAGGACATGAACACTAAGTACAAGGAAACCAGTGAAGCGGGGCTTGCCCTCTCCGTGACTCTCTGCTAATCGTCTGACGCAATAGGCGCAATAGAGGACGGGTCCATGAGAAATGTTTTTCTTATCGCAATGATGGTCCTGTTCGCCACATCCTTCCTTTCGCATTCGCAGTCTGATCAAAATGCCCGCATACTTTCCATAGCGGGGCAGTCCGAATATGCCAAGGTTCTAGAATTTGACGGCAAATCCTATGTTGCGGTCGACGATGTGGCACGTTTGACACGCGGAGCGCTCACCTTCAAAGCTAACCAAATTCTCCTCACGTTGCCGGGTGGAGCAGCTCAATCATCGATTGGCGTCTCTGTGGAGGCACAAGGATTCTCAAAAGAGTTTCTCCGAACCGGAATCGAACAAATGAGTGCAATCCGCGAGTGGCGAATCACGATCGTCAACGCCATTCACAACAACTTCCCTGTTCCGGAGGAGTGGGTTTCCGAGCTACAAAGGCGAGCCCAAAAAAATCTTGTCCTGACTGCCGCTGCAAGGTCAACGGAAGATGACGGGAAGGCCTATCAACTGCTCGCTGCGGAGTTCGCGAATATGCAAAGGCTAAGTGATCGCTTTCTGTCCAAGCGCAAACAACTCCAGTACATAGATCCGAGTTCCATTGATAACGATCCATTGGATCGCCAGATACTTGCCTGTGGACGCAGCCTGGCCGCTATGGCTGCTGAGAATCAGTTTCATGATGAAGCTTCATGCATTGAACTTCACTGATATATTCAGAGAGCTATGAGGAAGATCGCTGCACTCAGCTCTTATCTCATCAGGCAGTGGAATCGGAACAAGCTGGGCTGCATTTGGGCAGACCAACCCGCATCACGCGCTAACCACAACGAGAACTGCACCGATTCCGAGCAGGATCGCAGACACAAGCTTGCGGAAGAGTCTTTCTGGAATTTGTCGCAGAACCCGCTCACCGGCTAGAGTCCCGATTACAACTCCAAGCACCGCGGCAATGAGCGCGGGCCAAGCACTCAAAATTTTGGCTGAGGCTGTGGCAAAGTAAACTGGCATGCGCACTGCATCGACTGCCAGACCAATAGCTGTCGCCGTGGCCACAAACGCTGGTCCCTGAACTTCCAAGCCAAGCATGGCAGCGGAGCGGATCCCGCCTTGATTGCCAACGAGTCCCCCGAAGCCGCCGGAAACAGCGCCCGCGACCCAGGAAACTTTGCGGCTGAAGTGCATTCGGTCCGCGTATCCGGAGAGACCTAAAATCCCTGCAAAGATCAGCAGTATTCCAAGCAAGATACTCAGGACTGGGCTCGTCGTGCGCGCGTGAATCAAGGCTCCGGCAAGAGCACCGCTCGCATTCATCAAACCGAAACCCAAAAACACGCGGCGATCAACATGCGCGCGAAATCTCCAAAAACGCAGCAGCGTGGCGATAACATGTGGAATCGCGACTGCGCCGACCGCTGTTTTCATGCCGTACTGCGCGGCCATGAGTGGCGTAAGAAGGCTTCCAATGCCGAAACCGGCGATGGATGCAATTCCTCCAGCTAGTAAGGCAACGGCTGCGACCGCGATGTCGAAGATTGTCATGCAGGTTCACCAAGTTGCGCCGATCGTACGATGACTAAGCGTCCGCATGAGTTCGGTTCCGGTGCGGCTGTGTGGGCTCAGTGCACAAGCGGTGAATCGGGTAAGTCTTTTGTTTGAATCTGGTGCGGAGAGGGGGACTTGAACTCCCACGGTGTTACCCGCTAGCATCTCAAGCTAATCGAAGGCCGCGGAATGCCATTCCGGAACACCTAAATTGTTTATTTGCCGTTTAGGACCGTTCTGTCGCCGCCTGAAACGGCCGGTGGCACAAGGTTCAAATAAGGTCCAAGAGATCTACTAGAGACCAAGGTTCCGGTCGGTCCCAGACTCTGAATATAGCTTTGCATGCTTAGCCTGATCCCAAGATAATCTGAATCCTTGTGCGCACAATGAAAAAGCCCACGCGTCTATAATCGCAGTGGGCTTTCCATCACGCTGTCTTGCTACTTTGATCTTCCAGAGGCAGTCGCGTGAGCGGTCATCACTCGCGCGTACAGTCCTGACGTAACCGGCTTGCCTTTATAGCAGTACTGAATATTACGCAAGTCCTGCTTCCCCACGCAAGACCTGCTTAGGTTGGAGCGCCGTCTGATACCGGTTTGCTCTGGTTACTTGGTCTGAGCTGTCCATTTGCCTTATCCTTCAGATGAGAAGAAGGCAGCGGCTTCATCCGCCTTTTGAATCGCATCTACATGCACCGGGACCTATGAGTCAAGAACTCGCCTGCAGTAGCGTTCTCAGTCAGCCTGCGAGTCGAAAAGCCTGGCCTAAGTTCATCCGCGCCGTGTCCGGGTATTTGTAAAGAAGTACTTGAACTAAATCATCCGTAAACGGCCGCTTTAACAAAGTTCTCCTCTTAATTGTTAAAACGATCTAGTAAAAATCGTGTACTATTCGAAGATCGTCCGAGCCCGGGCGTGACTGCCCGTGCCTTATCGCCATGATTTTCTGCCACTGTAACGGTGAGCGCGGGCGCCGCACCAGGGAAGGGGGGATTGGGTGAGCACTGGAACGATTCGGCTCGTGCACGCGGATGCAGGAGTCCGGCGGCGCTGGCGGGCGACACTCCACCATCTGGCCGCGGACGTGCTGGATTGTGGCGCTTGGATGGGTGAGATTTCGGCAAACCCGGAGATCCTCGTTTTAGGCGATCCCGGTGGAGGCACCCGCGCGGCGCTCGCCTTGCTGGAAAAATATTGCCGCCCGGAACGCCGGGTCGTCATGGTCGTATCAGATGGCGACAGCTCCGAGGACTATGCGATCGCGGCATTACAACTCGGTGTTCGCGCCTATCTGCGTGAGCCTTTAGGCCCGGAATCGCTTGCGGGAGCGATCAAGCCGTTGCTACAGGCGAGGCGAATCGAACAGAAACCGAACTTCGCGCTTGTGGGAGAAAGCGAATCGATCGAGCGAGTTCGCCGCCAGATTCGCATGGCAGCCCGCGTCGACAGCACGGTGCTGGTCACGGGGGAGAGCGGCACGGGAAAGGAACTCACCGCGCGCACACTTCACGAACTAAGTGAACGACCGGGCCGATTAGTGACCCTGAACTGCGCTGCGATTCCCGACTCGCTGCTCGAAAGCGAACTCTTCGGCTATGAACGAGGTGCGTTCACGGGCGCTTACCGGTCCGAGGCCGGAAAGGTAGCGGAAGCAGACGGTGGCACTCTGTTCCTCGACGAGATCGGCGAGTTGAGCGCCGCAGGTCAGGCGAAGCTCCTGCGCACGATCGAGGTGAAAGAGTTCCAACGCCTCGGCTCGCACAAAATGTCAATGGTCAATGTGCGGGTGGTCGCCGCGACGAATCGCCGCCTCGACGAATTGGTTGCCGATGGACGATTTCGCGAAGATCTGTACTACCGGCTGAATGTCATTCAAATTCATATGGCGCCGCTGCGTGAGCGCATCGATGATCTCCCGCTGCTCGCGTCGTACTGCATCCGCGAACTGAACTCTCGTTTCAACCAAACCGTCGAGACGATTGATGCGCCCGTTCAGGAGAGCTTTTCGAAGTATCGCTGGCCCGGCAACGTCCGGGAGCTTCGCAATCTGCTGGAGGCGGCGTGCGTCGGGATGCCGGGGCCGACCATCCGCTTTGAGCATCTTCCGGACCACTACCAGCGCCGTATGACCGCGCTCGACGAAGCACCGGCCGCGATGTCGGAGCGGCACCGCCTCTTGAATGCCTTGAACGCAACGCAATGGAACAAGAGCAAGGCCGCTGAGCAGTTGCACTGGTCACGCGTGACACTTTATCGGAAGCTCGCTAAGTACGGCATTGCCGATCCGGATGAGGATGACTGATCGCAATGGCGCTCGCCGTTGTCCATTAGTAACAGCCGGTTTACAGTCCGGTTTACACTTCTGCGTCTAACCTGCTCAACAACTTATTCCGTATCTTCGCCGCATTACTGTACCAAGGGTGTTTACAGAGTTCGCTCAACGGAAGCAACTTTTCGGCATCGAACTCCGACTGAATTGCGACTGTAACCTGAGCGGCCACTTGCAGTTGCCCCGCTCCCGATAACGAGCAGCACGCGGTTAAGAACTCCTCTGGTGTCTGGCGTGCCATATGGACCGTTCGAACCTGGCGCGACGGCGGCAACATGGAAGGCCATTATGCGAACTACTTCAACGTCGGTTTTAACGACCAGGAAGTCGTTATCGATTTTGGACAACACCTCGGCGGGGACGAAACGCTGATGCATACCCGCATCGTCATCTGCCGCGCTTACCTCTCGACGCTTATCACGATGCTTGAAGCAACCAACGTCAAGATGAAAAACGGCGCTGAGGTGCGGGGAAACTGATGTATCCGGCCCTCCAATCGGCGAGCCTCACGGTAGCCGCGTTCGTGCGCCACAGGCTGGAGACCGATCCCGTCCTTTCGGCTTTCTTTGATCCGGCGAGCGGCGGCACTCTTATCGTCTCGATCAACAATCCGCAGGAGATGTCCGATGCGCACCAGGAAGGAGTCTCCCTCTGGATGTATCGCCTCATTCGCGACGCCGACCGCCTCAACCAACCCAACACACGCCTCAATGGTCGCGAATCGCGATTCCCTTCGCTACCGCTTCGGCTGCACTACCTTGTTACGCCGTTTGTTCGTGCAGGTTCCCCGAACTCCGCCGAACTCGAACAGCGCATTCTTGGCAAGGTGATGCAGACTTTTCATGACCACCCCCGCTTTCGGGGCGGCGACCTCGAAGGCGACCTCAGCGGCTCCGGCCAGGAGTTTCAGGTCTCGCTCGAAAGCCTCCCCCTCGAAGACATCGCGCGGGTTTGGAATGCGCTCAACCAGCCTTACCAACTCTCGGTGTCTTATGAGGCTGCCGTGGTCAACATCGATTCTGAACTGATTGAATCGGTTGCGCCGGTGCAATCGGCCGAGCCCGTGAGCGCAGTCATCGTCGGCGGAGGCGCACCTTGACGTCACGCCAAACCTGGACGACTGACGACCGCTTCTACATCATCTCGCCCGACGCGCGGCTGCGACCGGGCCGCATCACTCAAAGCATCGTATCTGCGGAATTCCGTGACGAGCACACCGGACGGGCTCCGGCGGTAGAACTCGTGGCAGGCACAAGATTTCCAAAGCTCACGCCTCGGTCGACGGTTGACGGACTCGCCGGCCTTACCGGCGTTCCGGAACGCGCGCTGCCGTTTTTGCGGACCGATCCGTACGATGTCGACTTCAGTGTCGCTGCGCGCCGCTATCTTCCCTTTGCGACGAACGCCCACTTTGCGAATCAGCCAACCTTCTCAGATACCTTTGCCCGTCGTGACCTCGGCGTGATCGAACTTCATCGTGAGAACGTGGAGTTGCTGGGCCGTGTGGTTCGCGTTTCTGCGGCCGGCACTGCTCCCGTGTCCGGCGCCACCGTAAGGATCACGGGATATTGGCTTCGCATTCCGACGCCCATCGCCGCGCCTCCACCCGCTGCACCCGATCTCGTGTCGCTGCGCCCGGGTGTTTATCTCAATCGATCGAGCGCCACCGCACGCCTCCGGCGGCGAGACTTCGCTGTCACGCCGGACATCAGTGAACTTCTTGAGGACGCCGCCGCCGGAACGGCGCAATGGCGCTTGTCGAACCGGCTCGGCATAGCGCCAGGAGAGATTCTTCGCATTGATGCCGTCGATCCGGAGCTTACGGAATATCTCACGGTGCTCTCGGTTAGCGGAAGCTCGGTGCCTGGTCAACCAGCGGAGATCGTGCTCCGCTATCCCGGCCGCGTCGACCATCGTCCGGGTGCCCGCGTTGAGCGCATGACAGCGGGCGCTCCCGGCGCGAACAACGCTTTGGTTTCTGATGCCATGCCCGGCGACGTGGTTGTCCTGACGGCGGGACTCGCCGGTATCGCGGGCGCGACGACCGTGGAGATCGACGACGGCGGACCCGATCCCGAATATCACATCGTTTCCCTGTTTTCGGTTACGACCGATGCCGGCGGCTATTACCGTCTGCCCGCTCTCAATCGCGTGGGCCAACTGGAGTTGACGGCTGATGATGGCGTCAATCCCGCGGTTCACAACATCGTGGTTCCGAACTACGAATCGGCTCAAAACATCGCGGACATTGTCCTGACCTGAGGAGATTGAATCGTTATGCCCGAATATCTTGCCCCTGGCGTTTACGTCGAGGAGATCGACACCGGCAGTAAACCGATCGAAGGAGTCAGCACCAGCACCGCGGGCATGATCGGTGTGACCGAGCGCGGGCCTGTCAACGTTCCCATTCTTCTCACCAGTCTTGGCGACTACACGCGATGGTTCGGCGAGCGGCTCTCCTTCAGCGACTTTCCGGGCCACTGTTATACGCCGCTCGCTGTCGAGGGCTTCTTTACGAATGGCGGGAAACGCCTGTATTTGACGCGCATCCTGGACACAGAGGGTGCGTCCGCCGCGGCGGGCGAGCTGTTCGATCGGGGCTCGATAGGCGGAGCCGACACAGTGATCCTGCGTTCGGCCGGCGAACTCAGCGGCACGCTGGCGCCGGGTCCGCAAGCCTACGCGCTGGATATTTCGGCTCTGAGTGCCGGTGACTGGATACGCATCGGTGATGGCAGCCGCTCCGAGTACCGGAAGGTGGCGGCGATCGGAGCCGTTACCGCCAACACGCATGTGCCGCTCTCATTTCCACTGTCGGTGTCGCACGCAGTTACTACCAGCGTCGAAGAGTTCGCCGTTGCGGCCGATGCCGCATATACCGCACCGTTCACGATCGTCATACCAGCGGAGATCGGTGACACAGCCATTGAAGTGACCGGCGCCGCCGCGGACATCACGACGTTTGCCGGCGCAGCTTCCGTACTGCTCGAAATCGGAGGGGCGGCGTTCGGCGAGCATCGTTACTCAGGCACGGTAACTGTGCATACGCCCACTACTGCTCGCATTGAGCTACGTGGAGGCGGGCTCGCCGTTCGCCACAATTCGACATCAACAGCGACGGTGCTTTCCCTGGCGGCTCCGCCCCTTCAGGCATCGAGCCTCACGCCCGCTGCCGCTGCCGGCGATCGGCTCATCTATGTCGATAACCGCGGCGGCAATCTCGACACGCAGGGCAACCTGGTCGTCATCGATCGGACGAACTCCGATCCGTCGCTGCGCGAGGCGCGCCGCATCGGTCTGCTCGCGACGCTTTCGCTCACCACGGGCGCGTACCAGGAATACGCGGCCGGTTCCATCATCGAAGCCGTAACGCTCGGTGACGACGACCGGCTGCTGGCTGCAGCGACCGCCGCGCTAGATACAAATTTCACGCTTCAGAACAATGCCATCCAGCAGCTCGATCCAGGCGTGCAGCTCCGCGTCGGAACGGGAGCTTCGCAGGAGACAGTCACGGTGCAATCGGTCACCGCTCCCAATACGGTGAATCTGACGAGCGCGCTGCTGAACGCTCACGCGATTGGCGACCCAGTCGTACCTGCGTTCAGCGCAAAAACGCTCGGTGCGGCTGCCGCGGCCGGCGCCGTCGTCGTCAGCTTCACGAATCGCGTCAGCATGGCCGTCGGCGATGTGCTCCGTATCGGGGACGCGCCTGACGATGAGTACGTATCGATCGCCGGGATCCCCAATCGCGCATCCGCAGGGCCTGACCCGGGCAACGTGGTGCTTTCAAGCCCGCTTGTCCGCGCGCATCCGCTCGGCACGAATGTACGGCGCCAAAACGCCGTTGCCACCGCTGCGATTCAGCCGACACCACTCGTCCTCATGGCGCCTCTTGGCAGCACGTCGCTGCTTGTGTCTGATGGCACCGGCTTCGCGATGAATGCGATTATCCGCGTCACTGCGGCAAGCGGCGACTCCTACTTTCATCGCCTCGCTTCAAACTCGACCACCGCCGCCAACGCCGCCGAAGTGCAGCTCGATCGTCCGCTTGATCGAGCGCATCCCGAAGGCTCGCTGATGGTCGAGCGCAGCCCGCTGCTGCACGCACAGGCGCTCGATGCCGGAGCATGGGGCAATCGCATCCGACTATCGGTGGAAGACGAGCGGCCGGGCGCAATTCCACGGACTCGTCTGGCATCCATCGTGGATCCGCTGCACATCCGGCTTGACTCGGCCAGCGGCGTCGAAGCCGGCACCATCCTCGAATTGCTGAACCCGCTCGCTGATGACGCCGTAGTCGGCGATCTGCTGAAGGTCGAGTCGATCGACCGCCAGGCGAATTCGACGATCACGCTTCGCGCGCCCGGACTCAGCGCCGCGCAACAGGCCGCTCAGACTGCGGCGCAAGGCGCGGGCACAGGTCTCGGTGTTCGCTCGCGCGAGTTCCGCATCACCGTAAATCTGCTGCATCAGCCGGACCCGGCCCGGCCATCCCGCAATGAACTGATCATCGACAGCGAAATGTTCCGTTATCTTTCGCTCGATCCGCGCAACAGCCGCTATGCTCCGCGGGTGATCGGCGATATCAACGGCGCGCTGCGCCTGGTCGACCAGCGGCCCGAAGGCGAAAGCCGCTATTTGCGTATCCACGACCCGGCGCCCTCGGAAGAGATCCGCGTGGGACCCGAAACTCTGCTCGATATTCTTCCCAGCGGCCGCTCGCGCCCCGCGCGGCATCCGCTCGCTACCGTGCGCGGCGACGATTCGCTCGCAACACTCACGGACGCTGTCTACGAAGGCGCAGACAACATCGATCCCGTTCTGCGCACCGGACTCTTTTCGCTGACTACTGTCGATGACATCAGCATCGTCGCCGCGCCGGGCCGCATCTCTGCCGGGCTGCAAGGCGCGCTCATCAGTCACTGCGAGAACATGCGCTATCGGTTCGCAGTGCTGGATGGTCCCGCGCCGCCGGACGATTCGATTCCCGACGTTCAGAACCAACGCCAGCAATACGACACCAAGTATGCGGCTCTTTATTACCCCTGGATGCTGATCGACGACCCTTTCCCCGCGAACCTGCAGGACATTCACAGCGTTCCCATTGCGCCCTCTGGTCATGTAGCCGGAATCTACGCCCGTGTCGATATTGAGCGCGGCGTTCACAAAGCGCCGGCAAATGAGGTGGTGCGCGGCATCACGGGCCTGCAACGCATCATCAACAAGGGCGAACAGGAAATCCTGAATCCGTTTCCCTCAAATATCAATGTCATCCGCGACTTCCGTCCAGATAACCGGGGCATTCGCGTCTGGGGCGGCCGCGTCATTACTAGCGATCCCGATTGGAAGTACGTCAATGTCCGCCGTCTGTTGATCTTTATCGAGAAGTCGATCGATGTCGGACTGCAGTGGGTGGTGTTTGAACCGAATGCCGAACCGCTCTGGGCGCGCGTCCGGCGAACGATCGCGAATTTTTTGAGGACTGTGTGGCGCGGCGGCGCGCTCGAGGGCACCAAGCCCGAGGAAGCGTACTTCGTGCGCTGCGACCGAACCACAATGACACAGGCGGATATCGATAACGGGCGCCTTATTGTCGTCATCGGCGTTGCGCCGGTGAAGCCTGCTGAGTTCGTTATTATCCGCATCGGTCTTTTTACCGCTCACGCCGAAGAGTAAAGGAGAAATGCCATGTCTACTCCCGCAATGCCGTTTCTTTCGTTCAACTTTCGAGTAGAGATCGACGGGCTCACGGTGGGCGCCTTCCGCGAAGTCACGGGGTTATCCGGCGACTCCACCGTGGTCGAGTACCGCGATGGTTCTGATATGGTTCGTTCCACGCGCAAGGGGCCCGGTCTTCACCAGTTCCCCAACATCATTTTGAAGCGCGGCTACACCACGAACCGCGAGCTGTGGGACTGGTATCGCAACATCGCAAACGGAATTTCCGACACGCGCAACGGCTCAATCATCCTTCAGAACGAATCCCACGTGGACGTCCTTCGGTGGGACTTCACTAACGCGTGGATTAAAAAGATCGACGGTCCCAACTTCAACGCCACCACCAACGAGGTCGCCATCGAAACAGTCGAACTGGTCCACGAAGGAGTCACGCTCGCGTAATCAGAGGAGAGCATTAAGAACTCGTTGATCCGATTTCTAATCGTTTGACTATGCTTCTGGCCTATCAGCAACCCGGTGTCTACTACGAGCGGGCGGATGCCCAAGCGCCGGCGATCGACACGCTCCGCACCGACATCACTGGCTTTGTAGGCCTCGCGCAGCGCGGTCCCGTCGATTTCCCGATTCCAATTGAAAGCTATCGCCAGTTTGAAGCTCACTTCGGTGGCTTCACCGGAATCGGCTATCTGGCTTATGCGGTGCGCGGCTTCTTTGAGAACGGCGGCCGCCGGTGCTGGGTGACCCGGGTCGCCTCTCGCGACCCTCTAGGCGGCTGCGCCAGCGCGTCCGCGATCCTGAGCGATCCCGCCCGCGACGTATGGCGAATCGATGCATCGAGCCCTGGCGTGTGGGGAAACAATCTCAGCCTTCGGTTCGGGGAAACGAACCGTGCGCAATGCATGGTCGCGCCCAGGAAATTCGATGCTGTCTCGGCGCAAGTCGCTACGATTGCCGGATTCTCACGTGCTACCCAGATCCGCATTTGGCAAAATGGCGTCGCGGCCGCGAACCGTGTCATTTCGCTGGTTGACGCACCAGCGGGTCGAATCTACTGGCTGCATCCCGATCCGGAGTCGCGGCTCTTATATGATGCTCCGCTCATAGGCATTAACCCGGATCTGCCGCTGCTGATTGAAAGCGTCGAGTACGCGCTTGCCGTCTTCCAGACCGGCCAACTGCTGATGATCCGCGAAGGACTGTCGCTGATCCGCGAGAACGACCTGTACGGCCCGCGCGTGTTCGCCCCTCCGGTCGATCCAACGGATCCCGCGGTCCGCAATATCCTGCTGCCCGCGCCGGCGCCGGTCGTATTTGTCGAGCTGCGGCCGCGGGACAACCAGGTGGATGCACTTGATCTACGGGGCGACTCATTCCGTTTGATCGGCGGCGCCGACGGACTCGCCCTTCTCGCTGTGGATGACTTCATCGGTGCGCCCATCGATCCTAGTGACGACGATTTCGTCCGTGCGGTGAAGTTCCGGGGCCTCGAGACGTTGGGCCCAATCGACGAGATCAGCGTCATCGCGATCCCCGACATTCACATTCATCCAATTCCACCGCCCGAGACGGTGCCGCCTTTCCGCTGCTCGCCCGATCCATGTCTCGATCCTCCCCAGCCGCCGCTCGTCACGGTTGAGACATCGTTTGAACTTCCGCCGATCTTCTCCGACAGCGATGTGTATCGCGCACAAGCCGCGATGATCAGCCAGTGCGAACTGCTCGCGAGCCGCATTGCCATCCTTGAAACGCCGTACAGCACGGTGACGGACCCAACGATAGGCCCCGCCGCGGCCGAAGCGTGGCGTCAGCGCTTGGATTCGAAATATGCCGCGCTCTACTATCCATGGGTCCGCGTCGTCGATCCGCTTCGAGAAGATGCCGGAGCGGTGCGGGACATCCCGCCAAGCGGGCACGTCGCCGGCCAATATGCCCGCTCCGATCTCGAGACGGGTGTGCACAAGGCGCCCGCCAACAGCCCGCTCGAATGGGTGCAGGACGTCACCTCGCCCGTGGGCAACGAACTCCACGGTCTGTTCAATACCGCCGGCATCAACGTGATTCGCAGCACTCCCGGACGGCATATCCGCATTATGGGTGCGCGCACGGTCTCGAGTGACACCGACTGGCGCTTCGTCAATGTCCGACGACTGCTCATCATGATCGAGCGTGCGCTCTATCTCTCGCTGCAATGGGCCGCTTTCGAGCCCAATGACGAACTCACCTGGGCCAAGATCCGGCTGGCGATCGCAAGCTTTCTCATCTCGATCTGGCAAGCCGGCGCGCTAGTTGGCGAAAGCATAACGGAAGCATTCTTTGTTAAGTGCGATAGCGAGACCAACCCGCCTCGGGAGCGCGATAACGGCCGGCTGCTTTGCCTGGTTGGCGTCGCGCCCTCCCAACCATTTGAGTTCATCGTGCTTCGAGTTGGCCGCTCCGGCAACGAGTTCGAAGTCCGGGAAGTCGGCGAGCGAACAGGAGGCGCGTAGATGGGACTGCTTCGGCTGGCCGGTATTTCGCCCATGCCCACCATGGGCTACAACTTCGTCGTCAGCCTGCTCGATACGTCCAGCGGCGGCGCTCTCGCGAAGTCGATCATCTTTTCCGCCATCGGCGACCTTGCGATAGGTGGCTTTCAGGAATGCAGCGGCCTGGACCTTTCGCTCACCATGGAGGATGTCCGAGAGGGCGGACGCAACAGCGAGGTTCTTCATTTCCCGACGCGCAGCGAGTGGGGCCAGATCACGCTCAAAAAAGGAGTCGGCGCTCTGACTTCACTGTGGGACTGGAGCTACAGCTTTGTCGAAGGGAAGGGCAAGCGCCGCGATGGCCTCATCATCCTCCTCAGCGATCTTCATGTCCCAAACAATATCTGGTACTTCCGCCGCGGCTTGCCTGCGAAGTACACCGGTCCCACAATGAACGCGCAGCAAAGCTCGGTGGCGATCGAGCAGATGACGATTACGCACGAAGGCATCTACCAGGTTCCGTTCGTCGGACTCGGAGCGGCAGGTGCCGGACTCGTGGCGAGCCAACTCGTAGGAGGAGGAATTCTTACGTAATGGACGTCGAAATCGGAGAAATAACGAGCACTGTTCGCGTGATGGATAGAGCCGCGCCACAAGCTGAGTCAATTGTGCGGGCCGTTATCGCCATCCTCGACGCACGGAGGTCACGCGAAAAGGATCTCGAGGAAGAGCGCCGCGTCGGCACCGGCGTTCGCGACGCACAGGAGCGGGAGGAGTAGCGTGGCCGCGCCGCTCAAAGGTCATATCGATGTCGCGTGGCGCCGAGGGCCGCAGCGCATCGATTTCCAGTACAACCCGTCCGAACTCGAGTTTACCCGCAGCGTACATATTGCCGAGATCACGATTCCTGGCCTCGATTCGCCGCTCCTGCAGTTTATTCGAGGTCAGAACGAAACGCTTTCCCTAACGCTGTTCTTCGATACAACCGACTCCGGAATGGGCAACAAGCTCAGAGTAAAGGCAGTGACGACGCTGATCGACCAGGTCTATGCACTGACCAAGGTTGATCCGGATTCCCACGCGCCTCCGGTCTGCGAGTTCAAATGGGGCCGCGGATTCCCTGGCCATGACATGCCGCTTCAAGCCGGCAACCAGGCGCGACACGGCTTCCGCTGCCTGGTGGAACAGGTCGTCCACAAGTACACGCTTTTCAGCCCGAGAGGCGTCCCGCTCCGCGCCACGGCGGTGCTCAAGCTTCGCGAATACAAGCCGCTCACGCAACAGCTCAACCAATTAGGACTAAATTCTCCGGACAAGACTCAGGTCCGCGTTCTGCGCAGCGACGAGACTCTTTCTTCCGTCGCGGGCGACCACTACCGGCGGCCCGGAGACTGGCGCGTCATCGCGGGGGCGAACGGCATCGAAGATCCGCGCCGTCTTCAAGCCGGAACCTTTCTGACGCTTCCGCCACTGGACTGATGTATGGGCGTGGTGACTTTAGGACAAGAAGCACAACTTCAAGAGGCGTTCTATACGCCGCGTTTCGAAGTACGCATCGCCGGCGTAGGACTGCCGAGAGATGTGCTGCGCGATGTCACCAGCATCACCTATCACGACAACATCAAGCAGATCGACGGCTTCGATCTGGCTATCAACAACTGGGACGCCGACCGCAATCGCTTCAAGTATGTAGGCCAGGAGACGATGGCCGAACTTACGCAGGCAAATCCGCCCGCGGGTAGCGATGCCGCGTTGTACCAGTTATTCGCCCCGTGCGGCAAGGAAGTCGAGATCCGCATGGGCTACGTCGGTGAACTCACTTTGATGCTGAAGGGTAACTTCACCAGCATCGGTCCGGTGTTCAGCGCCTCCACGGCGCCCGTCCTGAATGTCAGCGGCCTCAACATTCTTCACAAACTTCGGACCCGCCAGTACACTTACGCATGGCCTGGGTTGCGCGACAGCGACATTGCGCTGAATCTCAACACGTTGCGCGACCCGCGTGGCGGCCCCCGTTTTCCCGTGTCCATCAAGATCGATGAGAACGCACGCAATGCCGAAGTTCCCATCGACTACGTCGCCGAAAATAATCAGTACGACATCGATTTCCTGCTGAACCGGGCCCGCCGCCGCAGCTATGTTGTCGTGCTCCGTCCGGATCCTTCCGGTAAAACACCCGGCAGTCTTTATTTCGGGCCGCCCGACAGCAATAACCCTGCTCTCCGAGACGTGACGTTTCAGCTTCACTGGGGCCGCTCGCTCATCGAATTCAAACCGAAGATGACGAATGCCACACAGGTGGCTTCGGTGACAGTAAACGGTTGGAACCGCCGTACAAAAAAGCCCATCGTTGAGCGCGTCACGCTGGACGATGCGCGTATCCGCTGCAATCGCGACATTCATCGCCTGATGCAGCAGTGTGACCCGCGCGAGGAGATCGTTGTCACCGAGCCCGTATTCAGTTCGCGTGAGGCTCATGAGCGCGCACTAGCAATTCTCAATAACGCACAGCATGAGTTCGTGAAATGCGAAGGCACGACCATCGGACTACCTGATCTTCGCGCCGGCCTCCACGTCGAGATTCTGAAGGTCGGCGCGCGGTTCAGCGGCCTTTACTTCATCACCGAAACCGAACACACGATTAACGACAACGGCTACATCACGAAATTCAAGGCGCAACGCGACGATCCGGGGAGGGTGCGATGAACCTCCATCCGGGCGTCGTAATTGGCCTGGTCATCAATACCGCAGACCCGCTCGGCGAAGGTCGCATCCTGCTCGAGTTTCCGTGGCTGCCAGGCTCGCCGCAGAGCGCCTGGGCTCCGATTGCCGCTCCCATGGCCGGCGCCTCGCGCGGCCTGTTCTTTTCGCCCGAAGTAGGCGACGAAGTGCTTGTTGCGTTTGAGCAGGGTGACTTCGAACATCCGTTCGTTCTCGGTTTTCTTTGGAACGGCTCCGATGTCCCTCCGGAATCCGACCGCAACCGGCGTGTGATCGTAACGGTCAGCGGTCACCGGATCACTCTCGACGACAATTCCGGCGGCGAAAAGATCGAGATCAAATCGAGCAGCGGCCAAACGGTTGTCATCGACGATGCCCAGCAATCCATCGAACTGCATGGAGGCGGACGCATCCTGGCGCTAAAAGCCGGGCAAGTCCAAATCACATAACGCATATGCCAAGGATCATGACCACAAACGCAACGGTCTTTTGCCCACATGGCGGCGTCGGCACCAGCATCCCGGCGATGCCTATCTGGAGCATTGAAGGCGGCATCGCACTGCGTGAAGGCGACTCAGGCACGCTCACATGTCCCTTTCTGCCTCCCTGTGTCGGCTACACGCTGCGCTCGATGAAGCTGAATGCGACCACAATCGCCGGCGCCAACGCGATTCTCGAAACCGACTTCAACCAGACTCTAACCGGACTGCCGCTGCTCATTGCCGAGCATCATCATACGGTCGACAACAGCACGCCCGCGCCGATTGCGAATGGTGCTGAACCGGCCGCGTTGAGTCCGGAACTTGCAGACACCGTTGCACCCGTCGTTGTTGCCGCACCGCTCACGGCTGCTTTTGTCCTCGCAACCCCGGTGCCTGCAATCCCTGTGACGTTCACGCTCGCCGGCGCCTTTCCGTCGCAATGGGTTCTCACGCGCGTGAGCGAACCGCCGAGTTCCAGCCATGCCGACCTTACAAAAGGCGATCCGGCCGGCGCGATTGTTGTGCCTGCCGGCGGTGCATGGGACACTCCAACACTGGTTGTCACTCTGACGCTGAGCGCCGCGTACCTCATCGCGCTCGGTACAGGCCTCCATCACTTCTACATGACCGGCGTCAGCCGCCGCGGGCTGTCCTCGGTCCAGGAGTCCGTCATAACGGTGAGCTAGGGACACGTGAACTAAATCATGGCCGGCACACTCAATCGCGCAACTCTCGGGTCCGGGTGGAAGTTCCCGCCGCAGATCGCTCCCGGCGGAGGCTTCGCGCGCGCTGCCTACGAGCGGCGGGTCGAAGAATCGATCTACCTGATTCTGAGCACCGCGAAAGGCGAGCGACTCATGCTTCCGGATTTCGGGTGCGGCATCCACGACCTCGTATTCGAGCCGAACAACGAATTGACACTTGCCTCCGTCGAAGCCGCCGTCCGGGAAGGTCTCGTAGCATACGAGCCGCGCATCGACGTGCTCTCGATCGATGTCGACACTGCCGAAGGTCAGCCCAACCTCCTGCTCATTCGTGTTGCTTACCAGATCCGGGCGAATCAGGCCACGGGCAATCTTGTGTATCCGTTTTACATCAAGGAAGCAGACTAGCCATGCCGATTGAAAGCTTCCTTCCCGTTATCGACAACCGGCGCTTCGACGACATTCTCGCGGAAGTGCGCACGCGTATCCCGCGCTACAGCCCCGAATGGACCGACTTCAACGATTCCGATCCTGGCATCACCCTGGCGCAACTGTTCGCCTGGATGACTGATCTTCTTCTCTACCGCATCGGCCTTGTCCCTGAACTCAACTACCTCAAGTTTCTGCAACTGATCGGGATTGAGCTCCAGCCTTCGCAGCCAGCCAGTGCCGAAGTCACATTTCCCGTTAAAACAAGTGCTCCGAAGACCTGGGTTTCTGTTCCCGCCGGTACACCGGTGGCTACCGAAAGCGTCGGAGGCGACCCGCCTATCGTGTTCGAGACCACGCGGGAACTGGTTGCCCTGAAAGCGACAATTGCCGCCGTTCAAGTGCTCGACGGCTATTCGTTTTTCAATGTCACTTCGATCAATGAAGCGGGCAACCAGGGCTATGAGCCGTTCGGACCCGCTGCTGCTGAAGGTAGCGCGCTGATGATCGGCTTCGATCTGAATGACGCCTTCCCCGAAGTTGAGATCAACATCGCCATCTTTGCCGAAGAAAAGCAATCGCCCGACACCTTTACCAGTTGCGGAGGCTCCCTCAACCTTCCGCTAACAACGTCCACGATCTCCTGGGAATATTGGAGCGGCTCGTCTTGGCGTACGCTCACGCTGCTCAAAGACGAAACGGACGGCTTCCTTAAATCCGGGCATGTTTATCTGAAAGCGCCCGCTGCCGGGCTGATGGCGAAAACAACGGCCGGTACAGTCGCTGCGACCCTTTATTGGATCCGCGCACGGTTGACGCGCGCTGCTTTCGATCGCGTGCCGCGTATTCTGGCGCTCCGCACGAACACCGTTGGGGTTATTCAGGCCCAAACCTCGCGCGATGAAGTCCTTGGTGGATCGACCGGTGAACCGAACCAGACGTTCCGCCTGATTCATGCGCCCGTCCTGATGGACTCGCTTTCGCTCGAAGTCGACGAGGGCACCGGCTTCACCGTCTGGAAACGCGTCGATGACTTCTTCAGTTCCGGCCCGCACGATCAGGTTTACGTGCTGAACGCAACCAATGGGGAGATCCGATTCGGCGACGGCGTCCATGGCGCGATCCCCACTGCGAATGTCGATAATGCCGGCTCGAATGTGGTTGCACGGGTCTATCGCTCAGGTGGCGGCAAAAACGGTAACGTCGCGGCTGGTGCGATCAAGACGCCGCTCGTCTCGGTCATCGGCATCGACGACGGAAAGATCTCAAATCTCCAGCCGGCCGTGGGCGGCACCGACGAGCAGTCGATCGAAGACGCCAAGCAGCGTGCTGCTTCCGTGCTGCGCTCAAACGGCCGCGCCGTCACCGGTTCGGACTTCGAAGAGTTGGCCCGCCAGTCCGGCAACGTGCGCCGTGCCAAGGCACTGCCGCTCTACCATCCGCGCTTTCCCGGCACGAAGATTCCGGGTGTTGTGACGGTGATCGTTGTACCGGACAATGATCAACCCAACCCGCTGCCGAGTGAAGCTACCATCCGGCTCGTTTGCGCTTATCTCAATCAACGGCGGCTGCTCACAACAGAGCTGTACGTCATCCCGCCCTCGTACGTTCGCATCGATACGGAAGTCCACCTCACCGTGTCTCCACTTGCGGATCTCGCCGCCGTTACGGAAGCTGCGCAGGACGCACTGACTGAGTACTTCCACCCCCTCCGCGGCGGCGAAGACGGGCTGGGCTGGCCATTCGGCGGCACGATATTTTTCTCTCGTGTGTATCAGCGCCTGCTTTCCGTGCCCGGAGTGGAGCGTGTTGACAGCGTCGCAATCACAGTCGATGGCGAAACTGCGCCCGACTGCACAAACATTCCGATTCCCGCCGTGACGCTGCTCTTCTCCGGCGTGCACCAAGTCGTCACCGCATACGACTTCTCGGAGGATCAATGATCCCTGCGGCATTACTCCCTTCGATCCCGCGCCCGCCGCACGATCCGACGTTTACCTTGCTAGGCGGCGCACTTGGTTGGCGTGTGCTGGACGCGCGAGGTGTCACCATGACGGACAAACTTGCGCTTGCGCTTCTGCCCGGAGCCGCCCGCGATCTTACGGAACCGTCCGGCAGTCTCGGCGGACTTGTCCCGCCTGCGAACGTCGCCATCAATTCCGCCTGCGAGATCTGGTTGGCCTCGGCCGGCGGCTATATCAAGCGCTTCGATCCGTGCGCGTGCAGCTTCGATTCCGTTCCTTGTTACCATCGCGCCTACGGACAGCGTCCCGCGCTCGCACTCTGCAAAGATCTGCTCTTTATCGCGACGGGAAGTTCGGTCGATGTCCGCACGCTTCCAGCTCTTCATCCGCACGCGGAATGGCTTTCGCCCAAGGGACTCGCGAATCCATGGCAGCCTTCAGGAATTACGGTCGACGCTCGGCATCGTGTCTGGGTCGCCGACCCCGCCAATGGCGGCGTCCACCGATTCTCCATTTCCGGTCGGCATCACAAGTTCGTAGCCGGACTTGGCATCGCTCGCCACGTCGCTTCGGACTGCGAAGGGCGCATCTACGTCATTCGTGACGACCAGCCCGGCGCTGCCGTTCTCGATTCCGATGGCAATCTTTTGCCGGATGCGACAAGCCCGGCCGCTATTGCTAGGAACTTCGCGCCGCTTCCGTTTCCGATCGATGCTGCGGGGCGTCTCAACACGTCCGGCATGTGCCCGTCTGCGGGCGGTCCGCCGTTCGATCTTGACGGCAACCCCATCCTGACGCCGCTGCCGCCGCTTCCGGTCCAGCTCTACACCGACGGCACTCTGATCAGCGGCCCCTTCGACAGCCGCATCTATCAATGCCAATGGCATCGTATTATCCTCACTGGCAAGATCCCGCGCGGATGCCGGGTGGGCGTCAGCACCTACACGTCCGAAGCCGTGCTGCCTGACGCCCAAATCACGCTTCCCGATCTACCCTGGCGCACGCACCCCGCGCCCGACACGCAGGCCGATGGCGATTGGGACTGCCTGATCCAAAGCCCGCCTGGACGCTATCTCTGGCTCAAACTCGACCTCGGAGGCGACGGCTTTTTCTCGCCTCAGATTGACGGAGCGCGTATCGAATTTCCGCGCATCAGCTTGCGGCGATACCTGCCGGGTGTTTTCGGTGAGGACCCTGTCAGCGCCGACTTCCTGGATCGTTTCCTGTCGATCTTCGACACAACCTTCCGGTCGGTGGAAAGGACGCTTGATGAGCAGGCCCGCTACTTTGACCCACGCGCCACGCCAGCCGATTTTCTTCCCTGGCTCGCTTCGTGGATCGGCGTGCGGCTGGACCGTCAACTTCCCGAGGAGCAACGCCGCCGCATCCTCGCCGATGCCGGCGAAACGCTGCGCTGCCGCGGCACTCGCGACAACCTACGCCGCCAAATGCTCGATTTCATCGGCTGGAAATTCGTAGCGCAGGAACCGAACGGTTGTGGCGACAATTGCCTTTGCAACTGTCCAGGGCGTCCAACCTGCCCGCCTACACCGGAGCGCCCATGCTGTATGCCGGCTCCCGAATTGATCCTGGAACATTTTCAGATCCGAAGGTGGCTGTTTTCCGATAATGGCCGCCTTGGTGACTGCTCCGTTCTGTGGGGCCGCCGAATCGTCAACCGCAGTCAATTGAATGAAGGCGCCCAAATCGGCGGGACACAACTGGTCACTTCGAATGATCCGTTGCGCGATCCCTTTCACTACACAGCGCATCGCTTCACCGTCTTCGTTCCCGGCCGTCTCGAAGACTCGGACGCGCTTCGCCGTTCTTTGCTAAACCTGCTGCGTTCCGAAAGCCCGGCTCACACGAAATATGAAGTCGAATTCGTCCGGCCCAAGTTCCGAATCGGAGTTCAGTCCTCGATCGGACTGAACTCCGTTATCGCGAGAAAACCGAATGTCCAAATCGTTCTGTAACCAGGAGGCCGCTGATGCACTCAACACACAACTGCACCTGTAAAGATACCTGCCCTGACTGTGCCATCGGCCCGTTCTCGCGCAATCACTACTTCACCGGAAAACTTCTGGTCGAGCGCGATTTCCGTGACGAGCAGACCTACCACATCGACAAATTGCGCCATCACGATCAACGGCTCCACGGCTGGGGTGTCGTTTGCGGTCTAAATGTCATCCAGCACCCCAACCCCGCGTGCCAGAACCGCATTGTTCAGATCGAGCCGGGCGCGGCGCTCGATTGCTGCGGCCACGACATCGTCGTCCGCCAGATCGAGCTTGTCGACATCACGACGCTCGAAGGCTACGAAGCGCTGAAGGCGGACACCAAGCCTCATACGATCCAAATCTGCGTCCGTTATCGAGAGTGCCCGACTGAAAAGATTCCTGTCCTTTATGATGACTGCGCCTGCGACGACACGCAATGCGCGCCGAACCGCATCCTCGAATCCTGGGAGCCGGGTCTGGTCGTCGATCCGCCCGCTGCCGCGCCACACAACCACTTCCCCAAGCTCGAGTGGCGCAACAGCGTCAACATCGCGCACGCGCAGAAGGCCGTCGTGCACCAGGCAACGCAGCGTCTGTATGTGCTTACCGCGGAAGGCGTCGTCTTCCCGGTTCGAACCGATAATCACAGCGTACTTGCACCCGTCCCGCTGCCCGCCGGCCGCAAAGCGATCGAGATCGCAGTTTCGAATGACGGCCAGCGGCTCTATGTCGTCGCCGATAACAGCCCACGAGATCTGCTCCTCTACGACACCGCGGCAATTGCCGCAGGCGCGTTTCGGACGCTCTCGATTGCAGGCTCCGCCGCCGGGATCGAGCTTGGCGTAACAGCGGGTGGGCGCGTCGTGGCTCTCCTCAGTGATTCCGGACACATGGTTTCGTGGCAGACCGATATCGACAGCACCACCGGCACTCCCGCCGCACCGGACGACATCACATTAGCGCCTGGCCTTCAAAGTCTCGCAATCGGTACGGCAAGCGACAAGGCATATGCCATCGAATCGTCGGCGCACCGGATCCAGGTGGCCGATCTCGCTGCGAAGACGGCGGCACCGCCCATCAACGTGCCGCCCGGGACACTCACCCTCGATGCTCTCGCCGTTGTCCGCTTTCCCGGTCCTGACCGCCTGGCCGTCACCGCGCGCTCCGAGAAGAACCTGTCGCTTTTTGAACCGGGCTCCGCCACCGTTCACACGGTCGCCCTCGATCATCCTCCCGAGTCGATGGCCGTGTCCGCAGATGGCGGCATTGCCTGGGTCGTTGAACGCGACGGCACCGACGCGTTTCTCCAAGCTGTCAATCTCTCGATGCTGTGGCTCGACCAGCCTGGCTCGGCGATGCCGCCGTTCGCGCTCGCGGCCGGTTCGACGCAGCCCGTGCCGGTTGACGGCGGCCTGTACATCCCTTGGACCGGCGATACAGCCGTCGCCGGCGACGGTGGAGTGGCCATCATCGAGGTCACGGAAACCAACTGCCTTGATCTCCTCAACGGCAAATGCTGCACCTGCGATACCGCGAACTGCGTTGTTGTGGCGACGGTTGAGAACTACCATGCGGGCGACCGAATTCTCGATCAATCCGTCCCCCCGGCTGATCCCATTGCGGATGCCACCGCGCACATCGCGCGCATTGACAATCGCAAGGGACGGAGGATCCTGCCTAGCGTCCAGACGCTGCTTAATGTGGTCGAGTGCGTCTCCGCGAATGCCGGCAAACCCGGGCCGAAAGGAGATCCGGGTCCGAAAGGCGATCCTGGTCCGAAGGGAGATCCAGGTGTCGGATTCGACAAAGACCTTCCGAAGATTCTCGACATCAATTGGCCCCACGACGGCCTTGTCGACTTTGGCAAGTTCCAGTCCGCCAACGATTACGACGCGCACCCAAAAGAGATCCTGAGCCGCGGAGCGCCGACATTGACGATCTACTTCAACCGGCCTGAGCTGCAGGGTATCGGCAGGCAGACGTTCCTGGTAGACATCGCCTTTCCTCAGATGATTGATGGAAAGCTCTTCACTGGCCGTTATACCGTCGTCCACCTGTATGGGTTCCTTCTCGACGTAGGTCCGCAGACTACGCCGCACACCGGTGAGGCTGCCGCGTCGGGGTGGGCGTTTGTTCCTTATAAGGAATTCTTCAACACCGACCTCACGAGCTGGTGGGACGCGTTCAACAACACGAATCCACCGCCGCCGCCCGAGGGCTTGCAACTCGATCGCCCAGTTCTGCGCGTGACCCTGAAAGGCGATTTCATTTACACGGGAAAAACCTTCAAAGAAAATCTTGTTCTCGATGCCGAAAACATTGGCGCCTGCGTCGGGTCCGCCATCAACCAGCGCGACCCCGCCTGGATCAGCGGCGGCAAGAACCCATCCGGTAATCTCGCTCAGGGCGGAAGCTTTGAAAGTTGGTTCTTTCTTAAGGAAGCCAGCATTATTTCCGTTGCACCTTCCGCTGAGGAAGCCGCCGCGAAACGCCCATCCGCCAAAAGGAGGACTGACCGATGACTCCCACCATGACTTACTCCAGCTTGGTGACCGCGGCAACCGGTAAGCCGGCTACCACCGATCCCTGCATCCCGTGTCCCGTGTGCGGCGGACTCGAGTGTCTCTGCCGCCCTCGCTTCTTCGCTGGTCAGCTCCTTACCGAGGCCGACCTGAACCGCCTCGAGAACTACATCGTCGCGAAGAACAAGCTCCACAATCGCTACATCCACGGCTGGGGAGTTGGTTGCGGAATGGAGGTTGTCTGCAACCCGTGCGGCAATCAGGTCATCGTGCGCGGCGGGTATGCGCTCAGCCCCTGTGGCGACGACATCATACTCTGCGTGGATCAGACAGTTGATATCTGCGAACTCATCACGGGATGCTGCACTCCCGAGCCCGACAACTGCTTTCCGCCGCGCCCGATCCCGGCCGTGTGCGAACAGGCCGAGCAGCAATGGATTCTGGCCGTCTGCTATGACGAAACCCTGTCGCGCGGCGTACCCGCGCTGCGCTCCACCGGCGCCTGCGCGCCTAAGTGCGGCTGTGGATCGCATGGCGCTTGTAGCTGTGGATCGAAAGCGACCAAAACCTGGCTCCGTCCCGCATCTACACAATGTGAACCCGTGACCGTCTGCGAGACCTTCAAATTCGTCGCATATCCGGCGCCCGTGGAAACTCGTGAGCAGCCGCGGGGTGCGATGTTCGACCGATTCCTGGCATGTCTTGCCGATTTCACCGCAGCGCTTCCCGCGCCGCCAACGGGCGCGAATCTCACGATGGCCGCAGCGCAGAAGTATTGCGCCGACCTTCGCACGGCGCTCATCAACGTGTTCCGTAAGAACCCCGGAACGAACTGCGCGATCTTCGACAAGCTAACCGTGCCTTGTCCGCCCTCGGCAATCTCGCCTGAGCAATATCTCGTACAAACGCTCCAGCTTTTTGTGCCCGTCATCATTGAGTACCTGCGCGGCTGCCTGTGCTCGGCTCTGCTGCCGCCGTGCCCCGATCCCACTCTCGCCAACTGTGTACCACTCGCTACGCTCACCGTCCGCCTTAAGGATTGCCAGGTGCTGCGTATCTGCAACCTCGAAGGACGCAAGTTCCTCACCACGTTCCCGAACCTTCAATACTGGCTTTCTTTTCTGCCTTATGTCCGCAACCTGCGTAAGGCACTGGAGCGGGTCTGCTGCGCTGTGCTCCCTGCTCGCGAGGGCAATCTCACAGCAGGCGTCAAAGCCGATTTCAGCCGCTCCCATTTGGGAAATGCGGCGCCGGATAGGGATAGTGGCGTTCTGTCGGCCATTGCTCTCCGCTCTTTCACTCGGTTCACTTCCTCCGCTCCGGGCGGGGTGGAGGCTGTCGCTTACGCCGCGGCAGGCCTGAACGACGCGAACGGTACGCCGTTTCTTCAAAAGCTCGATCTGGAAAATCCGCTCGCGGTTGCCATTGCCGACGACCTCCTCGCGCCCATTCTTGCTGCCGCCATTCCATCGGAAGCGATTGCCGCCTTCATGCGCGCGGGCGGTGACGCTGCTGCAGGAGATGTGAGACGCGAAAAAGAGCAAGACTCGCAGATCGATGCGCTGAAGAGCCAGATCAGCGAGCTTCAGCAGACTCTCGACAAGCAGCAGATGACGATCGATGGCCTCGTCCGCGCGCTGCGCCAGAAGAATTCATAGGAGTCATCGATGCCGGCAAACCAGCTCTTGCGTCCACAATTTTTCGAAGGACAATTTCTCGGTGCCGAAGATCTGACCGCCGCACTCGAATACTCGCGTCTTGCCGCCGCGCGGCATGCGCTCGGCGCTCATACCTGGGGCATCGCAGTCGGACTCGGCATCAAGGAGATTGACGGTCCGGGCGGGGAAGTGCTCGACTTCATTCAGCCCGGTTTTGCTTGGGACGGCTTCGGGCGGCCCATCGTGCTGCTTAACCCGGCGAGCATTCCCGCCGACCTGTTCAAGTCGTTTGTCTACGATCCGCTGATCGACGAACCCGCGGGCCGTCTCGTGGAGGTTTGGATTCGCTATCGGGAGATACCCACCCAGGAGCCCGCTCCCGGCTTCGCCTCCTGCACGCCGGGAAACGATTTCGCCCGCGCGCTCGAGTCTTACACCATCGAAATCGGCCCCCGCGATGACGCGGCCATGCGCGACAACATCATCGTGGCGGGCTCGAGCGTCAAAGCCGAGGAAGCCTTCCATGCGTTCGATCCTGCCGACGCGCTGATCCCGGATGCATCGATTCCCTTTCAGACGTTCCCGTCTGCCGGCGCGAAGTCAAGGTGGCTTGTGCCTTTGGGATACGTCCGCTGGCGTCCTAATCCCATTGCGGCGCAGCCGGGCGCGTTTAAGAAGATTCTACCGGCTGATAAAGATAAGGCCGCCGCATTCCGCGTTCTGATCGGCTCTGTCGCTGCGGCAATTCACGCTCCCGAAGGGACGCTGCGGCTCAAGAACCGCACCACGGCTGCGTCGCTCGTTGCATCGGCCGACCTCGTATGGGTGGAAGGCGACCTTCGCGTTCAGGGGAACGCGCGGCTCTTCGGTTCAAAAGCCGTACTCGTCAATGCGCTCGGCCAGGATGAAGGCATTCCCCTCGAGATCCGCCGTGCGGGCGCTGCCGTGGGACGCTCTCTACAACTTCGT
The DNA here is from genome assembly GCA_036557345.1 of Bryobacteraceae bacterium. Classification (GTDB taxonomy): domain Bacteria; phylum Acidobacteriota; class Terriglobia; order Bryobacterales; family Bryobacteraceae; genus Bog-105. The sequence continues at coordinate 32,107 of DATBHS010000049.1, forward strand.
ATTGGCTCGGCAGAGGCTGGAGACAACCGCCTCGAAGTGGGTCCTGAGACGGGCGGTGGCTTCGTTCCGAAATTCGCGGTACGCGACGACGGGCGCGTTGGCATCGGCACCGCGGCTCCGTCCGCGAAGCTTGAAATCAACGACGGCGACCTCGTGATGAAGGCCGCTGCTGATGATGCCGGTGACCTCGTCTTCCAGGACAAGAACGGTGTGCAGAAGGGCCGCGTGTTCTCGAACTCCGCACCGGGTCCGGGCCTCTATCTATCCAGTGCCGATAATACCCCGCGAATCGCCATCGATGATCAGGGCCGCGTCGGCATCAACACAACATCGCCGAATCGCGCCGTTACCATCGCCGGCAGCGCCGGCACGTACCTTAATGTTCTTGCAGACGGCGGTACGCATGAAGTACTGATCGGCGCCGATGCGAGCGGCGGCATCATTTCCACGATGACGAACCACGACCTTGTCTTCCGCTCCGGCGTTAACGTCACACGCATGACCATTCAAGCCGCCGGTAACGTTGGCATCAATACAGCGGCTCCGGCCGTCCAGCTGCACGTTGTCGGCGATCGCATCCGGCTCGAAGGCGGCGGCAAGCACATCGACCTTCGCACCGACGGCAGCTCCGTCGATCTGCACTCCGAAACCAACAGCGTGTTTATCCGTGCGAGTGGCGGCGCCGGCAACAACAACATCGCCATGAACTCCTTCCCAGGCGATGGCGGCGTCGGCATCGGCATCTCATCGCCGACCTGCAAGCTCCACGTGGTCGATGCGCAGTCCGGTCCTGGCGGCGACATCACGAAGCATGTGGCGATTATTGAAAACGCGGCCAGTGCTAACGCCGACGTCCTTGCACTCAAGCTCGGCGCGTCTCCGGCGCTGGCCGACAACAATTTCATCACGTTCTTTTCGGGCTCAGGCGCGGTCGGTGCCATTGAAGGCAACGGCGTAGGTGTTGCCCTCAATACGACCGGCGCGGACTTCGCCGAGTGCCTGCCCCTCGCCGCCAATGAGCAGGTCGGCCCCGGGGACGTTGTCGCCATTGTGGATGGCAAACTCACCCTCGACACGCGGGATGCTCATCAGTTCGCCGCGATCTCCACCCGCCCGGCGGTGGTCGGTAACATGTCGGCGTCCATCCGGCAGGCCAGGGTTGCGTTGCTCGGTCAAACTCCCGTCAGAGTGCGTGGCCGCGTACGCGTCGGCGATGTCCTGGTCTGCTCCGGCAAGAACGATGGTGCGGCGATTGCGCTTTCGCCTCGCGACGCAGTCGAGCGCGAGCGGTTCGACATCATCGGTACCGCGTGGGAATCGTCGAACATGCATTCGGTCAAGCCCATTCGCACCGCCATCGGCATGGTGTCCTCGGTGTTCAGCCTCTTGCAGGCGACACTCGGCAAATGCAAATGATTGCGGTCGGCAAATTCCATTCGAGCTATCTCGTCCCGCACGATGACTCGTTCCCACTCGCGACACGCGAGCGTCTCGATTCTGTCGCCGCGAAGCGGCTGCCCGTCGCCCTCTCGCGCACTCTCCAAACGATAGCCGCCGCGCGCGACGATACGTCAATCTGGATATTCCGGCGGCTTCACTTCGATGTTGACCTCAACCTTGATCACAATGACGACGCCCTCGCAGAGGCGTGGGCCGGCCGTCTTGCAGCCGCAGTAATTCGCCGCATCGACGAACCGGAAGACGGCGATATCGTTCATTTCGAACGCCACGCTGACCTGCTCCGCTCGTACATAACGGATGCTGCCGCGGGACGTCCGCGTAAGTGGTATCACGGCCGCTTCGAAGGGCTCGACTATCTCTCGACGACCGCGCGCATCCGTACGGCTGTCTGTACAAACCACGAGGGCATTGACGCCCTGCTCCGCATGAGCGCGCTGGAACTGCGCTCGATCATCGCTGCGCTTTCCGAGAATGATGCCCGGCGTATCTGGGATACGATCGCGAAGACGCTGCCTGAAGGGCCTATCACAGCCATCCCTGCTATGCTGCCCGGGCCCGATGGCGCCGGCGAATTCCGGTGGGCGCTTCACGTGTCGCTCGCGGCACGCTGCTGGATACCTGCCGCGCGTCCTGTCGGCCGGCTGCTTCTGGTGGCTCGTGAACTCGATTCGGCAGCAGTCGCGCGCGCCATCGACTATATTGCGCAGAACCGGCCCCAGGATCTCCGTGACCTGATCGCCCTCGAGGATTTCGTCATCATCGAGCCTCTGCTCGGCACACCGCGGAGTGTTTTCGAGCCATTCCTCGAACAGCGTGCGGATATGGCCGAGGTTCCGGAGCGCCGCTACACGCCGTTCGGCGGCGTATTCCTCCTGCTCCCGTTTCTGGATGCGCTTCCGATAAGCGATCAGCTTATCCGCTTCTGGATTCTGCTCAAAGTGCTCGGCGCCGCGCGCGCGATACGCGCATTTGAAGATCCCCTGATCCGTTCGCTTTTCAATGTCGACGCGGTTCTCTCGGCCGAATCTTTCCGGCGCTGGCAAGAGACGATTCCCATACGCCGGCTCCGCAGGCTTCGCCGGGAGTGCCTTACTTCCGATTTGATGCGTGACAACTCGCGGTATCGAGCGCCGGCTGACCGGGCCCATCTCCGCCTTCCACGCCTGCTTTCCTCAAGCCGTGACAGATGGCTGGAAGATCCCGCTCTGCTGATCGCACGTTCACTCGCATGGCGGCTGCCGGGCTTCTCCACATCGAGCCTCCGGCACTTATATGAAAACTTTCTCGACTTCCCAGCCAGTATCGAAGAATACGAGGACCGGTTCGTCGTTCGACTCGGTCCTCCGCCTCTCCAGTTGATCCTAAACATGACCGGTATTTGCCGTTGGCAGTACACCGTCTCCTGGCTTGCCGCAAAGTCATTCAATCTGTACCCCGAAGCTCCATAATCGAAGCCAATGGACCGCGCAGTCGAAATCGACACTTATTTCGACGGCGAACTTCGCCGCCTCGATATCCTGCTGCACCGCGAGATCCTTCGTCTCCGCGCTCGATATCAGCTCTCGCTCGACGAGTTCCGCGGCCTCTATGTAAGCGATGAACAGGTCGATTCCCTGGTACGAAACATCGCCGGCGGCTCGGAGATTCTCGAAGAGCTGCCGCGCCAGACCGAAGACCCTCCCGAATGGGCGGCGCTCGAACTCACGCCGTTCGAGCACGACGTTGTCTTACTTGCGTTAGCGCGCGAATTGAAAGTCAAATACGAGACGCTTTATGCGTACTTGCAGAACGACGTCTCTCGCAAAAAGCCAACCGTCGAACTCGCGCTGCGCGTCTGCACGCAAGCCGACCGCAACTCTCTTCTTCCGGAAGGCCGGCTTCTCTCCACTGGCCTGCTAACCGCATCCGGTGACGGCTTTCTCGCGCGCGAACTCACCGTTCCTTTGACCGTGCTGCGCCATCTTACCGGACTAGCTCCGGAATCCACGATTCCAAAAGCCACGTCGAGCCATCACGATGTCCTCACCGCGACCGCGTCACTAGCGCGGCTCTACTTGATCGAATCCGCTTCGCTCGAGGATGCCCGCTCGGCGATCGAGACCGCATGTCACCTCGCGCAACGCCCCCTCGTCACCATCGATCTTTACGCGCCCGACCAAGCCGCGCCAATCAAGCTTCTGCAGCGTATTGAAAGCTGCGGCGTGTGTCTGCTCACATTGCCGGAAGTGCTCGCGGCTACCGGCACGCGCCGGTTCTTTCAGGAGCTCGCGAATCCTGTCGCACCAATCTGGATCGTCATTCCGCCCGACGCCAACTGGCGCGGTGTAATCCCCGCGCACACAGTCCGCCTCCTTCGCTTTCCCGATGCCGGCTATCACGACCGCGCGCAACTCTGGAGCACCGAGGTTCCCGAGGTCCTTGCCTTCGAACTCGCCGCCCGCTATTCCATTGGCCCTTCGCAGATCGCAAGCGCCGCCGCCTATGCCCGCGACATGCTCGCGCTTAACAACGAGACCCGCGAACCCAATCTCGCCGATCTTGCCGACGCCATTCGCAGTCAGTCCGAAAGCACGATCAGCGGCTTCGCGCGCCGCCTCGTTAGCAGCCAGACATGGGAGGACCTGGTTTTGCCCGCGTCGACGCTCCGTCAGATTCGCGAGCTTGCCGAAGCCATCCGCTACCGCCACATCGTTTATGACGACTGGGGCTTTGCGGGCAAATACCACGGCATTAAAGGACTGAAGGTTCTCTTCGCCGGCGCCTCCGGCACCGGCAAGACCATGACTGCTGCCGTCATCGGCAACTATCTCGAACTTGAAGTTTTTCGCATCGACCTTTCGGGAGTCGTCAGTAAATACATCGGTGAAACCGAGAAGAATCTTGACCGTGTTTTTGCTGCCGCCCGAGGCAGCCAGTCGATCCTCTTCTTCGATGAAGCCGATGCATTATTTGGCAAACGCTCCGAAGTGAACGATGCGCACGACCGCTACGCCAACATCGAGGTTGCGTATCTGCTGCAGAAACTCGAAGAGCATGACGGCCCCGTGATTCTCGCGACGAACCTGCGGCGCAACATTGACGAGGCATTCATGCGCCGCTTGCACTACATCATTGAGTTTCCCGCGCCGGATGAGGAGCACCGGCGTAAACTCTGGCTTGAGATCTTCCCGGAGAAGGCGCCGCTCGACGACGCCATCGATTTCTCGTTCCTGGCCGCGAAATTCCAGTTAACCGGCGGCGATATCCGCAACGTCGCGCTTGACGCCGCGTTTCTTGCCGCTCAGGACGGCGGCGTCATTACGATGCGTCAAATCGCGTGCGCCGTGAGCCGCCAACTGTTCAAGCAAGGTAAGCCTTCGTCGCTTGCCGATTTCAAGCACTACCATGCCCTCATTTGATTTCGGAAAGGCTTCGGCTAATCCTGGCGACGCCCCGCGCGGCTCGTCGCAGGCACAGAGCACCAGCGCCCTCAACCACGCCGGGAACCAGGCCGTGCAGCGACGATTGCGCGAGGAACAAGAGGCAGACCTTACCGCGCAGAACGTTGTCTCGTCTCCGCCGGTCGTCGAGAATGATGCCGAAACAACCAACCCGCCCGCAGCCGCCCCGCTTTCGCCATCACAGCGCGACTACTTTGAATCTCGCTTCGGCGCGACCTTTGGTGGAGTCCGCATTCACACCGGCCCGGAGGCGGAGCGCTCCGCAGCGCAACTCAACGCGCGCGCGTATACGCTCGGCTCCGATATCGTGTTCGGGAGCGGCGAATACCAGCCCGGATCGTACGATGGACGTCTGCTCCTCGCGCACGAACTCACGCACATTGTTCAGCAATCGGGTTCACCGGATAACCAGCTTCGGCGTCAGCCCCGCGACAAGACCTGTTCCGCCGATGATCAGATCTGCACGCCCATCCCGGAGAACCCGCTCGCCGACTATCCGTTCCTTGCTGTTGCTCTCGATCGCGATTCGCTGCAGATGCTCCAGGATGCCGCTTATCGACGCGAGCATCTCCGCCGCGGCTTGCCTTATGACGGCCCGCAAGGATTGTTTTTCGCTCAGGCTTCGCTTAGCAACTTCCTCGCTCCCGGCACCGAATACGTTTTGCGCGATGAACTGCTCAGCGCGCTGCTGCCCGGCCTGTTCGATGCCGCGCGGACCCATGCGGATGCCGAGCCATTCATCGCCGAGATTGCGCGCAACGAAGCCGCCCGCCAGATGCTGGAGCCCCTCGGAAATCCGCTCGTGAATGTCGAACTTCCCGACCCGGATGGTCTCGTGGACACGCCGAGCGAGTTGACGTTCACCGCCAATTTCAAAAAACTGCGGGACGATCATGGTGCTCTTGCGCTCGCGTCTCTCGATCCTCTCTCGACCCGTGGCGCTTACCTTTGGACGCTGATCGCGCTGAACGACGCTCGCCAGCTTGCCGAAATCGCCGAATTGAACGCCAAGACCGAGTACCTGCTCGAGCACTACGGCGAGCGCTTGGACAAGATGGCTGCCGATCCGGCCGACTACACGCAGGACGAAGTCTGGACGCTGTGGCACGAAGTATTACCGGACCTGAAGAAAACCGGCGACACCTTGAGCAGCGTCCTCATGCCGGGAAACAAAGACCAGACCGAACTCGTCGGCAAGATCAACGCCAATATCCAGAGCCTGTCGACTCGCTCGAGCCAGGCGATGGAGGCGATGAACAATTTCCGCAAGGAGAACATGCCCGATCGGACGGCGGGAGAGAGTTGGGAAGAAAACGCGGAAGACATTCGCAAAGCGGCCTCGGAGGATTGGGAGGAAGGCGGCTGGTCGTATTTTGCCTGGTTTGGAAACAAGATCGGTCTGGGGGCCAACAAGTTCATGCACGGCTTGGGTAACGTCGCGAGCGGTGGCTACATGGACACCCATGCCGCACGCGCACATGCCTACCGCATGGGACACATCTCTTATAACGACTACACCGGCTTTCATATCAGTGATGTCGTGAAAGGGGCTATCGGCGATCTGGCCGTCGCACTGCCTTTTTTTGGTAAAGGACTCGGCGCCGGCGCGTCCACGCTGCTCGGTCTCGAAGAAGGCACGGTGGCGGCCGGGTACGTGGAAGGCACCGTAGCCGGGTTTTCTGGAGGGTTCTCCGGTGCGGCTGCCACAGATCTGACAAGCTATCTCGCAGCCAACCTTTCCGCGTCGGAAGCAGAGCGCCGGTTCCAGGCGGCGCAGATTGGAGGGCCTTTATCGTGGATCGAGGCGGGTGGATGGGGCGGTGTCATGGGAGGCCCCGTCGGCGCGCTCTCAAAGCTGATGCCGCGGCCTGCCAGAGCTCCCGCTCCAGCGGCGGCTGAAGGCGAAGCCGCTGCTGAAGTTCAGCCCGGTGAACCGGAACCGCAAGTTTCCACGGCCGCAGAAACGGGCACGCAGCTGACTACCGAGGAACTCATGCCGGGGGCGACGCCGCCAGCACCCGCGACGGGCATCAAAGGATATCTTCAACGGAGCCTCCTCAACAAATTGGTCTCCAGTGCTCTTGAGGGGTCCGAGCCGCTTTACTCGATGCCGAGATCCACCGGAGCGATCGGCGATCAACTGATGTCGGTGGTCGAAGAGCGGAGTCCGATGGTCTCCGCACCTCCGGGCGACTTGTTCACCGCGCCCATCGATCTTGCCAACGCGCCGGAACTTCCTGCCGCGGCCGCTGGATCGCTCGAATCAGTGCCCAGGAATCCGATCCAATTGGAGATCGAAGTCACCGAAGCAAACCCGGCCGAGGTGGCTGCGGTGCCCGCGCAACCCGCCGCGCCGGATTTCGGAGGAGTCAATCCTGCCCCAGGCACCCGAACCATGACGCAAGAGCAGTGGAGAGCTCAGGATCGCGAACAAAGAATCGAACGGCGGATCGACGCGATCTTCGCCCAATTGGAGCGAGGTGCCGGACAGCAGCAAGTCCAGCAGGAGGCTGTGCAGGCCCCGATGGCGATTGATCTTCAAACGGCCATTCGGCAGGCGCTAACCAATCTGCGTGCAAGCGGACGGAGAGCCGCGGGTAATGCAGCGTTCGGGACCATGTTGCATGCGGAACTGGCACGCGTTTTGCGAGCCATGGGTTTCCCGGCTGGCGCGGTCCCCCGTGTCGAACTGCAGCTTCAAGCCTTCAACACACTTTCCCCGACAGTGCTCCAGCGGACCGTCGATCAATGGTTCCAGAACGAAGGCCAGGCTTATCAGTGGCTGCGGGCGTCGATTCCAAACTCTGTGTTGAACTCGCGCGTTGCGGATATCAAGCCCGATTTCGAGATCTCTATCGGTGGGAATAACATTGCGTTCGACCTAACTTCGCGCGAACGCGAATCGCACCTGGCAAAGACGATGCTCTACGCCGCGTTACTCGCGCGTGAGGGGCAGATGACTCGCGTGCAGGAATATTATTGGGTACGTTGGCACTGGCGGGGGCAGTAGATCCATCGTGGTCGACACAATCACTTGCTACCACATCGCCGAATAATTCGTAGTTTCCTGTATTCACCGCTTCAGCAAATTTGCCTGGAGCTGCCGCGTTTGCCTCCTTACGCATGGCTTCACTCCATTCCGGAAGAGCTTAGCATTGTTTTCGGCACGGGTGAACTGGCTCAGAGCAGCACCTTCCACGAACCCCTCAGAAATTCCCCATCTCGGTAGAACTTCCCCGCATGGGACTACTTGGTTCTATAGAAAGGTTTTCAATGGACCCAATTCTAGGACAGCTCATGCTTGTCTGCTTCAACTTTGCGCCTCGCGGATGGATGTTCTGCGACGGCTCGCTTCTGCCGATCTCCCAATATCAGGCGCTTTTCGCCTTGCTGGGAACCACGTATGGTGGCAACGGCCAAACGACATTTGCTCTTCCTGATCTGCGCGGACGCGCGCCGCTGGCCGCTACGCTGAGCGGGGGCAACAACGGGCTGACGCCTCACACCATGGGAGAGACCGGCGGCTCGGAAACGGTCACGCTGCTTCCTAATCAAATGCCGGCCCACAACCACCTGATGGTGACGAATGATGGCGGCGAAAATAAAGGCACTTCGAGCGGTAACTATTTGGGCGGTGGTGGCCGAACCCAGATCTATAACGATCAGGCCGGTACTACGACACTTGCAGCCAACGCTATCGGCGTGAGCGGCGGCAGCCAGGCCCACGGCAACATGCAGCCCTACATCGCCATGAATTGGATTATCGCGGTGGAAGGCATTTTCCCGTCGCGCCAATAGTACGCTTGTTCAGCCGTTTTATTTGTAGGCTCATGGAAGGCGTGCGCGGTTGCAGCCAGCAATAGCGAACACGCCTCTTGCTCTCCGGCCGCTTTCCTCAGTAGCAATACCAGTCCGAAACATCATGCGAATAGTTGCGTTGAACTTCTCTCCGTTTCATCTTCGCGGTGTCCATAGGGCGCTCGCGGCGTTATTGCTTGTGGCGTTCCCGTTTCAACAGGGCCTGGAAGCCGCTGGCCCCACGCTTCCGTCAGGCGGTGCGTTCACGGCCGGTTCCGGAACCATCGCGAACTCCGCCAACGCAGTAACCATCCGGCAGGCAACCAATCGCGGCGTTATTGACTGGAGGAGCTTTTCCATCGGCGCGGGCGGCAGCGTGTTGTTTCAGAACGGCTCCGGCGCAACGCTGAACCGCGTGACCGGGAGCCAGATGAGCCTGATTCTGGGCTCGCTCGAAGCCACCGGCACTGTGTATTTGATTAACCCCCAAGGCGTGATTGTCGGGCCAAACGGAAGAGTTAAAACGGGCGGCGACTTTGTCGCCTCGAGCTTGAATCTGCCCAACAGCTTATTTCTGCCTGGCGGCGCACTGGTTTTTGACGGGAAATCGCAAGCAGTCGTTAAAAACCTGGGCTCCATCTCTTCCACTGGCGGCAACGTATTCCTGATTGCCGGCAAGGTGACGAACACAGGAACGATTTCAGCCCCGAACGGCTCTGTGGGAATAGCGGCGGGCGAGCGAGTATTGCTGGCGGATTCCGGCAGCGATCAGAGAATTTTTGTCAGCGCCGGAACAGGAGACGTAACGAACAAGGGCACAATCGCCGCGGCGCAAGCGGCACTGAAAGCAAACGGCGGAAATATCTATGCCTTGGCCGGCAACAACGGCGGCGAAATACGCGCTACCGGGACGGCAACCCGCGACGGCCACGTCTGGTTGGTTTCAAACAGCGGCACGACGAAGGTAAGCGGCAACATCTCGGCGCAAAACGCGGACGGGCGCGGCGGATCCATCGAGACCTCCGGCCATACGGTCGATATCGGCAAGACTTCGATCAAAACCGGCGCGGGCGGGTCATGGCTCGTCGATCCCGTCGACCTCACCATCGATTCCAGCGCCGCAACCACCATCCAAACATCGTTGAACGGCGGCACTAACGTTACGGAATCGACTGACGCCAGCGGTTCCAGCGGTTACGGCACTACGGCGTCCGGAAATGGCGATATCAACGTCGCGACCAGCATTTCCTGGAACTCCGCCGCTTCTTTGACGCTCAGCGCATATCGAAACATCAACGTTCAGACCGGGGTGACTATTTCAAACGCCGGCGCGGGTGGCCTTACGCTGCACGCGGACAATGCCGCTACCGGAACCGGCACGGTGATCTTCAACGGAACGGGTAATGTCCACTTCTCGGGCAGCGGAAACGTAGATCTCTTCTATCACCCCGCCGGCTATCCCACGGCCACAAATTACAGCGGCAACGTGACGATGGGAACCGGCACTTTCACCCCGTACATGACCGTGGATACGGCAACCGACCTGCAGAACATCAACAGCAATCTTTCCGGCAAGTACGCGTTGAACACGGATATCGATGCCAGCTCCATTGCCAACTTTGTTCCCATCGCGCATGGAGCAAACACGGGTGACGACACGCAAGGTTTTAGCGGCATTTTCGACGGAAAGGGTCACACCATAAACCATTTAACGATCAATGACAACAGTGACCTGACAGCGGGTTTGTTTTCCCAGACAAGTTCTTCCAGCATCATTCGAAATGTCGGAATCAAGAATGCATCTGTCACCAGTAACCATAGTGGGGCAGCCGTGGGCGGATTGGTCGGCGAGAACTACGGGAGTATCAGCGCGTCCTATGCTAGCGGAAGCATTGCCGGCAACGGCCTCGGCAATACGGTCGTCGGCGGATTGGTTGGCGAAAACGACGGAAATATCTCTAATACTTATTCATCCGCTTCCGTATCGGGTACTACGACATCAAGTTGTAATAACTGCGTTTGGATAGGCGGCTTGGTTGGCGATAACGGCCTCATCAATTACAACACCGCAACAATCAGCAATTCGTTAGCAACAGGATCGGTAGCAGCTACCGGATCCGGAGCAGCAAGCATCGGCGGGCTTGTCGGAGAAAACGATGCCATCATCAATGGTTCGTACTTTGATACGCAAAGCACCGGGCAATCGGGTAGTGATGGCTTCTGTAATCTGTGCATCAGCGATGGCATAACGGGCCAGACAACAGCCCAGTTGCAGAGTGGATCGCTTCCCTCCGGCTTCAATTCCTCTATATGGAGGGCATCTTCAGGAGCCTATCCGAAATTCACTTGGGAACCGCTTCCAGGCCTATCGGTCAGCGGCACCGTTTATAACGGAACAACGCCGCTCGGTTCGGTGACGGTAGTCGGTTTAGCGAACGGCACATCATTCGGATCGACAACCACGAATGGCAGTGGCGCGTACACGCTTACCGCGCCGAGCGGCACCACATCCGTGTTGACTTATCTAACCGGTGGTTATACAGGGAACACGTTTTCGGACAACGGAACGACATCGTTTACCGGCGTGGATATTTACGCGAATATGCTTCGGTTGATCAATGTCACCAATAACAATTATTCCGGCATGATTTCCACGTTATCTGCGGCGCTCGGAAGTAATAGCGGATCGAACTTCCTGTTCTCCATCAGCGGCGGCAATTTGAGTTTAGGCAGCGGTGCAAACTTCGCGGTCATCAGCTCCGTTGCTACAAACATCGACCAGAGTATCGCCGGAACCGGCACCGTGCTGGTGCAGTCTTCCGGCAACTTGACAATTAATACCTCTAAAGCAATTTCCGCAACGGGCAGCGGCACGCCGCTGACACTCGTCACCGGTGGCAAGTTCATTAACAACGGCGGAGTAAACGCCCTGAGCACCAGCGGCGGCGGGCGATGGCTCGTCTATTCCCAGAATCCGGCCAACGACACCGTGGGGTCGTTGAGCCATGGATTCAAGCAGTACAACGCGACCCATGGCAGCACTGCTGTCGCGCAAAGCACCGGAAACGGTCTTCTCTACACGCTCGCTCCGGCATTGACGCCCAGCCTGATCGGGACCACTAGTAAGATTTACGACGCCAGCACCACGGCGGCCGTTACAGCCGCCAATCTTACGTCTACAGGTGCGCTTACAGGTGACACGATCACGCTGAGCGCGACGGGCGCTACGTATGCGGACAAAAATCAAGGCAGCGGCAAAGGTGTCACGGCGACAGGAGTCTCTATATCCTCGGCAACCGACAGCACGGGCGCAACCGTCTACGGATACCAGCTCAGCTCCACCAGCGCGGCCGGAAACATTGGAATTATCAATCCCGCCACGCTCACCTACACAGCGAATACAGCGTCGCGAACGTACGGCGCAGCCAATCCGGCGTTCTCGGGAACGGTGACGGGATTTGTAGGCGGTGACACGCAGGCATCGGCTACCACCGGAACGCTTTCATTCGGCACCCCGGCAACGACGACGAGCAACGCTGGATCTTATGCAATCAACGGGACCGGCCTGACCGCGAACAACGGCAATTACAGCTTCCAGCAAGCTGGCGCGAATGCCACGGCCCTGACCATCAATCCAGCGGTACTGAGTTATACGGCCAACTCCGCATCGCGCACCTATGGCGGCGCGAATCCGGCATTTTCAGGTACGGTGACCGGCTTTGTCAATGGCGACACGCAAGCCTCTGCTACCACCGGAACGCTTTTATTCACTAGCCCGGCCACCACCGCGAGCAATGTTGGCAATTATGGCATTAACGGCTCAGGCCTGACTGCCAACAACGGCAACTACACATTGCAGCACGCAGCAGGTAATGCAACCGCACTGACTATCAACCCCGCGGTATTGACTTACACTGCCGATGCGGCCGGCCGTGGCTATGGCGCTTCGAACCCGGCCTTTTCAGGCACCGTGACCGGCTTTGTCAACAGCGACACGCAAGCCACAGCTACCACCGGAACGCTTTCGTTCACCAGCCCCGCCAACAGCGCGAGCAATGTCGGAAATTACGCCATCAACGGCTCAGGCCTCACTGCCAACAACGGCAATTACACGTTCCAAGAGGCGGCGGGCAATGCCACCGCGCTCACGATCAATCCAGCCCAATTGCTCTACACAGCGAACGCTGTCTCACGCACGTACGGCGACGCAAACCCCGCGCTGAGCGGTACGCTAACCGGTTTCGTCAATGGCGATACGCAAGCATCGGCCACTACCGGCACGCTTTCTTTCTCGAGCCCGGCAAATACGGGGAGCAACGTTGGATCGTATGCCATTAACGGCTCCGGACTCACGGCTGTCGGCGGCAACTACACCCTGGCCGAAGCAGCAGGCAATGCCACGGCTTTAACAATTAATCCGGCTGTATTGACCTATACGGCCAATTCCGCATCGCGCACTTACGGTGCCTCGAACCCGTCGTTCTCGGGTGCCGTGACCGGCTTTGTGAATGGCGACACGCAAACCTCTGCCATGACCGGCACGCTTTCGTTCACAAGCCCTGCAACGACAGCCAGCAATGTCGGCAATTACACCATCAACGGTTCTGGTCTCACTGCCAATCATGGCAACTACACATTTCAAGAAGCCGCTGGCAATTCCACTGCCCTCACCATCAATCCGGCTGTGTTGGCCTACACCGCCGATGCCGCTTCACGCAGCTACGGCAGCGCCAATCCTACATTCAGCGGCGCAGTAACCGGGTTCATGAATGGTGAGACGCTTGCTTCCGCCACGACCGGGGCGCTTTCGTTCACAAGCCCCGCAACGGCAGCCAGCAATGTCGGCAACTACACCATCAACGGTTCTGGTCTCACTGCCAATCATGGCAACTACACGTTTCAGCAGGCGGCCGGCAACGCCGCCGCCCTCACGATCAATCCGGCGCAATTGCTGTACACGGCGAACGCCGTCTCGCGTACTTACGGCGGCGCAAATCCCGCGCTGAGCGGCACGGTAGCCGGCTTCGTTAATGGCGATACGCAAGCATCGGCTACGACCGGTACGCTTTCGTTCTCCACCGCAGCCAGCAGCACGACCGAAGTAGGCAATTACGCTATCAATGGCGCCGGCTTAACCGCCAACAGCGGCAACTACATGCTGGCGCAAGCTTCCGGCAACGCCACTGCGCTGACCATCAATCCGGCACAGCTCACGGCCTCCGTTCTTGCAAACAATAGAGCCTACGACGCAACTACATCGGCAACCGGTCAGGTCGCAAATCTCTCCGGTGTCCTCAACGCCGATGATGTGAGTGTCGATGCGTCAAGCGCAACATTTCGCTTCAACGATAAAAATGTCGGCAATGGGAAAACAGTAACCGAAGCTGGAGCCACTCTAAGCGGCCGGGCGGCGTCCAATTACACGCTCACCGTAACGCCCGGAACCGCGAATATTACACCCGCAACAGTCGCGGCGGCGGTTAGAGCGAATGACAAGCTATACGACACCACGGCTGCAGCTTCGGGCCGAATCGGTGCTCTGTCCGGAGTTCTCGGGAATGACGACGTGCAAGCGGATTTGACACACGCCGTCTACACCTTCTCCGATAGAAATGTCGGCACAAACAAGACCGTTGTCGGTTCCGGCGTAACGCTCACGGGAGCCGATGCCGGCAATTACACCCTGGCTCTTGCGAATGGCTCGGCGGCAATCACCCCTGCAACGGTCACGGCATCGGTAGCCGCAAATAGCAAGACTTATGATGGGACGCTCGCAACAACAGGATTGCTTGGCTCGCTTGTGGGTGTGCTGGGTCACGATAGCGTCACGCTCAATTCCGCAAACGCCAGTTATTCATTCTTCAATCCGAACAGTGGTACCGGAAAGGCGGTGGCTGCAACGGGAGCGCTGCTCGCTGGACTGGACGCTGCAAACTACCGGCTTTCCATACAGAATGGATTGGCCAATATCACGTCCGTACCGGTCACGGTCAGCGTCGCCGGAGCCAGCCGGCTGGTAGGCGCGCCAAATCCGCCCTTCGCGGCCATTTACAACGGTGGCGCGCTTCAGGGCATTTCTATCCCCGATCTTCTGTCGAGTATCTCGTTCTCGGTGAACGCCACAGCCGCGTCCGGCCCCGGAACCTACAGCATCACCGGCACCAGCACCTATCCGAACGTGGATCTCACGGTGCTTCCCGGAACGCTCACCATCAACTTTGCCAGCACGCCACAAGTCGATCCTTCCATGGTTGCAGCCAAACGCATCGATCCGCCGCCTTTATCGGTAGCGGCACTCGGGAATATACTTCCGCCCGGCAGTTTGGGTCTCTTGCAGGTCAGCTTTTCAACTAGCTGGTCGTCGCTCGGTAACTCCGGCAACCCGTCGCAGCCGCTTGCTTCTTCTTCGTTTCTTACTTCGGGAACATCGTCCGCCACCTATCAGGGAGGCATCCGGCCATGGTAAAAGTTCGCTTTGCACGCCTGCTCGCAATCACACTGGCAGCCGCCGCGCTGCTTCCCTGCTTAGCGCAGGAAAAGGAGGCGCAGGAAAAGGAGACAAAGAATGCTGCTTCCAGTCAAAACGCCTCGGCCGTAGTCGTGCCGTCATTGAAGGGCCTGGTTTTTGTCGCGAATGCCGGCGACATCCGGCCGCACGGCGTGGACGCCACTGGTATTGTCATTAACGGCATAGCGATGCCGGACCACTCCTCGTTCCAAGAGCGCGTGGCGCCGTATCTCGAAAAACCGCTCACGTTCGATGACTTGCATAAGATAACTCGCGCCGTCGTTGTTTACTACAACGCGCATCATCACCCGCTGGTGGATGCCGTGGTTCCCGAACAGGACGTGCGGAACGGTGTTGTGCAGGTCATCGTGACCGAATTCCGCGTTGGCAGCGTTCGAACGCAGGGCAATCGCTGGTTTTCAAGCGGCATTATCACGGGGCCCATGAACTTTCATCATGGCGATACGATCGACACCTCGAAGGTGCTCTCCGATCTCGACGCCATCAATGCGAACCCGTTCCGCCACGTAAATCTGGTCTACCAACCGGCCTCGCAACCCGGTTACACAGATCTGGTTCTTGAAACCCAGGATCGCTTGCCGGTGCGCTTCTTCACCGGCTTTGACAACAGCGGTACTGCCGCCACCGGGCATACCCGCTTGAATACCGGTGCTACCTGGGGCGATGCTTTCGGCCTGGACCAGCAATTGACTTATCAATTCAGTTCCAGCAGCGACCTATATCTGGGATCTTCGCGATCGCCGGGCGTTCCGGGCGGCCCGTTGTTTGCCGGCCATTCGCTAAATTGGGTGATGCCCCTCAGGTTCGGCGACAGTCTCTCTGTCTTCGGCGACTACGAACGGACCGTGCCGAACATCGGCCCCGATTTTGGACTCGTTGGGTTGAACGGACAGGCCAGCATCCGCTATATGCACATGCTGCCTCGGACCGCTATTTTTGTGGAATCTCTTCAAGCCGGTTACGATTTCAAGACTACGAACAACAATCTTGATTTCGGCGGGGTCGCCGTTTCCAGCAATTCGCTGGAGATCGATCAGCTTCCGGTTTCGTATCTTGCCAATCTCACCGATCGCTGGGGAATGAACAGCTCGTCCACCACCGCCGTTTATAGTCCCGGCTCGCTGACATCCGGCAACAAACCTGCGGAATTTCAAGCTGCGGGAGCCGGCTATGGATTCCCGGCCCAGCGGTACCTCTATGTGCGCGAAGACTTCTCGCGCTTAACGAAACTGCCGTTCGGTGCAGTATGGGCCGTGCGCGCCCTGGCACAGATTTCCAATGCCAATCTTCTCTACACCGAGCAACTCGTCGCCGGTGGCCCCGATCTGCTGCGCGGTTACCAGACAAATTCGATTCTCGGCGACCAGGGCGTCATCGTCAGCAACGAATTGCGCACCCCTCCGCTCAGAAAAGCGTTCGATCAACAAATCGGACAGGTTCAGTTTCTCGGGTTCTGGGATTATGGTTCGCTTCACGCCCACCAAGCCATTGAAGGGTACGCAAATGATGTGAATGCTTCGAGCATGGGCGTCGGAATGCGGTACAACCTGCGGACAAATGTGACGGCGAAGATCGATTACGGCTGGCAGCTACAGCCGTTGCCCGGTATTCCGGGAGGCGGTCATATGGCCAATATCGGACTTGTGCTTGGCAATTAGGGGAGTCTGGGTAAACGGACCCGGCTGCTTTTCTGTTTATGCGACTCCAGAGTCATGCCGTCTCCTGTTTTGCTAACCACAACCGTTCATTAGGATGAACCCATAGCTCGGGTCTGGGATGCGTTCCTTATGAGGACATTGGTGCGGTCGAGAGGACTTGAACCTCCACACCTTTTGGGTACATGCACCTCAAGCATGCGCGTCTGCCAATTCCGCCACGACCGCTTATGTTCATTTTTCAACTTCCACGCGCACTAGCTTTTCACTCATACCTCAAGCATGCGCGTCTGCCAATTCCGCCATCTCCGCAATCCGAAAAGCTATTTCTTAGGCCCGTTCTGAGGGTGTGCCGGTGGAGCTTTGGGTGCCGTCGCGGGAGCCGTGGCGCGCCGGTGTTCGAGAACGCTTCCGGAACTGGGGGTGTGATTGTTGGCCAGGATCACCAGCACCACTGAGGTGATCATGAAAAGACTGGCGGCAATCGTAGTAGCCTTGGAAAGCACTGTCGCCGTACCGCGCGGACCGAATACGGTCTGAGATCCCATCCCGCCGAAAGCGCCGGCCAGATCGGCAGCTTTTCCGCTCTGCAGCAGGACCACGATGATCAGAAAGAAACAAATAATGATGTGCAAAGCGGTGATCGCGTACAACATGCCCGATCCGAGTATAGCAATGTAAGACTTATTCTATGGCCGATTCTGCCAAACGAACTGTTCTTGCGAAACGAACTCACCGGCTGTCGTTGGCCGATGTTCGCGAGGATTACCGGGTGGGCTCGCTCGATGAGCGGGATTGCGAAACGAACCCAATCATCCAGTTCGAGAACTGGTTTAAAGAAGTGGTGCACTCGCTTGATAACAAAGAACCCAATGCGATGATGCTGGCGACAGCCGGGCCCGACGGGCAGCCTTCGGCCCGGATCGTATTATTAAAAGAGGTCAGCGACGCTGGCTTCGTTTTTTACACCAACTACGACAGTCCCAAAGCGCGGGATTTAGAAACGAACCCGAAGTGTGCGCTCACCTTTTACTGGGGCGAGCTGGAACGGCAGGTCCGGGTGGAGGGTAAAGCATACCGCGTGACACGGGAACAAGCGGAAGCATATTTTCGAACGCGGCCACGGGGCAGCCAGCTAGGCGCCTGGGCTTCTCACCAGAGTGAGCCAATAGCCGGCCGGCAGGTCCTTGAATCCAAATGGGCCGAGCTCGAGGCCAAGTTTGCCGAATCGGGCGATGTACCTTTGCCGGAGTTTTGGGGCGGGTATTGTGTCGTGCCGGAAAGCATCGAGTTTTGGCAGGGGCGAACCAATCGGCTGCACGACCGGGTCCGATATCGAAAAAAAGGCGAAGGTGAATGGGTTATAGAGAGGCTGTCGCCTTGATTCAACGGAACCCGAATTGCCTGCGTCTGTTAGGTGTGTTCCGGCTACTCTGCCTCGTGGCTCTTGGTGTCTCCGCTATTGAAGCGGGCGTAACAGCCAATGATCTGATCAGGCAAGTGCAAGACCGATACAACAAGGCTCGAACCTTGGCCATACATTTCGAGGAGAGCTACAGCATCCAGGGACACCCGCGGCCGACCGAGGCGGGGGAACTGGTCCTCAAGAAGCAGGGCAAGATGCGATGGGACTACGCGCGGCCGAAGGGGAAGCTCTTCATTTCGGACGGCAAAGAAGTATACCTATACACCGCGGAGGAGAATAGAGTAGAAAAAGTCCCGCTCAAGGACACTGAGGATATGCGGGCGCCACTGGCATTTTTATTGGGCCGCCTGGATATGAAGAAAGAGTTCCGGGATTTCCAAGTTCGTCCAGGGAGCGGCGGGACATGGCTGAACGCATCGGCCAAGAACGATCGCGTTCCGTATGAATCAGTGGACATGCTCATTTCGCCGGACGGGGCAGTCCGGCAACTCAAGGTTCGAGGGCGGGATGAATCTCTGTTGAGCTTCGCTTTTGAGAACGAAAAGCTGAATCCCCAGCTAAGCGACAGCCTATTTCATTTCACGATTCCGCCCGGAGCCGAGATCGTCGAAGCAATTAAACCGGCGGCTGAGGGGAGATAAGGGGTGGCAGAGTTCCTCCTCAGATATGCGGATGCGCGGGGCCAGATGCACGAGCAGGTTACCGACGCCGCAACCGAGCGAGACGCCCGAGAGCGGCTGGCGCAGCAGGGCTACCTGGTCTATTCGGTTCGGGCAAAGGACCTCAGCTCACGCCTGAGAGGCGGAACCAGGCATCGGAAGCTGGTCAATCTCGAAAAATTCCTGATCTTCAATCAGCAATTCGTAACGCTGGTCCGCGCGGGGCTCCCGATTCTGAAGAGCCTCGACCTGCTTGCGGATCGCCTGACAGATGAGAAACTGGGCCGGCATATCAAGGCGGTGCGCGACGAAGTGCGGACCGGAACGGTTCTATCGGATGCGTTCGAGCGTCAGGGCGTGTTTCCGCCGATCTACATCACCTCCGTGCTGGCCGGCGAAAAGAGCGGATCCCTGGCCGAAGTGCTCGACCGTTACCTCACCTACCAGAAATTGACGCTGGCGGTTCGGAAGAAGCTGCTGGTCTCGCTTCTTTATCCCTGCGTGCTGATCTGCCTGGTCGCATGCCTGATGGTTTTTCTGATTACGTACGTAGTACCTAATTTCGCGGCGTTGTACAACAGCATGGAGGCGAAACTGCCGACGGCGACGGTGATCCTGATCGCCGTGGGGACAACGGCGCGCAATTACGTCCTGCTCGGGTTTTGCATTCTGGTCGCCACGGGGCTTGCGATCTACTTCTGGTCGCGCCGCGAGTCATCGCAAGAGGCGCTTGACCGATTTAAGATGCGGATGCCGTTGCTGGGCGAGATCTGGACGAAGTATCAGGTGGCGCAGTTTTCGCGGGTCATGGGCACACTGCTAGTAGGCGGTATTCCGCTGGTGCAAGCGCTCGAGACCTCCGGGCGTTCGTTGGGGACGGTTTTGCTGAAAAAAACGCTCGATCGCGCGGCTGTCCTGGTTCGCGAAGGCAAGTCGCTTTCGGCGTCGCTGACGACAACGGGCATTGTTCCACCGCTCGCTATCGACATGATGGAAGTGGGCGAATCGACGGGCGCGCTTCCGCAGATGTTGAGCAGCGTGGCGGAGTTTTACGAAGAAGATGTTTCCACGCGAATGACCGCCCTGCTTTCTCTTATTGAACCGGCCATCATGATCTTTATGGGCATCTTTGTGGCCTTTGTACTGGTAGCACTGTATCTGCCCATCTTCTCGCTGGCGAACACAATCAGGTAATGGCAACAGAAACGATCAAACCGAAAACGGCTTCCGAGGAAGCAGAACAAGCGCAAGCGATGGCGCGGCGCTACCGCTGCGAGTTTGTGGATCTGCATGCCACGAAGATCGATCACGAGCTGTTCCGCACCGTCCCGGTCGACCTGATGTTCCGGTATCATTTCGTGCCACTTCAGGCTCACAACGCAACACTCGAGATCGCCCTCTCCGATCCGCGGCAGATCGTGCTGATTGATGAGCTGTCAGTGCTGCTTTCCAAGAAGCTCAAGATCAAGGTCGCCACCTACACCCAGATTTCGGATCTGCTCAAGAAAACAGAGCAATCCCAGCGCGTGCTCGAAGAAGTCACCGAAGGCTTCACGCTGGACGTAGTAGGTGATGAGGAGAATGCGGACGAGAATCTGTCCATCGACCGCCTGGCCTCGGACGAGGGCAATATCGCGCCGGTGATCAAGCTCGTGGACACCACGATATTCAACGCTCTGGAGCGAAGAGCCAGCGACGTACATATCGAGACGCGCGATCAGGAAGTGGCCATCAAGTACCGCATCGACGGCGTGCTGCAGTACGCGATGAGTCCGATTGCGAAGGAGTGGTATTCGGCGGTTATTTCGCGCATCAAGGTGATGAGCGAACTGGACATCGCCGAGCGGCGCGTGCCGCAGGACGGCCGCTTCCGGGTCCGCTATAAGGGCCGGTTGATCGATTTCCGCGTTTCGATCATGCCTACCATTTACGGCGAGGATGCCGTGCTTCGCGTGCTCGACAAGGAGTCGATGAGCGAGAAGTTCGCCCGCCTGACGCTGGATGTGGTTGGATTTGCGGACCATGATCTCGCGAAATTCCGGCGATTCATCAAGGAACCATACGGAATGGTGCTGGTGACGGGGCCGACCGGTTCCGGCAAGACCACCACTCTCTATGCGGCATTGAGCGAGATCAAGAACGACGAAGACAAGATCATCACGATTGAAGATCCGGTGGAATACCAGATCAAGGGCATCACGCAGATCCCGGTCAATGAGAAGAAGGGTTTGACATTCGCGCGCGGCCTGCGGTCGATTCTGCGGCATGATCCCGACAAGATTCTGGTGGGCGAGATCCGCGATCAGGAGACCGCGCAAATTGCCATTAACGCCGCACTCACGGGACACCTGGTCTTCACCACAGTGCACGCCAACAATGTGCTGGACGTGCTGGGGCGCTTCCTGAACATGGGAGTGGAGCCATATAACTTCGTTTCTTCGCTCAACTGCATTCTGGCGCAGCGGCTGGTCCGCATCATCTGCCCGCATTGCCGGCAGCGGGTTACTTATGATGACGAGTATCTGCACGAAAGCGGACTCGATCTGGCTGAGTGGCGCACGTTTCCCTTCACGGAAGGGCGCGGCTGCATGGAGTGCAGCGGAACGGGTTTCCGGGGCCGCACGGCGATTCATGAGCTGCTGGACCTGACAGAAAACATCCGCGAGATGATTCTGGAGCGCAGGCCGAGCTCCGAGATCAAGCGTGCAGCGAAGGCAGATGGCATGAGCTTCTTGCGAGCCTCGGCGCTGCACCGCGTGCAGGAAGGAATCACGACCTTGCGCGAGGCAAACAAAGTAACGTTCATCGAGGGGTAGGGAAGAGTTGCCGTTGACCGATAAGCTCCAAAGCTGGATCGCCGATCCGCCTCCGGAGCGCCTGTTTGAAATTACGGAAAGTTCCATCGCGGCCGGTTCGCCGCGGATACCGTCGCAGCACCGGCATGAAATGTTGGCCGAACGCGGATTGACCGCCTCGCCTAGCGCGCCGAACCTGCTAAAGCCGCATCTCTACCGGGATGTTTTGCCTAGAGTATCGCCGATGAATGGCGCAAAACGGCCTGCGACGGCAGTGGTTATCCCCGACTATGCCGTACGAATGGCCATTCTCGATTTCCAGGAATTCCCAGCGTCCGAGCCGGAACGCCTGGCTCTGATCCGATTCCGGCTGCGCAAGAGCGTTCCGTTTCACATCGATGAAGCTCAGCTCTCGTATTCAATTCAAAAGTACGAACCCAAAGCGGTGGAGGTGCTGGCGGTTGCCATTGCACGACCGATACTGGAGGAGTACGAGGGGCTGTTTGTGGAAGCCGGTTACCGGGTAGGCCTAGTCATGCCGTCCTGCCTGGCGGCCCTGCGTCTCTGCAATACGGGGACAACCGACCTAAGCCTGCTGATCAAGGCGGCAGGCGCGGCCGTTTCGGTCGTGTTGTTTGAAGGAGGCCGGGTATACCTGGTCCGCTGTCTCGATCTCAGCGGTGGCAATTTGGCGGAAGGGGAACTACAAGAGGAGCAGCCGGAAGGCGATGTGATCCTTCCACTCCTGCAACAGACGTTGGCCTATGCCGAAGATCAGATTGGAAGAGCGGTGACGCGGCTCCTGCTTTGCGGATTCGGGCCGGAAACCGAGGTGCTAGGCGAGCGCGCAACGAAAGAATTCGGAGTGGCGTATGCGAGCGTGCGTTCAAAATTCGGCGCTGCGTCGCAGGAGAACGCGGGTCTTCTCGGATTGCTGGAGCGATACGCAGCATGAGTATGCCACCGACCGAAATTAACCTGGCATCCCAGCCCTTCCGCCGGGAACGGGCGCAGAATGCCGCCATTGCCGCAGCGTGCATTCTGCTCACCTGCACTTTATTGCTGCTGGTCAGCCTATTTCTGCACGAGCGAGCGCAAGCAGGGGATTTGCGAAACGTAATTGACGCGCAACGAGCCCAGCTTCGCACATTGCAACGGCAGGAAGCGAAATTTTCCGCGATCCTTTCCAAGCAGGAGAATGCCGACGTGTTCGCCACGAACGTATTCCTGAATGAATTGATCGCCCGCAGAGGAGTCAGCTGGACGCGAGTCTTCAGCGACCTGGGAACGGTGCTGCCGGAAAACATGCGGCTGCTTGGCATGAGGCTGCCGCAAGTGGGTGTCGAGGAGGGATCCGGGACGAACCGCGTGCAGCTCGACATGCTGGTCGCGAGCGAAAGATCCGATGCGGTGATTGGGCTCTTGAAGAACCTGGAGCAATCGCGGTTGTTTGAAGCAGCTACTGTCGTGACGCAGACGCCCCCGACCCAGAATGATCCCTTTTACAAATACCGAGTGACGGTTGCCTATGCTCAGAAACTTTGAATCGCTGCTGTCCAAGCGGAGCCTGGGCCAGCGCGGAATCCGTTTCTGGCTGCAGGTGAGCTGCGCCATATTGGCTGTGTTGAACTGCGTTGCACTATTTCTCTATATTGCGCCGCCTGGCGGATCGCGCTCGGAGCTTAGGGCGGAGAGCCAGCAAATCCGTTCGGCGATTGCGGCGTCGAAGACGCAAGCGGTCCGGCTGAAAACCGTTTCCGAGAAGGTGCAGATCGGAAGCCAGCAATCGGGCGTCTTCGAAGCCAAATATTTCCTGCCGAAGCGGAATGCGTATGAGGCGGTGATCGAGGAAATTCAGCGCATGGTGAAAGAAGCCGGGCTTCAGGAGCGCGACGCCGTCTTTAGCGAGGAGCCGATTGAAGGCACGGCGGACTTGTCGCTGCTGAAGGCTACGGCCAATTACGAAGGGTCGTACGACAGCCTGATGAAGTTATTAAACCTGGCCGACCACTCACCCAAGCTGCTCATACTGGATGCGCTACAAGCTGCGCCGCAACAAAGGAGCGGGCAGATTACGACATCCATCCGCTTTCAGGCGGTGGTGCGCGAAGATGCGAGCGCCGCGATAGCAGCCGGAGGACAGCCATGAGTGCGGCTGCACAAACGCGAATTTTCGGCATCCGCGTGGGTGTGGACCCGAAGATCCTGGCGGGCGGATTGATCGCCGTGGCAGCGGCGCTGTTCTGGTATAACTCGCGGGGCGATGAAGGTAATGCGCCGGCGACGGTACACCCGCGCGGCGTCGCGGCTCCGGCAGCTAGCGTGAGCAGGCGGAGGCCTGCGGCCCGGCGGACGGCGACCACGAATGATCGAGGCGTCTTACGACTCCGACCTGTTGATGCAACGAGCGGCAAGGTGGATCCGACGCTGCGGCTGGATCTCCTGGCGCGCGTACAAGCGGTCCCGCCGATGACGAATATGCGCAATCTGTTTGAGACAGGGCCGGCCCGGTCGTCTGCCGAGCAGATGAAAGCGATTCAGGGTCCAAAGATCGTACCCGCGGCGGTGCCACCTTCCGTTCCGGCGAATACGCCTGCGCCGGATCCGATGGCGCTGAATATTCCGCTCAAATACTACGGTTTTGCGCAGCCCGCGGCGAAGGGCGAAGGGAACCGCGGATTCTTTCTGGATGGCGACAATGTCC
Organism: Bryobacteraceae bacterium; assembly: GCA_036557345.1. Classification (GTDB taxonomy): domain Bacteria; phylum Acidobacteriota; class Terriglobia; order Bryobacterales; family Bryobacteraceae; genus Bog-105. Next base: position 56,574 of record DATBHS010000049.1, read on the forward strand.
TGGTTGCGACAGAAGGCGAGTTGCTCGATCAACGATACCTGGTGGTAGAGCTTACGCCAACTAGCGCGAAGCTGGAAGACACGCAGGTAAAGCAGGGTCAAACGCTGGCGCTGGTAGCCGAGGCTATGCCGTGAGCCGCAGTAGGCAAAAGGGATCAGCCCTTCTGATTGTTTTCGTGTTCGCGGCGATAGCCGCGATCATGCTGTACCGGGAAATGCCGGTTGCGGCTTTTGAAGCGAGGCGGCAGAAGGAAGAACTGCTGGTGAGCCGGGGCGAGGAATACGCGCATGGCGTGAAGCTGTATGTCAGGAAATTCGGAAGATATCCGGCTTCGATTGATCAATTGGAAGACACAAACCGGATGCGGTTTCTGCGTCACCGCTTCAAGGACCCGTTTACGGACAAGGATGACTGGCGATTGCTCCACGCGGGGCCGAACGGGATGCTGCTGGATTCGAAGGTAAAGAACAAAAATCCGCTGGGGATACCTGGCCAGCCAAGCGGGAATTCGGGTTTCGGATCGAACTCGGGGTTCGGATCAAGTTCGAGTTTCGCGTCTAACTCCGGTTCTAACTCCGGCTTCGGTTCTAACTCTGGTTTCGGTTCTAACTCTGGTTTCGGATCTAGCTCTGGTTTCGGATCGAATTCGGGTTTCGGTTCAAGCGCGTCGAGCGCGAGTTCCGGTTTTGGCACGAGCGGATCTTTCGCGGCCAATTCGGACACGGCGCCGGAAGTAGTGGTCCGGCCGGTGCCCCATCGAGGTGCGGCCGGTGCCGCGAATGACGCCGCCACACAACAAGCAGGGACAAGCACGACAGAGGCGGAGTCACAGGATCCGACCGCGCCGCTTATGCCGACGGGGCAAGCCGAGCAGTTACAGCAAGCAGACGCGCTGCCGGGCAGCACGGCTGCACAGACACCGGGCGGAAATGCAGCGGGGCAACCGGACGCGACCGGTCAATCTGCGACGGGGAGCGCGCAGCCGGGTTCAGCTCAGCCGGGGCAACCAGCCGGCGCGCCTCCGGCTAACGCGCCTGCCGGAGGGGCAGGACCTCAGCAGCAACGCATGCCGTCTGGCGGTCAGGCGATGGGCGTGGTTTCGAGCGGCGGCATCGCAGGCGTGGCGAGCAAGGCGGGCGGCAAAACGATCAAGGTGGTGAACGACCAGACTAATTATTCGCTGTGGGAGTTCTACTACGATCCACAAAAGGACCGGGCAGCAGGCGGGCCCGCGGCCATGGCTCCGGGAGCACAAATGCAAACCGGCGCGCCGGCCATGGCTCCGCAAAATCCGAACAGCGGTTCGTTTGGTTCCACTGCAGCGCCGGCACCTGCCGCGCCGCAGAATCCGACAGTGGGGCAGCAGCCCGCTCCGCAAGAGCCGCAGGAACAGCAAGAGCCGCAAGAACAGCAAGAACAAGAGCAGCAAGAGCCGCAAGAGCCGCAGCAGCCGCCCGAGTCGAAGTTGCAGCGCTAGGGTAGGGCACCGATCGAAATCGGCGCGGAAAACTGAAGTCCGCCCCACGCGTGGGCATTGAAGCCGAAAGCGATCGAAGCGCCTCACCAAAGTGACCGCTCCCGCATGGTCGCGGATCTGCTTCGCGAGCCGTTGCAACCGATGATTCACTAATCTTTCATGTGCCCGTCACGAGATAAGGGTCGAATGAGTGAAGGATACACCGTGAAGAAGACCTTGCTAACTGCTGTTTCGAAGCTGGCATGCTCGGCATGCCTAACGGCGGCTCCGGTTTTTATAGTTGGGAAGCCAAATTTTAATAACAATCATGCAGTATCCCCGCACCTGAGTTCACTGGTCAATTTCGATGATTCCGCTACCCTCTCGAACGTGATTAGTTCGGGAGGCAACTTCGCCTTGCCTAGCGGTTTCTACGCTTCCGCAGGAATCGCACCTATCACCGATCCGAGTGCAGCCTTTGGGCAGCCGTTCAGCACGCAGACGGCACCGGATTTCCTGACCAACGGAAACGCCAGCACCACGGGCCAGGCAGTTATTAACCTTCCTACAACTACTCAAAACGCATTCAACGGCTATTTTGCTTTTGACGATTCAACTGCCGATATCCGGGGCATCTCGGTCGTGCAGAGTCGGGACCTCAGTGGCTCTTCTCCTTCCGGACTGGCGATCGATGACCTTCAGGTTGCTCCAGAGCCAGAAAGACTTGTTCTTGTCGCGGCCAGTGCCCTCCTTGTGGTCTTGTCGCTGTTACG
>DATBHS010000050.1:0-13000 GCA_036557345.1 Bryobacteraceae bacterium
GTCCCTATGTTGCCTCCAACCTGGCACGGAATGCCGCATTCGCGCAGCAAATGGCCGGTGAGCGCCGTCGTAGTCGTTTTGCCGTTCGATCCGGTAATCCCGATGACCGGACCTTTCAGAAAATACGAAGCCAACTCCACCTCGCCGATTACCTCGGTCCCGCGTTGACGAGCCTCGACCAGCATCGGCAAGTCATAAGGCACAGCGGGCGAAACGACGATCAGGTCGGGGTCCCTGCCCTGGTCCGCAAGATTCTCCGGCTCCTGAGCAACAACCGTGACGTGCATGGCATCGAAATGCGCCCGCTCGTCCGGCGTAAGCGGTTGAGCGTCCATGGCGCGCACACGCGCTCCACGCTTTCGCAGAAGCTCGATGGCGCCGAGCCCTGAACGCTTCGTGCCAATGACCAGGACCTCTTTCCCCGTGAACTCCAACCGCTTGCGTCACCTCAACTTCAGAGTTGTCAATGCGAACAAGGCCATAACCAGTCCGGCGATCCAGAAACGCACGATGACCTTCGATTCAGGCCATCCCAGCGCTTCGAAATGATGATGAACCGGAGCCATTTTGAAGATGCGCTTGCCGTTTCGCAGCTTGTAGCTGCCCACTTGCAAAATGACTGAGATCGCCTCCAGAACGTAGATTCCCCCGATGAAGATCAGCAGGATCTCCTGCTTGATCAGAACCGCGACAATGCCCAACCCGCCGCCTAGCGCGAGAGATCCCACATCGCCCATGAAAACTTGCGCCGGGTGGCAGTTGTACCACAGAAAGCCAAGGCTCGCCCCGAACATGGAAGCGCAAAATATGGTCAGCTCCTGCGAATTTGGTAGACGGGCCAGGTCCAGGTATGAGGAAAACGCGGCGTGGCTGGAAACATAGGTCAGGGCGGTCATGGCGCCCGAGGCGATGATCATGAGGCCAATCGCAAGACCGTCCAGCCCATCGGTCAGGTTGACGGAGTTGGACGAGCCCACCATCACAAACACAATAAAGAGATAGAACAGCACAAATGCCAGCGGATACGTCCAAAAATTCCGGGTCAGCGGCTCAATCAGCAAGTCCGGCTTGAACTGCTTGAAGAACGGGATGTTGATCGCCGTCGAGTATTTCTGATCGGCGTGCAGCAGCAGCAGGCAGAAGCCGATCACCATCGCAAGGACGACCTGGCACCAGAACTTCTGCCGCGCCGTCAGGCCCAGGTTGCGCTTTTTTGCGATCTTGGCGTAGTCGTCGAAAAAGCCGATCGCGCCAAAACCCACCAGCCCCAGAAGCGCAAGCCACATATACTGGTTCGTCAGGTCGGCCCATAACAAGGTTGGGATGACAATCGAAGCCACAATCAGCAGCCCACCCATGGTCGGCGTTCCCGCTTTCTTATGGTGCGACTGCGGCCCGTCGTCCCGGATGTGTTGACCGAAGCTCCACTCGCGGAGTTTCCGGATCAGCGAAGGACCGAGGACAAGCGCCAGTGCCAGCGCGGTGAGACTCGCAAGGGCAATGCGAGTCGTGACATAGCCAAATACGCGGAAAGGCGGGATATATTTGTGCAGGACCTGAAAGAGCAGCCAGTACAGCATCTTTTATCGTTCCATAGCGGCCAACGCCCTCTCGACGTGCGTGCCGCGCGAACCTTTAAATAAGATGGCGTCCCCGGGCCGGACAAACTCTCGCAGAAAATCGCCCGCTGGTTCAGGATCTTCGAAAAAAAGCGCGGCGTTACCGGCCAGACCGGCTTTTTGGGCCTCCTCGACCATTAGCCGACTCGCGCCGCGCACCCCAACCAGCACGTCCACACCCGACTGGGCGGCATACGCGCCCAGCTCGCGATGAAGTCTTTCGGCCATGTGGCCCAGTTCCAGCATCTCCCCCAATACCGCAATGCGCCGCCGCGCCGGCTCGTCGCGAAGCACATCTAGCATGCTGCGGGCGGCCTCGGGATTCGAGTTATAGGAATCGTCCAGGACAGTGGCTCCCCGCCAGGCATATCGCTCGCCGCGCATTTTTCCGGTCAATAGTCCCGCTACCACTGGCGTCAGCTCGCTCAACGGAACGTGGAATGCCGTAGCAACCGCCAGGCCCGCGAGAATGTTCGAAATGCTGTGGCGTCCCGCCAACGCGGTCTCAAAACGGACGCCGTCGACGGTAAATACAGCGCCGCCCGCATGCAGTTCCAGATTCTCGGCGCGAATATCGGCATGCGGGCAAAGCCCGTAGGTGATCGAGCGTCCCCGGTGCGCCTCTCGGAATCTGAATACCCGCTCGTCGTCCGCGTTCAGAATCGCGACGCCGTTCTGCGGAAGAGCCTCGACCAGTTCGCGCTTCGCGGCAGCCACGCCGTCAATGCTGTCGAAGAACTCCACGTGCGCATAGCCCACATTCGTAATGACACCGATTTGCGGTTCGGCGATCGCGGCCAGGTGGCGAATCTCTCCCGAGTGGTTCATACCTATTTCGACCACCGCGACTTCTGCATCTTCAGGAAGCCGCAGCAATGTCAGCGGCAGCCCCAAATGATTGTTCAGGTTGCCGGTCGTCTTGCCGGTTCGAAACCGTACGCCGAGGCAGGCCGCAATGATCTCTTTCGTGCTCGTCTTGCCGGCGCTTCCGGTTACCGCAACCACAGGGCGCGCCCACTGGCGGCGCGCCCATTGAGCGAGCGTCTGAAGTGCCTGTAATGTGTCCGGAACGCGAAGCAGGGGACCCGCGTGGGTCGCTTCTTCGCTGACCACCGCACCCGCGGCTCCCCGCTCGAACGCGGACTCTACAAAGGTGTGCCCATCGGAACGTTCGCCCTTAATGGCGAAGAAGAGATCTCCCTTGTTCAGCGTTCGGGAATCGATGCTCCATCCGCGCACAGGTAAGTCGCCGTTCGCATCCAGCATTTGCGCTCCGGTTACTTCTTGAACCTGCGCAAGAGAGAACTCCATCCGGACTCCTCATTTCGCCGGAGCGCGTCCGTACCCGAAAGAACGCAGAATGCGCCGGGCAACCTCGCGGTCGTCGAACGGTATCGGCCCGTCGCGGAGCACCTGGTAGGTCTCGTGGCCTTTGCCCGCCAGGATGACGACATCGCCCGGACCCGCGTTCTCGATCGCTTTGCGGATAGCCCGTTCGCGGTCGGGCTCGGCGGTGTGTGGTGTGTCGTAGCGGCGCACGCCCACCATGGCATCGTTCATAATCGCGAGCGGATCTTCGCTGCGCGGATTGTCGGACGTCAGCACCACGAAATCGCTCAGCTCCGCCGCGGCCATGCCCATCAAGGGACGCTTCGAGCGGTCGCGGTCCCCGCCGCAACCAAACAGCGTGATGATTCGCTTCGGCTTCATGCCGCGCGCTGCCGAAATGATGTTCCGCAGCGCATCATCGGTGTGCGCATAATCGACAACCACCATAAACGGCTGGCCTTCTTCCACCCGTTCAAATCGTCCCGGTACTCTCTGCAACTCCTTTATTCCTTTCTGAATTTCTTCTTGCCGCAAGCCGTAGGTGAGGCCCGTCGCGCACGCGAGCAAAATGTTGTACACATTGATCTGCCCGACTAGCGCGGACTCGACCGGAAACCGCGTCCCTCCGGCGATGACTTCAAACCGCAATCCATCGAAGGACGAGGCGATGTTTTCCGCACGCACCCAGGCCTCTTCCGCTTTTCCGCCCTGCCCGATGGGCGGCGACTGACCGATGCCGTACCAGAAAACAGCCGTCTCCGGTGCCAGTTCGAGTCTCCGCACAGCTTCGTCATCCGCGTTCAACACGGCAAAGCGCGGGGGGGCACCGCTCCGCGGTGTGAACAGCAACTGCTTCGCCGCAAAATACGCTTCCATGGTCTGGTGATAATCCAGGTGGTCGCGCGTGAAGTTCGTGAACCCGGCGGTGTGAAACCGCATCGCATAAATGCGCCCCAGGTCAAGCGCATGCGATGACGCTTCGAGCGTCGCGTGCGTCCCGCCCATCTGCCGCAGCTCATGGAACATGCGGAACAGATCCAGTGACTCTGGTGTCGTGTTCACGGCGGGAAGTACGCGCCCGCCCAGATGATACTCGATCGTCCCGATGAGGGCCGTAATCTTGCCCGTGGTCCGCAGCAGAGAATCGATGAGCAGCGTACTGGTCGTTTTCCCGTTGGTTCCGGTTACCCCTGTAAGCGCAACATGTTCGTCGGGTTGTCGATAAAAATTGCGCGCTGCCATTGCCAGCGCTTCGCGCCCGTGCGTCACCTGGAGCCATACGCCGCCGAACCCGCCGGACTTGGGGCGGTCACTTACGACGGCTAGCGCGCCCTTCTGTATGGCAGCGTTCGCGAACTGTGCGCCATCCGTCTTCGCGCCGGCGAAGGCGAAAAAAAGATACCCGGATTCTGCCTTCCGGCTGTCATAAGCCAGTCCGCGCACCTCGACCTCCAGCAGCTCAGCCGCTGCCGGTCTCGTCAGCGGAACTCCTTCGAGCACGCGTTTGAGTTCCATCAACGCGCAAACCTCACCTGTATGTGCTCGCCGGGCGTCAGTAAAGAACCGGCGGGCGGTGTCTGCCCGCGCGCCAGGCCGTCGCCGAGCATATCGATTTCGAGGCCCTTTGCTGCGGCCTCTTCCATCACGTCCTTGACGGTCTTGCCCGTAAAGTCCGGTGCTTTAGGCGCGTTGGGGTCGAGATTTTCGGTCTCGCCTGCGGCTTGCGACATCTCTTCCGGCGTGAGTGGATCGCTTAACTCCGCTACCGTGTCGGCATCGGCATCTTTCTTCGCACTGAGCTTCTCTTCAGCCGCGTTCTGTTTGGCGATGAGTTCCTCGATCTCCTCGGGAACGTCACGCACGATGCCAAGACGCCGCAAAGCCGTCGACATAACTCTCTCGAAAACCGGACCCGCCGCAGCGCCACCAAAGCCCGCGACGCCGGTCGTTCCGGAAATTGTTACGACCACGACAACCGCAGGATTTTCCAGGGGCGCGAAGCCCAGGAAAGACGCATTGTACTTGTGCGTATATACATGGTGCGCGTAATCGAAGATCTGGGCAGTTCCAGTCTTCCCGGCGAGCGTGTAGCCTACCACGTGCAAACGCGAAGCCGTTCCGCCGGGCATCACCACGCGGTGCATCAACCTGCGCATCGTCATGACAGTCTGCGGCTTTAACACTTCCACGGAATCTGCGGCCGGCAGCTTCCTGATTTCTTTCGGTTGGCCTGGGGTCTGCTCCCATGCCACCAGCCGCGGGTGCATCAGAAATCCTCCATTCGCAATGACGCTCCCGAGCTGCGCCAGTTGTACAGACGTGACGCTAATTTCATGCCCCATGGGAACGGAACCGATCGAAGTCGGCTGCCATCGCTTGAGCGGGCGAACCATTCCCGGCGCTTCGGCCGGAAGTTCAATGCCGGTACGATGCCCGAAACCAAAACGCTTGATGTAGGCATACAGGTTCTGGTTCCCGACCTGCATGCCGATGTGGATTGCACCGATGTTGCTCGATTTCGCCAACACGTCGGCCATCGAAAGTACAGAATAAGGATGCGAGTCGTGTATGACACGACCGAACAGCCGCGTGACGCCGTTGCCGCAGTTGATCATGCTATCGGGCGTGAGCGTTGTGGTCTCCAGCGCCGCCGATACCGTGACGACCTTGAATACCGATCCCGGCTCGAAGGGTGCAACCACCGCCAGATCCTCGCGCCCTACGGGTTTCTCGCCGGGCAATAAATGTTCATTCGGGTCGTAAGTGGGGTAGTTTTCAAGCGCTAGAATCTCCCCGGTTTTGGGGTCCATCGCAACCACGCTTCCACGCTCGGCATGGTTATGAATCACGGCCGCCTTCAAGGCGTCCTGGGAAACGTACTGCAGCTCGCGATCGACGGTCAGTCCAACGTTTTTGCCGGTTAACGGCGCCTTGATCACCTCCGAAGAGTACGAATTGGCGCGGCCGTCGCGTTCGACACGTCGCAGGCCCGGCGTCCCGGCCAGATCCCGATCCAGCTTCAATTCGATGCCAGCCGCGCCTTTGCCCTCGCCATCGATGTTGCCGATCACATGGGCCGCAACATCGTCATTCGGATACGTTCTGACGCTGCCTTGCCGGAGTTCCAGCCAGTCAAGATCCATTCCGCGCAGGGTTGCTGCCTGTTCATCGCTGACGTGCTGGCTGACCACGAAATATCCGCTGTGATGTTTCGATTGCGCGGCCGACTCCAAAGCCGCCTGCAGCTTCTTCGCATCCATGCGCAGAATCCGCGCGAGCAGCGCGGACGCGATCTCCTTATTCGGAATGCGCCTGGGATTCACCACCACGAACTGCGAGGCCGAGCTGATGGCCAGAATATTTCCGTTGCGGTCGAAGATCTCGCCGCGCGGAGCCTCGATCGCCTCCCGCCTCTCTTGCTGCCGCCGCGCGCGCTTTACGTAATCGTCGTGCGCCAGCACTTGCAATTGAAACAGCCGTAAGACAACAAGAAGGGCCCATCCAAGAAGGATGAGCCCGGTAAGTACTGCTCGTTCAGTGGACTTCGTTAATGGCGCAGACGGCTGCCGTAGCATAGCGGCGAAACCAGGAACATCGACCGGTCTCTCACGGTCGCGGGTCTGCCAGGCCCGCGCGCAAAGGCAGCGTGTTCCGGGCTTCCGCTTTCGACCGGCCCTCGAGCGTCTGTACTTGCGGCGGCGCGGGCTCGGACATCTTCAAACTTTTCGCCAACTGCGTGAGCCGGTCGAGGCTCACCAGTTGAGCTTCAGTCGCATCGAGCTTGGCCTTCTGTTGCCTGAGCTGCGCCTGCTCCTCTCGCAGATGCTGCAGCGCGAAGCCCGCCGTCGTGTTGTACGCGGTGGGCACCAGGCCGGCAATCACCAGCATTGCCGCGATAAACCCTATTGCCATCGACCGGCTGTGCGCGCGACGCGCCGCCGGATCAATCGCTCGCACCACGCCTGTATTATCAATGCGCTTCACGAAAAGATATACGTCTTCGTTCGCGATGGCGCGCAAGCGCGGCGCTTCCGTGCGCACCCAAACCGCCGGCGGAGCCTCAGCCAGTTCTCTTACGCCGACGAAACGATTTACAAACGTTGCCAGTGTCGCCATTCCTCTAGTCCCTTCTTAAATCCGCTCGAGCGCCCGCAGCTTTGCGCCGCGCGACGCCGCATTCTCCAAAATCTCTTCCCGCGTTGGTTTGACCACGTGCTTCGTCAGGATCTTCGCCCTTCCAGCTCGAGCCAGTCCCTGAAATGCCTGTTTCACCTTCCGGTCCTCGGTCGACATAAAGGTCAGGACCACGAACCGCCCGCCCGGCTGCAATCGCTCGGGCACAATCCGGAGCATTTCATCCAGCTCTTCCAACTCGCCATTCACCTTCAGACGCAGCGCCATAAAGGTTCGGGTGGCTGGATGAATTCTCCCCGTTCGCGGCACGGCCTCTTCGACAATCTCAGCCAAACGGCCCGTCGTCCGAATGGGCCGCGCGCGAACGATTGCTCTGGAGATTCTTCGCGACCTCCTTTCTTCGCCGAGCTGATAGATCAGATCGGCGAGTGCCTCTTCGGGCAGTTCATTCACCAGATCCGCGGCGGTCACCGCCTGACCGCGGTCCATCCGCATGTCAAGCGGGCCGTCCTCCATGAGCGAGAAACCCCGCTCACGGCTACTCAACTGATACCGGCTGACACCCAGATCAGCCAGCGCGCCATCGACTGCGATGACGCCGTTCTCCTCCAACCCCCTCGGCAGGTCTGAAAAAACACCGCGAAAAAATCGAACCCGCTCTGCCACGTGCCCCGTGTTCGCGCGAGCCAGTTTGAGCGATTCCCCATCCCGGTCGCACGCGATCACAAAACCTGTCGTCAGCCGCTCTGCAATCGCGCGCGTATGACCGCCCAACCCTGCGGTCAAGTCCACGTAAATCCCGTCTGGCCGAATCGCCAGAAACTCGAGCGATTCGTTGAGCAGCACTGCGTAATGCCACGGTTCTCCGCGAGCCTCGCGCTGCATACATACCGCTTATCGCAATCCCTTCTTCTCCAGCGCCTTCAGCTTCTCGCCAAGGTTCGACTTGGCGGTTTCCAGGCGCTGTGTATACACCTTGCTTCCGAAGACTTCAATTCGCTGCTTGTACACCAGCAGATGAACGTCGTCCTTCTCCAGCTCCAAATCCCGGCGCAGCGTTGTGGGCATCAGCACCCGTCCCTGCGCATCCACTTCGACATCTTCACCGTAGTGGTTCGCCACGAACGCCAGGTCCGATCGCAGCTCAGCGTCTTCACCAGGCTCCTGCAGCAAGTTTTCTGTTTCGCGCCAGACCGAAATCGGATAGATTAGGGCTGTCGAGGTGTTCAAAGTCGTGACAAAGACCTTCCGCTCCCCGAGCGCTTCCAAAAACTGTATGATCGCCGCTGGAAGTTTGAGTCGGCCCTTTTCATCGACACGGCCGCTGAGAGTGCCACGAGGGGCTTCAACCGTCGCCGACGGGTTGGACTGACCGTTTTCCTCCACTTCAAACCACTTCTGGCCTGTTTAGGCCACAAGTCGATACTCGCACGCACCGTAACTGATTGCAATAGTTTTGTTTAAAGATTTTTCTGTAAGTTCTTTGTTTCGCCTTTGCTACGCCTTTACTCTCGCTTCATGAGAGAAGAAAGCGCTTGCACCTAAAAAGAAATAATTTGCAACGTTGTCGCGTCACCAAATCGCTTCAGTTGAAACAGGGGGTAGTGATGAGGCAGTCCACGTTCAGACTTGCATCTGTGATTTTTTGTATTGGCGCTTTCTTGTTCGAAGCCCGTTCGGCATATGGTCAGGCGGTGGCCAATGCGCAGGTTACTGGTGAGGTGACCGATCCGACCGGTGCGGTGATAGCCGGGGCAACGGTCAAAATGACGGAGACCGAGAGGAGCGTGTCGCATGAGACGAAGTCAGACTCGAACGGGCGCTACACCTTGCCAAATCTGCCCGTCGGGCCCTACCGGCTCGAAGCCGGCATGAGCGGATTCAAGACCTATACACAAACCGGCATCATCTTGCAGGTTGGCGATCACCCGGAAATCAACATCGCATTACAGGTTGGAGCGGTCACGGAGAACGTGCAAGTGACCGCTGGGGCGGCGATGGTGCAAAGCGAGCAGACCTCTGTTTCGCAGGTGATCAATCAGAAGAGTATTGTTGAACTGCCTCTCAATGGCCGTCAGCCGACTCAACTGGTTCTGATTTCCGGCGCGTCCGTGGTCACCGGCGGCGGTGATATGACCGGCAGCAAGAATTACTGGAGCTCGACGACCATCTCCGTCGGCGGCGGGCAAGGCAACGGGACGAACTACCTGCTCGACGGCGGCGACAACGTCGACACCATGACCAACGTGAATCTTCCATTTCCGTTTCCGGATGCCCTTCAAGAATTCAGCGTCGATACAAATGCCCTGCCGGCGAGGAACGGCACGCAGCCCGGCGGCGTAGTCAACATAGTTACTAAGTCCGGCACGAATGACTATCACGGCAGTGCTTTTGAGTTTCTCCGCAACGGTGATGTGAATGCGAGGAATTTCTTCGGGAAAACGCATGATCTCCTGAAGCGAAATCAATTCGGGGGAACGCTGGGCGGCAAAATCATTCGTGACAAGCTTTTCTTTTTCGGCGGATATCAGGGTACACGTATCCGGAATGTCTCACCTTCTTCCACCGCGTATGTACCGACCGCAGCGGAATTAGCTGGTAACTTCAGCCTCGCCGAATCCCCCACGTGTATAGCTGGCGCCACGAAGCCGCGCACCATCACGATTCCCGGGACAAAGACGCCCATCGGCGATACCAGCAATGTATTCGGGTCGGGAATCAAATTCGATCCGGCTGCGCTGGCGCTAGTAAAATATTTGCCGGCAACTGCCGACCCCTGCGGCAAGCTCACGTATTCCACTCCCTCGATACAAGATGAAGACCAGGGGATCGGCCGTCTCGATTGGGTTCAAAATTCGAAGCACAGCGCCTTTCTGCGCTACTTCTACACGAGGTATGAGCAGCCTGCTTTCTACGACCCCGCGAATGTGCTCGTCACCAGCAGCCCCGGCAACGATGAAAGCGCCCAGTCAGCCACGATTGGCGATACCTACACGTTCAATCCTACGACCGTGAATTCACTCCATGCGACGTTTTCCCGCCGGACCGATTTCCGCGGCCCTAACTCGAACTTCTTTAATGCCAAAACGCTTGGGATTAACATCACCACGCTTGTGCCCGATGACTTTCGCCTCAGTGTGTCGAATCCCGGCTTCAACGTGGGTTGCGGGACGTGCTCGCCCGGTTACTTCAACGTGACCACCTATCAACTGGCCGATGATGTGGACCTCATTCGTGGTAGACACCATCTAGGCTTCGGTGTTGACGTGATTTACACCCAAAACAATCTGCTCAGCGGCTACCTGCAAAACGGAAATTTCGCGTTCAACGGAGTAGCGACTGGCGATTCAATGCTCGATTTCTTGACCGGCACAATGAGCGGATTCAGCCAAAGTCTGCCTCAGCAGCCCGCGCCGAGAATGACGATACCGGCGCTCTACGTACAGGACACGATTCACGCGACTTCACGCCTGACCGTGAACGCGGGCCTCCGCTGGGAACCGATGTTCTGGCCCACCGACCACTGGCATCGCGGCTCGGTCTTCTCTATGGCTAATTTCCTGAACGGCGTGCACAGCAAAGTTTATCCGAATGCTCCCGCCGGATCGTTATATTACGGTGATCCTGGTGTTAACGCATCTTTCACTACCGACAACAAGTTGAGCGTGTTCTCACCGCGCCTGGGTCTCTCCTGGGACCCGAAGGGCGACGGCAGGCAAACGCTGCGGGTTGGAGCGGCCCTGATGTACGACTCCGGCATGTTGTACACGGCCCAGCGGCTCGCGTCGAATCCGCCATTTGTGAACGAGATTGACCTGAATACCAGTAACCCAGGCGGATTCAGCGATCCCTGGAACACCGGCTATCGTTACCCGGGCGGCAATCCGTTCCCGCCGACCGCCTCTTATTTCCCGCAGTACGCCCTCTACGTGGTGCTCCCGCAGGATTTCAGGCCGACGAGCGTCGCGCAATGGAACTTCACCTATCAACGGCAGATCGGCACAAGCTGGCTCGCCTCGGTCAGTTACATAGGCAATAAGACATCCCATATCTGGCTGGGACAGGAGACCAATCCCGCGGTCTACAGCCCGTCGGTATGCGCGCAATTCGCAAAAGGATGCTCGACGTCCAATACCAACCAGCGCCGGGCGCTCGGTCTGCTCGACCCCAACCAGGGCCAGCATTACGGCGGTCTCGATTACGTTTACGATGGGGGAAACGCCAACTACAACGCGCTGCTCATCTCCGCCCAGCAGCGCCTGAGTCATGGTGTAACTTTTCTTGCGAACTACACCTGGTCACACTGTATCAGTGAAGGCGATTTTACGCGTGACATAGCGGGACCGACCTTTTTGAATCCCTACAATCTGGCTATGGATCGAGGCGATTGTAACTTTGATATCCGGCATGTCTTCAACGCTTCAATTGTTGCCACGAGTCCCGTGAAGGGCAGTAGTATCTGGGCTCACATCCTGGGTAACTGGCAGTTAGCGCCGTTGCTGCGTGTATTGAGCGGAACGCCACTCCCGGTAACTACGGGAAAAGATACCTCTCTGACCGGAATTAACTCTGGCGACAGCCCGGAACGGCCGAATTATCTAGCTGGAGCCGATCCGTACACGGCGAGCTGGGGACCGAAGCTTCAGTATCTGAACCCTGCGGCATTTTATGTCAACACTCCCGGAACCTACGGCAATCTTGGGCGCGACGTGCTGCGCGGACCGGGCAATCTGCAGTTTGATCTCGCGCTAAGCCGCATCTTTCCGATTCATGAGTCGTTCCGGCTCGAAGTGCGCGCCGAAGCCTTCAACGCGATCAATCATACGAACTTTATTGCCCCTGCAACCGGGACCGGCATTCCGGGAATCTCGACGAGCGGGATCTCGCTGAGCACCAGTTCCTCGAACTTCGGCCAAATCACCAGCGCCGGCGATCCGCGCATTCTGCAGTTCGCAATGAAACTGTATTTTTGACGGCTGACTGCTTCGTTCTCAACCCGGCAGCGTGAACGCATACAACATGTCGCCCGCGCCAACCACCAGGTATTGACGGCCGTCCAGCTCGTAAGTCATCGGTCCATTACTAACCGGCGCAGTAAGTCCCGCATGCCAAAGAATCTTCCCCGACTCCGGATCGAATGCAATGAAGTTAGCCGATGGATCACCGCCGAACAAAAGCTTGCCTGCGGTAGTCAGCAGGCCCGACAAGGATTCGCCGCCGCCGGGATAAACGTGGCTCCAGCGGATTTTCCCGGTTTTATAATCGATCGCCTTCAGTGCCGACTCTGCCCACACGCCGTTATCACGCCCGCCATATCCTTCAGGGCGCTCGCTTGTGTCGGTCAAATAGTAAACACTGTAGGAGGGCGTCGCGCTGACGTAAAACAGCCCAGTTTCGGGATTGAAACTCGGCGGTGGCCAGTTCGTTCCACCACCGGCAGCGGGGATCACCAGGGCCCCATCGGTTTTCGGTTCCTTCTCGGGGTCCGGAATCGGCTCGCCTTTTGCATTGATGCCCTTTGACCAGTTGACATCTATAAATGGCGCAGTCGCGATGTGCTTGCCGTTGGTCCGGTCGAGCACGAAAAAATAACCGTTGCGGGCCGCTTGCGCCAGCAGTTTGCGCGGCTTTCCGTCGATCTCCCCGTCGAACAGCACGGGTGTTTCCACGTTGTCCCAATCGTGCGTGTCGTGAGGCGATGCCTGAAACCACCACACCAGCTTGCCCGTATCCGGATTGAGGGCCACGATCGAACACGTCCACAAATCGGCGCCTTTACGTCCCTGCCCGGCATGCACCGGATTGGGATTGCCCGTGCCCCAATACAGAAGATTCAGTTCCGGATCGTAGGTGCCGGTCAGCCATGTCATACCGCCGCCATGTGTCATCGCTTGCGCATTCGGCCACGTTTCCGACCC
>DATBHS010000051.1:0-8067 GCA_036557345.1 Bryobacteraceae bacterium
CGAAGCTGCTGCAGGGCTTTTCGTGCGTCGTCGGTGTGCGAGTAATTCTGGACGAGAATCCGAAACTCCTGCACCGCTTTATTTCGCTGATTCGATTTCAGCAGAGCCATTGCTTTCATGTAGTGCGCATCGGGAGTCTTCGGATTATCGGGATAACGCTCCAGCACGGCGTCAAAAGCCTGGATGGCGCCCGTGTAATTCTGGCGGTTGTAGTCGATCTCGCCGAGATAATACTGAGCATTTGCGGCCAGCTCCGTATTCGGAAAGTACGTAAGAAACTGCTGAAATTCGGAATACGCCAGGTCGGATTTGCCGGTTTGCAGATCGCGTAGGGCCTCTGTGTAGCTTCTGTCGGCGCTCATTCCCGGAGGAGGCGTAACGGGTCCGGAAGGCGCGCCCGAACCAGGCTGGCCGCCGGGAGTGCCCGGTCCGCCCGGACCTGTCGCCCCAGGAGCAGCGGGCGGGTTCTGTATGATCTGCATCTGGTTCTTGAGATCGGTAATTTTGGCATCCATGCGCTCGAGCCGAGAGCTCAGATCGGCGATCGAGTCTTTCAGGGCGCGCACGTCGTCACTCATCGACTCGACCCTGGTATTCAAGCCATTTACAGGCGTGAGAGACTTGGCGACGTTGTTGCCGACCGAGTCCTGAATGGTCGCGACCTGGTCGGCTGTGCGCCGGGTATCGTTCTGCATGGCCGTGATTAAACCGGTAAGCTGGCTGAGCTTCGAATCGATGTCGTTCTGGAGAGCATTGATCTTGTCCTCCAGATCCCGCTGCAGCTGGACGAGATCCTTGTTGACGGCGAATGAAAAGCTCGAGCAGGTGAGCAATAAAGCCGCGAGGCGCAGAAATTTCATGAGAGAAAACTCCTCAATACAGAGGGGACGGACCTGATCCGCCCCCGTTCCAACTTGTTTCCAGTGTAATGAACCGCAGACCGCTTGCTGACGCGCGCGGTTCCGCCTCACTGCGCGGCCGAGAAGTGCGCGCGCCGGTTGCGGGCGTAGCACTCTTCGTTTGCCTCCGTACAGAGCGGCCGTTCCTTGCCGTAACTGATGGTCTTCAACTTGTCCGAGGGAACGCCGAGGGCAACCAAAGCATCCCGGGCGGATGAGGCACGGCGATCGCCGAGCGCCAGGTTGTACTCCGCCGAGCCGCGCTCGTCGCAGTTGCCTTCAATCATGACGATAAAGTTCGGGTCCATCGAAAAGATGGTCTTCAAGGCGTTGGCGTCGGCCTGAATGATGGACTGATCCTCAGGACGTATGTCGCTCTTGTCGTAGTCGAAATGAATATCTTGCACCTGATGAGCCAGTATGTCCTGGATGGAAGGTCCGGACGGAGCTTGCACCGGCTGCGGCGGCGGAGCCGCGCTCACGGTGATGACCGCATCGGCCTCGGCGGTTCCGCCGGCTCCCGTTGCTGTCATGTGATAAGTCGTGGTAGCAGTCGGATACACGGCACGGCGGCCGTTAGGGCTCACCTGTCCAACCTCGTTGTCGATCTGAACATTCGTTGCGTCCGTCACCGACCAGCGCAGAGAAGAGGGCTGGCCGCTGTTGATGGTCACCGGCTCGGCAGTGAAGTAATTGATCACTGGCTTATTCGGTGCGGCGACCGGAGCCGGCGGCGGTGGCGGGGGCGGCGGCGGTGTCTTCTTATGGCACGCAGCCGAAAAAACCAGCATCAGCGCGGAGAACGACAGCAGCGACGCCCTGCGTTTTGTCATAGTTGTTCGAAATCCTCCCAAGGATTCTATCTTTTGTTGAACTCTCTATCTTACTTACAATTGCTATTCTGCGTTTACCCAAACCGGTTTTTCGTTATTGCCGGCTATCGTGAGCGGATGCTTGCCGGTGCCATCGGCGTTCATCACCCAAATCTGCGATTGCCCGCCCCGTTTCGAGGAATAAACGATATGCGCGCCATCCGGCGCCCAGCTCGGATTCTCGTTGCGGCCCTCGTTGGCAGTCAACTGCGTGGTCTGCTGCGAAGCGACATCCATCAAGAATATGTTGTAGTTTCCCGGCTCAAAACCTCTTGTCCAAGCAAACGCAATATGATCTCCTTCCGGATTCCAGGCCGGGTTTGTGGCTTCGCCGGTGCCTGCGCTCAGCCGCCGGATATCCGCGCCTTCCAGGTTCATGTGATAAATCTGCGGAAACCCGCTGCGTCCGGAGACATCCACCAGGTCGGCGCCGGTCTTCGGATTGATCTTGGCCTCCACCTCGATAGCGCCTGAAGACGTGAGGCGATGCAAGCCGCTTCCGTCGATGTTAGACGAGTAGAGCTGCGCCGGACCGCCGCCCGCGGTCGATGAAAAAATGATGCGCTTCGAATCAGGCGTAAAGGTTACAAACGCGTTCATGGAGGCGCGCTGATTATAAAAGGGAAGTTTTCGTCCGGTGTCAAGAGAAAACATTTGAATAGCAGGATATCCGCCCGCATAAGTCGTAAAAGCCACAGTGCGGCCATCCGGTGAGGCGGAGGGAAATGTCGAAATAGAGCGATAGCGAGTGAGCGCGCGCTGGCCGCTGCCGTCCCAGTTCATGACCCAGATCTCTTTCGAGCCGGTGCGGTCGGAGACAAAAACGATGCGAGTACCCACCAGGCTCTTGCCTCCAAACTGGGCCAGAATGTCGGCGGCGTAGCGATGGCCGGCGTCGGTCGCGCCTTCCTGTGTAAGAGGCGCAGTATAGACTTTGCCGAAGACTTGTGCTTGCTGTAGTGTCTGTATAGTAGGTGAGGTACTGTAGAACCAGCCGAAGATAACCAGTAAACCCCGATTTTCTGCGCCATACCCAAGGCCCAGGTAATTGGCGGTCATGGGCGGGAGGCTCCAGTCGGTGAGACGATTACCTTGCGGAGTAACCGGACTGGTGCTTGGCGCTGTAACACCACCGATGAGATCACTCGGCTGCTGTGGAACCTGAAGCGGGTACAACGTCTTCGGGATAAAATTGACGAACGGTGAATTCTGTAAGTCGTCCGCGACGGTTGTATTGAAAGTGCCGATCAACGGTGCAGCGCCTCCGGTGGCGCGGAAATCCGTGACCGCGACATGCGGTTTCCCCGGATTTTTTTCGATGGTTCCCACCACCTGCTGGCGGGCGGAAAGCCATCCGATCCCGGCAAGTAACAGAAAGAAGTTAATAAGGATTCGCATCAGCGTAGATTGAATGTAAATTGTGCGGAGATATAGCTGTCGTTTACCTGCGGTGGAAGCGCGGGCAGAGGGTTGGCATCATAGACAGCTCGCAGCGCCGTGTTATCTATCGATGGATTGCCGCTCGACTGTACCACCTTCGGACTGCGAATGCTGCCATCGCGCATGATGTAGAAATTGATAATCGCAGGACCGGACTGGCTGCGGGCATCGAGGCCGTTGGTCTGCCATTTATCGGCGATCCGTTGGCGGACCAGCTCGGCGTACCAGCCGAGCCGGTTGCCCAGCGGCGAATTGGGGCCGATTCCTACCTGGCCGGCGCCGGATTGAACGTTGTACATCGGATTCGATAAAGCTTGGCGGGTGTGACTGTAGACCTGGTTTGGCGGCGCGGGCTGAGTGTACTGCTGCTTCGGATGAGGCTTCTCCGCCTGTTTTTTCTTCTTCTCCGGAATTTCAAATGCGAGCTTATCCGGCAGTTTAACTTCGACATCCCGGTTCAAAGGAAGCGTGGGAACGAGCGATTGCGTATCGTTGGCGACGGGATTCAAGGGCGCCTGACGCTGCGGAATGGGAATGCTATGAACGGGAGATACTGCATAGGCCGTGCCCCCTGAGGGATGAATATCGCCCAGGTGTTCGCGCTTGTGATTCACCCAGTACCAGCCAAAGAACAGAAGGGCGACGACTCCTGCGTGCACCAGAAGGGAGCCAATGAAAGGCGCTACGATCGGGTCGCGCTCGTCCAGAAGGTCATGCGGGATCTCAATCGTTTGGGCCATGGCTATTGGCGGCGCTGGCGAGTGGAAGAATCGATGGGTGCGGTAACCATCTTCACTTCAAACTTGGCGTCCCCCAACTCGGCCACAATCTGCGCAACCTGGTCCCAGGGCGTCTCCCGGTCGGCCCGTACATAGACTGATGTCGCGCCACGGAAACGCTGATGGATACCTTGGGCGAGCAGGTTGATGTTGATCGGCTTATCGTTCAGGAACGATTCGCCGGTCTTGCTGATGCTAACGACCGGCAGATCCTGAGCGGTGTTCTGAACGCGTTTCACTTTCGGGACCTGAATGTCGAGACCGAACTCCATGACATTCGCGGTGATCATGAAGATGATCAGCAGCACAAGAACGACGTCAACCAAAGGTACGACGTTGATTTCGGAGACGGCGGAAGGCGCGCCAAAGCGGCGGCCGCGGAGTGTGGTTCCGGTTCCGTTGCTGTAAGAAAAAGCCATATCCTCAATTCCGCTTCCGCTGGTCGCGGCTCAGACTGCTTAACCCCCGAAATCCCGGTCGGCAAAATTCTGAAATTCGATCGCGAAATCTTCCATACGCGTGCCCATTTCTTTGATACGAGTGCCGAAAACGTTGTAGAAGATAGCCGCCGGAATGGCCGCCGCAAGGCCGATAGCCGTGGTAATAAGGGCTTCGGAGATGCCAGGTGCGACAGCCCGGAGACTGGCGCTTCCCGCGGTACCGAGCCCTTCGAAGGCATCGATAATGCCCCAGACGGTTCCGAACAGACCGATGAACGGCGACACGGAGGCGACCGTAGCGAGCCAGTTCATGTTCATCTCGAGCTTGGTGACTTCTTCGCTGATGCCCAGTTGGAGGCTGCGCTCGATGGCCAGTCTATTGACCAACGCTCCCCGCTGCTTGATCTGGCGTTCGATCTCGCCGTAGCCGAAATCGAAGACGGCGACAAGAGGCGAGGAGCTGAACTGTTCGCTCGCGACGGCGACCGACTGCAAACTCGTCGCTTTTCGGAAAGCGCGCAGGAAAGCGCGGTTCGCCCGCCGCGCTCGTCCAAACACGCTTCCTTTCGAGAACACAATGGTCCAAGAAAACAACGAAAACAAGATCAGGATGGCAATGACAGCTAGAGGAACCGGTCGAAGGTTCTGAACAAGGTCCCACATGTTGAGTTCTGCGGGAAACAGCAAAAAGGGCAATATACGTGTGTCCTTTCGTTTACCTCACACTCATTATAGGGAGTGAGACGTAATTATCGTCAGTTTTGACGGGCCGAAACTCTCACACATGTGGGACGGTCCGGCTACCGGAGGCGCACCGTATAATTCGGTCAAATGTTACTGGAGCTGATGGTCGAGAACTATGCCGTGGTCGAGCAATCTCGCATCCGGTTTCAGGAGGGTCTGAACGTTCTCACAGGCGAGACGGGCAGCGGCAAGTCAATTGTCGTGGGGTCGCTCGGACTGCTTCTGGGGGCCCGCGCCTCAGCGGACATGATTCGCAGCGGCGAGACGCGCGCGAGGGTTGCGGGAATCTTCTCTATCGAAGCAAAGCCTGAATTGAGGGCGATATTGGCGGAGGCCGGAATCGACGAGGCGGGCGACGGGGAGCTGATTGTCGAACGTGAAATCACGGCGAATGGGAAGTCCCGGGCATTCGTGACGAACCGTCCGGTAACGACGGCCTTCCTCCGGCAACTCGCGCCTGCGCTCGGAGATATCCACGGGCAAAACGAACAACAGTCTCTGTTCAATGGGCCGGCGCAGCGAAACCTGCTGGATTCGTTCGCGCATGGCGCGGAACTCCGCAGCAAGGCGGGACACGTGTATTCCGCGTGGCGCGAGCTAACAGAGAAGCTGGAGGAGTTGAATCGGAACGAGCAGGAAAAACTTCGTCTGCTAGATCTCTGGTCGTTCCAGCGGAAAGAGATCGACGGAGTACAACCGAAACCCGGAGAAGATGCTCAACTCGAAGCGGAGCGCAAGATTCTGCAGAACGTGGCGCGCTTACAGGAGAGCGCCACAGCGGCGTTTGCTTTGCTCTACGAGAACCCGGAGAGCGCAACGACACAGCTCCGGCAAGCGCTGAAGCGCATGGATGAGCTGCTGCGGATCGATCAAAGCGTCGCCGAGACGGCTGCTTCGATGAGACAAGCCGCGGTCCTGATAGATGATGCAGCTTACGGCCTGCGCGATTACGTGGGGCGCTTGGAAGGAGATCCGGCCCGGCTCGAGGACGTGGAGGCGAGATTAGCCGTGCTCGACCGGCTCAAGAGAAAGTACGGCCATTCATTAGCGGAAGTTCTGGCGTTCCGGGACGAGGTCGTGAAGCGCATTGACGAAGTTGAGAATTCGGCCGAGCACCGTACCGCGCTGGAGAAGCAACGGGAAGAATTGTCCAGAGAATATGAAAAGCTTGCGGCTGAGTTGAGCCGCTTGCGCACGGCCGCAGCCGCGAAGCTGAGCAAGCAGGTGGAAACCGAACTTAAAAGCCTGGCCATGTCCGGAACGCAGTTTCAGATCGCCATTGTGCAAGGCGAGTGGACTCCGGCGGGTACCGATCTGGTGGAATTCCTGGTCTCGCCGAATCGAGGCGAGGAGTTGAAGCCGCTGGACAAGATTGCATCGGGGGGCGAGCTATCGCGAATTGCCCTTGCGCTGAAGACCGCGATTGGAGACGCGGACCGGCAGCGCGGGATTCCAACACTCGTGTTCGACGAAGTAGATGCCGGGATAGGAGGAGCCGCAGCGGCGGCCGTTGGGAAGCGGCTCAAGGCCTTATCGCGCACGAATCAGGTGATCTGCGTGACGCATTTGGCGCAGATTGCCGGGTTCGCCGATCATCAATATGCTGTGTCGAAACGCGAGAAGAAGGGCCGCATCACTACTCAAATCGAAGAGTTAGGACCCGAGGAACGGGCCCGTGAGATCGGACGGATGCTCTCAGGGGAACACATCACCTCCGAGGCACTAAAGCAGGCAGAGCAACTGATACAGGCGGGGGCGAACGGGTAAGCTACTGCGTCTTGTTCTTGAGTTTCTCAAAGACCTGGAATTCTGATTGGGCTAAGTCCCGCTGACCTCGCTTCTGATACAGCTGGGCAAGCCTGTAGTGAGCGGCAGCGAGATCAGGGCGAAGGGTCACGGCGGCTTGATATTCACGAATGGCGTTGTCGGAGAGCGTTTGGTCGTCATACAGGAGGCCCAACTGATAATGCGCTTCGGCCCAGTCCGGGCTTAACTTAACCGCTTTGCGCAGATGTTCTTCGGCTTTGCGGTCAACCTCCGCGGAGTGACCTCCCGTTGCTCTTCTGCGAAGACTAAGAGCGTAGTAGTAATTTGCCGCAGCATTATCCGGGTATTCACGTGCGAAGCGGGCCAGCCGTTGATCGACTTCAATCGCCTTATCGGGAGCCACGTCATACATTTTGCCGAGAAAGTCGAGGGCTCTTGTATCTTTTGGATCCAGATCGACGGCCTGACAAAGGGCTTCAATCGCCTGGTCATATTGTCCGAGGGAATAATACGCGACACCAAGCCCGACGCGCAGCCTCGCCGACTTTGGGTACTTTCGCGTGGAGAAATCAAGAACCTTCAAAGCAGGCTGGGACCCGAGATGCAGCAGAAGCTCATTCGCCAGATCGAATAAGTTATTTTCGGACGGGTCCATGCGAGCGGCTATCTCATACTGTTCCGCGGATTGCTGGGTGTGGCCCTCCCGTTCTTCAATTTCACCGAGTAAGTTGTGCAGTTCGGCCTTGTCCTGGCGTTGAATGAGCTGCTGAATTACCTGCCTGCTCTTTTCGGTAGCTCCTGCTTCCAGATACTTTAGAGCGAGATTATAGGCGTCGTCATAGTTAGTGGGAACGCTCTGCGCGAAAAGAACGCAAGGGAGACTAAGCGCGAGCAGCCTGCGCATGATACGGCAGGCGAAAGCGCCTGGCCCACCGGGGAGCTGAAGCTCCCCCCTGCACGCTAAAGACGTGCGCCACGCAGAGTGCCGTCCACAAGAAATGTCCAAACTCCAGCGGCAGGCGAAAGCGCCTGCCCCACAAAAGCTTACCAATAGAACTTCAGGGCGAACTGAAGCTCGCGCGCGTCGTTCGGCGCATCACGTGTTGAAGAGATGCGTGCGAAGTTC
>DATBHS010000052.1:0-12513 GCA_036557345.1 Bryobacteraceae bacterium
GGGGCGGCGTTTGGAGATTTTGATCGGGACGGCCAGATGGACGTTGTCGTCTCGGCTCTAGGGGACGCCGCCGAAGTCTGGCATAACACGACCACCGGAGCGGGAAACTGGATCGAGTTTCGCCTGACGGGCACGCGCGGCAATCGCGACGGCCTTGGCGCGCGCATTCGCGTCGGAAAGCAGTGGAACGAAATGACCAGTGCGATTAGCTACGCTTCGGCGAGCTTGATCCCAGTCCATTTTGGAGTAGGCAACGCACGGGAAGTCGGCGATATCGAGATCCGGTGGCCGAGCGGACACACACAAAGATTTGATCACTTACAAGTGAATCGCGTCATTGACGTGAAAGAGCCTGATACTTCTCCATCGCCTGCTTCGCGAGCTCCGGCTGCCCGGTAGCGCGGTACGCCCGGGCGAGCTGATAGTACAAGTTGCCGTCCTTGTCCAACTTGATACCCATTTCCAGGTGCGGAATGGCTTTCCGTGGCTCGTCGAGGTGAACGTAACAGAGCCCTAGGGCTACGTGCGCGGGAAGCATATTCGGATCGAGTTTTAATGAAGTTTCGAGGTACGGCATGGCCTCCTTGATGCGCGCTGTCTCGAGCAGGCAGTCGCCTACGAAAAAGTTCAGATTCGCCGAGCGAGGATCTGCTTTGAGGAATTGCTGCAGTTCCGTCAATACGCCTTTGTAATCTTGTGTTAGGAAGAGCGCAATGGCCAGCTGTTGCTTTAGGTTGCGATCGTTTGGTGCAAGTTTTAAAGCCGCCCGCCATTCGTCGACCGAGGCGCGGTATTTACCTTGTTGTCGTAGAGCCTGGGCCTTCTGGACATGTGACTGAACGGTATCAGCGCCATTTTGTGCAGCCAGGCTCAACGCGCAGTAAATCGATGCGAGGCAGACGACCCAAACCGATCGTCTGCCCCACGCTCTCAGAAGCTAAACCTCGCTTGTAAATTAACCACGCGCCCGGAAAGAGCGCCCTGAGCCTGCCCAAACAAGGGATTGCTGGTTATACCGTCGTTGCTGATAATATTTCCGGCAGAAGGGTTGCCAAAGCCGCCGCTTCCGTCGTTGAAGCCCTGGAGA
Source organism: Bryobacteraceae bacterium (assembly GCA_036557345.1). Taxonomy (GTDB): domain Bacteria; phylum Acidobacteriota; class Terriglobia; order Bryobacterales; family Bryobacteraceae; genus Bog-105. The sequence continues at coordinate 1,088 of DATBHS010000052.1, forward strand.
TTGAGTTTGTTAAAGATGTTGAAGAAATCCGCACGAAACTCGAATCTGGCGTTCTCTCCAAGAATAGGGATCTTAGGGAGGCCGAACGATTTTTGGAGCGATATGTCGGTATCAAAGTAACTCGGCCCTTGCAAGACATTTCGCCCGACGGAAGGGGCCGGAGGGATGCCGGATGCCGGTAATGTCGGGACGGTGAAGTAGGCGACCGCACCATTCGGAAAGTTGCCACCTGCCTTTTGGAAAGTGGAGGTGCTGTAATCGCTCCCGGCGCCACCGAGATAAGCGGCAGGTCGCAGATTGGAATACCCACTGTTCGGATACACCACGTTGTTACCTGTGTTGGTATAAAGAGGTGTCCACGGGAATCCGGTGTGCCAGTTCAGGATGCCGCTGATCTGCCATCCGCCGAGAATTTTTTCTTTCCATCCATTGCCCTTGAAAATGGTTGGACTCCAAATGCCATACAGCTTGACGTTGTGTCTCACATCGAAGTCTGCGCTTCCTTTCATATACTGAAGCCCGTATGGATACTGGCCAATGAAATAGTCGTAAGAACCGTCGTCGATTGTGTGGCTCCAGCGATACTGTACGTCTATTTGGAAAGATTGCGAGAAGCGATGCTCGAGCTCTGCCAGCAGGGCGTTGTAGCTGGCGTTCGCGTCGTTGAAGTAATATGTCAGCGAGCGCACTGCCGGATTCAACGGAGCGAAGAGAAAGTTCAGGTTGTTTGTTATTGTATAGTGCCGGCTCAAGCTGCTCTGATATCCCAGTTTGGCTACCCAGTTTCCCGCAATGTTGTACTGCGTATCCAGCGAGTAACGATAGACCAACGGCGTCTTGAGATTAGTGGGCAAGCCGGTAAGATCGACGGGCGCTCCGTTGGTGGGAAGACCCGTGCTAGGATCATACGTCTGTACGGCTGCCGGATTGATAGGCCAGCCGCTGTATTGATGTACGTCACTGGGAACCTGATAGAGGACATTACTTCCAAGTAAGGTAAGACTACTGATGAGCGGCGGATTGCTACGCCCGTTCAGAGTGATGGCTTCCTGCATGCGGTTGTAGCCAATGCCGAAGCCCCCACGCACGACAAAGCGCTGACTGTTCGGCGGTGTCCACGCGAACCCGATCTGCGGACCCCAGTTATTTTTGCTGGCGTTGTAAAGATCGCCACCGACTTTAAGTCGGACTCCCAGCAAGGGGTCCGGAAGGGCACCCAAGAGGACGTTACTTATATTGCCGTACTTTTCACGGACAGGCGTGAAGTATTCCCAGCGCAAACCGAGGTTGAGCGTGAGGTTGGGCAGCACTTTATAGTCGTCCTGCACGAAAAGTGCGTAGATGTTGGAACGTATGTATTTCGTTGCGGCCGAGGGCATTCCGGTCTTCGGGTCGAAGTTGCCACTCTCCTGATAAGGAGCGTCGTTGGCGAAATCCCAAAGATTGCGAAAGCTATATTGAGGGCGCGCTGCCCACGCTTCGCTGTCATTGTCCTGTTCCCTATAAAGGTCGAACCCAAACTTCAGAGAGTGTCTGCCCAATGCGGCGCTGACCGTGTCGCGGAAGTTATAGGTAGTCTGATAGAAGACGCCAGGGCCGGGAGCACCAAGGAACTGGGGATTTGCGCCACCCAAGTTATCTATATTTTCCTGAGGAAGCCCCCACGGTTCCTGCGGGTTGCTCGAGACCTCGTTGAAGTACCACCTCGTCACACCGCCGCGCGCTTCATTTAGCCAAGTTGGCGAGATCGTGTGGTTCCATAGCAGCGTTGCAGCATAATTGAGCCGGTCGCTATGCCAGAAATTGGCGGCACGGGCCGGACCATTGAAGAAGCTGCTATCATTCGGCACCCAATATTCACTGAAAGTGATCAGATCTCTGTTCGTAGCCTGAAAGTCAAGACGGCCGTTATACTGCTGGGGATTGTTGGTGGTCGGATTTACGCTCTGGACGAACATGATATCGGGTACGCCGTCCAGGCCACTTCCAACGCCGGGCGTCCCGCTGCTCCCACCGTAGGTAGGATCTGGCGTGCCAAGCGGGGTCTTTAATAACGACCCGACATCCAAGCCCTGGTACTGTCCTCCGCTGAATATCGCTTGACATTGGGCCGGGTTGGGAAGTCCGGCGTCGGCGCAACTCTTTGGGATGATGGCGTTGAACGATACGCCTTCGCCAGGGTATCCGGCGACTTTGGAGCCGATGCTGTTCGGCACGCCCTTGGCGGCAGCAAGAAACTGCGGAGTTTCGTACCAGTTCGTCGTGAGACTAGTCGTGCTGTTCCGCAAAGTCTCGTACGAGAAAAAGAAGAAAACCCGGTTGCGAATCACTGGGCCGCCCACGCTGCCCGCCCATTGATTGAACCGGTCTGTGTCTCTCTGGACCGGGGTGTTGTCCGGACCGTTCCAGCGCTGATATGCGTTCAACCCTGGGCGAGTCGCTCTGAAAAGTGCGCTCCCGTGAAATTCGTTCGTGCCGTTTTTCGAAACGACCAGAGTCTGCGCCCCGCTGTTCCGCCCGTTCTCAGCGCTATAAGGATTAGATTGGACCGTGACCTCCTTAACGGATTCTTCGTTTGGCGTGATGACCGCCGCGCCTCCCCAGGCGAGGCTATTCACCTGGACCCCGTCGACCTGGAAGCTGTTCGAGTTGTTCCGGGTCCCGTTCGCGACAACCTGCACCTGGTTCTCCGTCTGAAAAATGCTGTTTGTAGCGCTTGTTCCACCTGGTCCGGCAGTGCCCGGCAGATTCTGCGCACCGGACCCGCTTGCTCCTCGGGCGTTGTCACCAAATGCTCCCGGCGCGAGGATGGCTGCCTGGAACGGGTCGCGTGAAAACGTAGGGAGGGCTTGAATCTGCTGGCTTGTAAATGTCCCGGATATGGTTGCTGTCTGGGTATCGATCACCGGACCGGCTCCAGCGCTTACTGTTATGGTCGTCGTTGTCGTCGAGACCTGCAGACGGACATCTTGCGATTGAGCCTGCTCGGAAACGATAGGAATGTTATCCAATACCTGTTTCGCGAATCCGGCCTTTTCGACGGTTAGACTATACGTCCCCGGGGCCAATCCGGTGATCGCGTAAACGCCGGAGCCCGAGGTGGTCACGGTCTTCAAAATGTTGGTTTCTTTACTCGTTAAGGTGACCGTGGCGTCTGGAATTAGATTGCCCTGCGGATCTGTCACAGTTCCTTGCAGGCTGGCTCGGTACTGCGCCGCAGCGGGTATCGCGGCGAGTGTCAAGAGGCATGTTGTGAGAAAGGTTTTCATGAGACCCCCTACCGTACTACTAAGGTATGGACCCCCCAGTACCCGGCTCTGTTGCACCCTATCTCGAACTGTCAGACTCCGTTCAGATTTGTCCTATCTGTCATCGGCCGCCCAATTGCTACTAAAATAAGGGTTCAGGACATTGCAGATCGTGAGCCGCGAGCACCATCACGGTTTCTCGCGCCGGGCTTTCCTTGTCTCATCGGCCGGCGCCATCGTTGCGGCACGCAACGCGTTTTCCGCTTCATCACCCGCCCCGGCTTCACGGGTGCTGGCGACGTCGGATCGTCAGTTCCTTGAAGACTATGAGAAGCGCTGCTTTCGGTTCTTTTGGGATCAATGGAATAGCCGGACCGGGCTGTTTATGGACCGGGCCCATCTGGATGGCGGGCCGTCGGGAAACAATGTCGCCAGTTCGGCCGCTACAGGCTTTGGCCTGACGGCGCTCTGTATCGGGGCCGAGCATGGCTGGGTAACCCGCGAGCAAGCCCGCATCCGCGTCCTGACGACGTTGCGATATCTTTGGGGGCATGCCTTCCATGATCACGGCTGGCTCTACCATTTTTCGGATGCCTCTACGGGCGCCCGGAGACTGAACTCCGAAATATCGAGTATCGACAGCGCCCTTCTACTGGCGGGGGTCTTGACGGCGCAGGGCTACTTCTCAAGCGATCGTGAGATCCGCCTGTTAGCGAAACAGATATTTGAGCGTGTCGATTTTGTCTGGATGCTGAATGGGAGTCCGCTGATCCTCTCGCACGGGGTGAATCCTGATTCCGGGTTCCTCAGTGCGCGTTGGACGACCTACAGCGAGGCGACCATACTTTACTTGCTCGCCATCGGCTCGCCTCGCCATGCGATTCCTTCCGACAGTTGGTATGCGTGGATTCGACGCCAAGTGAAGTACGAGCAGTGGAGATTCATTAGCGGCGGCCCACTGTTCACCCACCAATATCCCCATGCCTGGGTGGATTTCCGGCACCAGCGGGACAGTGATCCTTCCTATATTAATTACTTTGAGAATTCGCAGATTGCGACCTACGCGCACCGGGATTTCTGCATCAGCCTGCAGTCGCAGTATTCCGATTACGGTCCCGATATGTGGGGCATCAGCGTCTCCGATAGCCCGGCCGGATATGTCGGTTGGGGCGGGCCGCCTTATGCGGGCCCGATCAACGGTACGCTCGTGCCCTGCGCCGTGGCTGGATCGCTGATGTTCGCGCCGGAGATCTGTCTTCCCGTGCTTCGCGAGATGCACAGCGTCTACGGCGACAAGATCTACCGAACCTACGGCTTCACCGACGCCTTCAATCCTAATTGGAAAGAGGAGAAGCTCTGGGTGAATCAGGACGTCATCGGCATCGATGTCGGCATTTCTCTACTAAGTATGGAGAACTTGCTGACAGGTAATGTTTGGCGCTGGTTCATGCGCAACCAATACATCCAGAGTGCGATGGAACGCGTGCGGTTCAATATCGCGACACCGGGCATCGGTATTCGGGAAGTAGGAGCCGGACACGGCAGGCCTCTGGCGCGTCTGTAATCTGCCCAGACGCGCATGACCTCTACGCAACAGAAATCTCTATCGCTTTCTCTGACCCTTGGCCATCTTTTTGACTTTGCGCTTATTTGACCCACGCGCCACGCCCGATGCGCGCTTGGCTTTGGGAGCGGCCTTCTTCCGGGCGGCGCGTTTCAGGCGTTTACGCTCTGCTTTATCTTCTACGTGCTTGGTGTTCATTCGTCGACTTTTATCCCTGCGTACTTTGCAACGATCTTCTTTAACCCGTATCCCGGGAAACTTACTGTTAGTTTCGCATCCTCTCCATCACCCTCTCGCCGGACCACGATTCCGCGCCCATATTTCGGATGGTGAACGGTTTGCGAGATTTGGGGCAGTGCCTTTCTGGAGGGTGGTCCGGCTGGACGGCGTGGGATGGGCATCTGTTGGGTCCGGTCCCGCTCGGGCGGCTTTGCCGCCTCGGGCCGCCGCGTAAATCCGGATGGCGGCGTTATCCCACGTTCATTGAAAAACTGCGCAATGTTTTCCACCGAGTTGTAGGTCCGGCCAGTATATAGGTTGCGCTTAACGGATTCGCGCACCTCATGCTGCTCGGAATAGAGGTCAACATCGCCGGTATGCCGCTCGCGATAGGAAGAAAGGTTCTCTCGAAGGCTGGGCGGTACTTCATTCAGGAAACGCGAGGGCAGGCAGACCTCCGGCTGCGCGCCGCCGAAGCGCCGCCTGTATCGAGCCCAGCTCAGGTACAGGCGCCTCTGCGCACGCGTCATGCCCACGTAGCACAAACGCCTTTCCTCTTCCATTGCCGCCTCGGATGTGAGAGACCGGCTGTGCGGAAACAGGCCCTCCTCCATACCGGCCAGGAACACGTTCGAAAACTCCAGGCCCTTCGCGTTATGCATCGTCAGAAGCGACACCGTCGCGCGCTCATCCAGCTCATCGGAATCGGCTACGAGAGCGGCATGGTCCAGGAAGTCGGCCACAGTTTCGCCGCGTTCGGCCGCCTCTGCCGCAGCGTTCACCAGTTCCTGCAGGTTGGCGAGTCTCGATTCCGAATCGGGAGACGCTTCGCCCTTCAGCATCTCTTCATATCCGGTCTTTGCCAAAATTTCGCGCAGGGTCTCATGAACCGGCCTCGTTTGCGCCGTTTCACTTAGTCCTTTCGCTAGCGCGATAAACGCCCGGATGGCCGCTTCTGCCCGTGCAGGCAGAAGGTTCTCGTCGATCAGCTTGGGGAGCGCGTTCCATAAGCTCAAGCCCCATTCGAGCGCGTACTGCTCCAACTGGTCCACCGTACCCTTACCGATGCCGCGCGCCGGTATATTAATGATGCGAAGAAGGCTGACCGAATCGTAAGGGCTCACTAACACCTTCAGGTAGGCGAGCAGATCCTTTACCTCAGCGCGCTGATAGAAGCTGAATCCACCCACGACGAGGTACTTGCGGCCGTACCGGCGCAACGCTTCTTCAATCTGCCGTGACTGGAAGTTGGTGCGGTAGAGAACCGCAACCCGCTCCTGGGGGTTCTTTGCGAGCAGCCGCTCAATGGTATCGGCGATAAATAGCGCCTCGTTCTCGGCGCTGGGAGCTTCGTAATATCCGATCTTCGCACCTGCAGTCGAGTCGGTCCACAACCACTTACCTTTCCGTTCTTTATTATTCTTGACGACGGCACTGGCCGCCTCGAGAATATTTTTTGTCGAGCGATAGTTCTGTTCGAGACGAATGACGACTGCATCCGGGTAATCGCGCTCGAAATCAAGAATGTTGCGGATATCAGCGCCGCGCCACCCATAAATCGATTGATCTTCGTCGCCCACTACGCAGACGTTGTGCCTCGTTTCCGTGAGCAGGCGCATCAATTCATACTGGCTCCGGTTTGTGTCCTGATACTCGTCGATCATCACAAACTCGAAGCGGCGGTTGTAGATCTGCCGCAGCCCGTCATCATGACGGAGCAGCCGCACGGACTCTAGCAGCAGGTCGTCGAAGTCGAGCGCGTTCGCCTGTATCAGCCGTTCCTCGTACAGATCGTAGACCTTGGCGAGGCGCGTCAGCGTTGGATCCGTCGCCGCGCTGTACCAGTCCTGGGGCGTTTCGTTGTGGCTCTTGCCATGACTGATCCGCGCTAGCATCGCCCGGTACTGCATGAATTTCTCATCCAATCCGGTCTGCTTATAGATTGATTTCAGCAGCGAGAGCTGATCGTCGTCATCGTAGATGGTGAACCGGCGGGTGAAGCCCTTGCGGATTTCGGACAAAGTGTCTCCCTCGCGCCTCAAGAGGCGCACGCAGAAGGAGTGAAAAGTCGAGACCGTGGGATTTCGTGTGTCAGCGCTACTGCTGCTCAGTAAGCTATTCACTCGTTGACGCATCTCGTCGGCAGCCTTATTCGTGAATGTGACTGCCAGCACAGCGGTACCGGGAACCCGGTGCGCCTCGATCAGATGCGCGATCCGATGCGTGATGACGCGCGTTTTTCCGCTGCCGGCGCCGGCCAGCAGCAGAAGCGGACCTTCGACGTGGCAAACCGCTTCGCGTTGTTGCGGATTAAGACCTGCAAGAAAATCCATGGATTACGAGTCACAGGGAGGCGATTTCAGAATAGCATCGAAGCACTTGATTCTTTAGCAGTTTATTCTGGATAGGAGTAGCCGCTTCCCTGAATGCATCGTCGGATTCCAGCTGTCGCACTAACCATCTGCGCGCTCGCCTTCCTGATTGTCGCCCGGCCGGAGGCAAACACCGATCCTGCCTTCAGCCAGATCAATGCGATCGTGAAGTCACTTTCCGGGATTTCAGGTCTCTCAGAGGAGCATCCCGTTCCGTATGGCCGCATGTCCAAGCGACAGTTGCGCCAGTTTCTGACGAAACGGATTAAAAAGACGCTGAAGCCGGAAGAGATTCGCGGGGATGAACTGACCCTGAAACTATTCGGCCTGGTCCCGCAGGATTTCAATCTGAAGAAATCCACAATCGACCTTCTTACCGAACAAGCCGCGGCGTTTTATGACTACGACGAGAAGAAGCTATTTCTCCTCGCGGACGCGCCTTTCGAGGCCGAAACCACGACTCTCGCGCATGAACTCTCGCACGCCTTGGCAGATCAGCATTTCGATCTCCAGCATTTCATGGAAGAAACCTCTTCAAACGACGATGAAAACCTGGCACACACGGCGGTAGTCGAAGGCCAGGCTTCGTGGTTGATGATCGCCTACGACTTGAAGCAGTCTGGAAAGCCGGCCGTGCCGACCAAAGACATGTTGAGAGCAGTTGGAGATTCCGGCGAAGAATCGATCGCGGATTACCCGGTTCTCAAGTCGTCACCTCTCTACATCCAGCAGTCGCTCTTATTTCCCTACTCGGAGGGGACCGTTTTCTTTGACGAGGTTTTCAAGAGAATGGGGAAATCGGCCTTCAGCGCCGTCTTTACGGATGCACCAGTCGATTCTGCGCAAATCATGCATCCCGAGCGGTATTTTCGGCACGTGCAGTCTATCAGGCCAGATCTGCCGAAATTAGCGCTGAGCGATTCCATGAGCGAGATTTCGCAAGGGTCGGTGGGTGAGTTCGATCATCACATCCTTTTAAAGGAGTACCTGGGAGAGGCCACCGCTGCGGCGCTGGCTCCACATCTGCGGGGAGGACAGTTTAAGGTTCTGACGACCGGCAAGAATCACAATCCCGTCCTCGAGTATGTATCGCAATGGGATTCGGATCGCGATGCCGCTGCGTTCTTCAGTGCCTACAGGAAAGTTCTAGCTGCGAAGTGGAAGCGCTGCGATCCTGCCGCGAACAGCGAGAGCGTATTCGCCGGTACTGGCGATAACGGCTACTTCGTGTCCCGCTTAATGGGGACTACCGTTTCGAGCATAGAAGGAATCAGCAACATCGATGACTGGCGCCGGCTGGGGCTGGCCCAACCGGATGGCGCCCAAGCCGCACGCGCGGGGCGCTAAGCTAAGTTACACTGTTGAGTGGAGTCTCATTAACGTGAAGACAGTTTCCGCTGCTGTAGCTGGTATTTCGCTTTTCAGTGCATCTCTGTTCGGTGCCGAGACGATCCGAAAAGCGCCCGAGTTGGCTTTTAACGTGCCCGGCCAGGGCCAAAAGCTACTAAGCCAGTACCGGGGCAAAGTTGTTGCGCTGGAGTTCATCTTCACTACTTGTCCGCATTGCCAAGCCGCATCGAAAGTAATGACAAAGCTGCAATCGGAATATGGCCCGCGCGGGCTTCAAGTCATCGACGTGGCAGTGAATCCCAATGCCGATCTGCTGGTCGAGAACTTTGCCAAAGATTTCCAGGTAAATTTTCCGGTCGGCTGGACGCCGAGCAACGAAATGCTGGCCTTCATGGGTTTCAGCGATGGCCGGTATGTTGTTCCACAATTGGTGCTAATCGATCGCAAGGGATTCATCCATTACCAGACGCCGGCGAAGGAAAATGAGGACTGGGACAAGCTGATGAAGGAAGACGCAATCAGGCAGCACATCGAGGAGTTGCTTGCTTCCGGGAACACATCGGCTTCCCGGCGCAGCTCTCCGGGATCGCGCCTGGCCATGGTGAAAAAGGGTTCCTGAATCGAGCAATCCCCCTGTGCGCCCGTAGCTCAGCCTGGATAGAGCGTTTGCCTCCGGAGCAAAAGGTCAGAGGTTCGAATCCTCTCGGGCGTACCAGCTAATCCTTTAGGAATCAACCGATTCCAAGCAATACCAACAAACTACTCTAACCGTCCGAAAGGGCAAAACAGGTGCCTTTTTGGACGCAAATGGACGCGAAATGGACGCTTTATGGACGCGGCGTCCGTATCCAGTCATGCCTGATCAGCCGGCCTATTGCGATGCCTGCGGCCTGGTCCGCGAAGGTCCGGACGTCGTCTGGTACACCGTGCATTTCGGTATCAGCGATCCCTCGCTGATGATTCACGCGAGCGATGCCGATCTACGCCGGCTCGGGGAACGTCATGCCTGCTCGCGAGAATGCCTCATCAAGCTGGTCCTTCACTGGACCGAGGATTGGCAGGTAAAGAAGAGGGGAGCCGTCGCATGATCGCCGTTTGCCCGAAGTGCCAGATCGCGCTCGCGCCGAAGAAGAACGGCGTGACGGTGGAAGTGATGTCTGACTTCGGAAGCTACCAGCTCTGGGATGCCGACCTGCTCGAATGCCCGGAATGCCGGCTCGAGATTGTTAGTAACTTCGGCAAGAAGCCGCTGATGGAACATTACCAGAAGCCGGCCTATGAGCGGACGCTCGAGTACTTGCGCTATCACGGCCCCGTGGTGCAGGCCTGGGAAACACGCAGAGACAAGGAGCGCTATCACATCCGGAACCGCTGCGACCAGGAAATTCAGCACTGCCGCGACGCCGGCCGAACGGCTCTGACGGATTCCGAACGCGTCGGTGCCATGCAGGGCGAGGTCGACTGGATGGTGGCGCGGCAGATGGCGGAGGAGGATTCGCAGTGAGCCTGCCGTTGCTCGAGCGCGATGTCACGAGGCAGTGCTGCGACCTGCTCAAAGCCGAAGGCTGGCGGCTGATCCGGCACAACGTGACCAAAGTGCCGATGCGCGGCCAGTGGGTGAGCTTCGGCGAGAAGGGCATGCCCGACTGGCAAGCAATTTATTATCTCGGGAGCTTCTCGACACTCACGCTCTGGCTCGAGTTCAAGCAGCGCGGCAAAGGCCGGCTGCGCGAGGAGCAACTCGCCTGGCGTCTGGCGGAGGAGAAGCGCGGCGCCTGTGTCTGGCGCGTCGACGATTATGACGAGTTCCGCAGTTTATACCGCGAGGCCTTCGACTATCCGGGCTCGCCCGTGAAGGCCCAGCGGCAGTTATTGGCAAGTGAGTAAACAGCAGTTGAGGTAAACGCTGTATGGCATTGCGCGCCGTTCTCGAGCATCCCAAGTTCGCGGACCTGCAGAGCGAATTGAAGCTAAGTAAATACGCGATTCTCGGCATCCTGGAAGCGGTCTGGCATTTCTGCGCAAAGTTCACGCAGGAAGGCAACATCGGAAAATACCAGAACCGCCAGATCGCCGCCTGGATCGGTTGGGACGGCGAACCCGACCAGCTCATCATCGCGCTTGTCCGGACAGGTTGGCTCGATGAGCATCCTATTTATCGTTTGGTGGTACACGACTGGGCAAGTCACGCTGACAATGCCACTAAAAAGTCGGTTGCACGCGCAAAAGTGGATTTTGTCCGGACACTGTCCGGACACCGTCCACGAGATTTGGAACCTGTCCAGGACATGTCCGGACCGCCAGAGCCAGAGCCAGAGCCAGAGCCAGAGCCAGAGCCAGCGGCTGTGGCTAACGTGACGATCGTAGGGGCGAGCGTGTACGCGCCGAGCTTGCCGCCGCCGCCGGCCGATTTTCCACAAGCGCGCGAGACTCTGCGGCAGTTCTTCCCGGCGAGCGACGACGCGATGGGGAACGCGATCGTGGCCGCGGCCGTTTCCGCGAGGCCTGGCTTGGGTGACGCCGAGCTGGCCGAAGCGCTGATTCTTTCGCATGCCGGCAAGCGCCAGCAGTCGGCCGCGCTGTGGCTGAAAACCCTGCCGCAATGGCTCAAGACGCACAACCGGGAGCCTGCGGCTACAAGCCGAGGCGCGCCGCAGTCGACAGGCGAAGTGT
>DATBHS010000053.1:0-20020 GCA_036557345.1 Bryobacteraceae bacterium
GCGCGGCGACTGAACCCGCGAATAACCATCTACACCTTGCGAAGCTTGCTGACGCGTCCCACTTCCACCCACTCGACGACGAAGATGTTGCCGGCGTGATCGAAGCACGCTCCATGCGGGCAGACAAACTTCCCGGGCTTGAAATGATCGCGCGTCAGTTTGCGGGTCTCCATGTACTGGCTCTGCGAGTCGTCTCCCAGGTTGATGATGATGTTGTTCTCCGGGTCCATCAGCGTCACGCGGGCAAAAAGATCCGGCACCACCATATCGCCGTTCTTATAAATGTTGAAGTGGCAGGGAGCGTTTGTGCCGTATAGGAAATCGATGTGCTTGCCGTCCAGAGTAAAGCGCTGAATTCGCTTATTGGTGCGATCGGCCACAACCAGGACAGGTTCGCGGCCGCGTGTATCCACAATCAGACCGTGCGGGCATAGAAGCTGACCGGCCCCATTTCCGGGACCGCCGAAGGTGCGAACATACTGTCCTTTACTGGTGTACTGGTTGATGTAACTTGAGCCGTAGCCATCGCCGACGTAGAAATCGCCGCTTGGCGCGACCGCCAGGTTTGTCGGGCTATATTTCAGAGGCTTTCCATCTGCGTCAGGCTTCGAATACGGTTCCGCCTCCTTGGGGTACCCGAGCGTGAAAACCTCTTCGCCATCCAGCGTGGTCTTTACTACCAGGCCGCGTTTGATGTCGCAAAGATACAGAAACTCGTCTTTGCCTTCTTTGCGAATGTGCAGGCCGTGCGCTCCGCCTTTGAATTCGCTGCCCCAACTCTTTACGAACTTTCCCTTATGGTCGAAGACCACCATCGTGTCTGACTTTTCGCTGGTGGCGTAGACCGTGTGATGAATGTAAATCCGCCCGTGGGAATCTTCGCACACTCCATGCGTATTCCCATATTGGATATCGGAGGGAAGTTCGCCCCAATCGTGCGTGACTTCGTAGACATGCGCACCCGCGCCGAGGACCGGCTTTTTGGTGCCTGATTTATTTGCTGCGCCTAGTATCAAGGGTGCTCCCAGTCCTGTCGCAAAGCGAGTCAGAAAGTTACGGCGGGAATCGGATTTCATTTTTGTATCTTTGCCTCTGAAACGGGGGAATGCAAGCTGGAGGTTTCGGCGGCCTTAGCCATCGGCTGCACGTCGGCAAAGGCCAACCAGAACCCCATCATTTCTTCTGTGCTCGGCTCTCCCCAACGGATGGATTTGGACGGATCCGGGTTAAGGGGGTTATTCGCTGAATTGTCGAAATACGCGGTGGTGACGAGCTTCGTGCCTTTGGGCAGTACGAACTGATGCTTCAGGAAGTACGTCTCCTGCCAGCGAAAATCGTACTTCGGAACGTTGAAGAGCACCTCATGATGGCCATCCGGATAAATCGCTTCCGTTGTCATGCTCTTGCCGCGGAAGTGCATGTGAGCGGTATAAGCGACGGCCAGCACATCCTTGGGAAGGATATAACACGATGTAACTTTGTGATCTCCGTCGTTAGGCGGAATCAGAAACCAGTTATTCCAGATCTCGTATTGCGCCACTTCGTGGGTGACAGGCTTCTTCGCAAACACGATACCGATGCTGGTACGGTCGGTCATCGCCTTTCCCAATCGATTGCTGTAGTGAATCTGGAACTGTAGGTAGGACCCCGCGGGAATCTTGAGCGCGTAGCCGGCCGGCCGCGTTTCGGCCAGGTGCCCGGGCAGATAGATCGCGGGTACATGATTCACGTATCCGGCCGAAGGATCCTTTAGCGGCCCTTCTCCGGACACGCAACCGTCGTTAGCGACGGGAGCATCGGACTTCATGTGGTTTACCTTGCCGGTTCTAAATTGAAATGGCTCCAGCTTGGGCGAATCTCCGTGCTCCTCCCGAAGCTTGGGAACATCATTAGCGCTTACTACGCTTACGGTCGCGTGGTGCACGATCCGGCGGTCGCCGGGCAAAACTTCGGCGGCGTGAACCCACTTGTCTTCGGTGAAGTTCGTGGGCACGTAAATGTATTCGTAGTCGTCCTGATTGCCGGCCGCGACGGCCGTTTCGGGAATCGAGATGACGACATCAGGCTTGATATGCCATCCGGTTTGAAAGGCAGGAGCGGGCGGGAGATCTCTCGGGTTGCCTTCCGGAGCGCCGCTCTTGACCCAATTCACGACGGTGGCAATATCCGTATCGGAGAGACGCGGGTTATTCAGGAAATCGCCGACATGCGGATCCGCATGCCAAGGCGGCATCTTTCTTTGCGCTACCGCTTCGCGAATGGCCGCAGCCCAGGGCCGAACTTCTTTATAGGTGATGAGCGACATCGGCGCGATGTCATTCGGGTGATGACAGACGGCGCAGTTCTTGTAAAGAATCGGTGCAACGTCCTTGTTGAAAGTGGTGGCCGTCTCTGCTGTGGAAGTTGCTGCCTGGCAGACAACGCTGCATAGGATAAGAAACAGCGAGGCGGCTACGCTTCTTCTCATAGCCTTGCTCCCCATATAATCATAGGATCTCATTCCGAGTGCGCCGGCGCAGCTTCAAGTCTCCTGCGCATTCTAAAACATTACCTTGAGAGAGAACTGAATCTGGCGCAAGTTTGTAGCGGTGCGGCTGATCACACCGAATCCGGAACCTGTGATTGTATTTGACGGTAAACCGAAATTGACGATGTTGAAGAGGTTAAACAACTCGGCCCGGAACTGAATGTCTACCGGCGTGCCTCCTGCCTCAAAAGGCGTGTCTTTGATTACCGCAAAGTCGAAATTGTACAGTGCGGGGCCTCGAAACGTATTTCTTCCCAAAGCGCCGAATACACCGCTGTTCGGCCCGGTTCCTCCCGGAATACCAATCGGAATCGCGAAGAACGATGCGTTATCCGCTCCTCTCCCGAAATAATCCTCGCGAATCGTGCGGTCAGTAGAAAGCTGGGGCTCTGCGATCTGATCGGGGCGATCGGTGCCGTTCGACCCTGCGCCAGTCTGCTGCACGCCCGAATACGCCGTGAATGGAACGCCGCTGGTAAGCGTCGAAACATTAAGAAGTTGCCATCCGCGTGTGAACTTCGGTCCCAATGGCCGCAAAATGGACAAGCGGTCTGCATGTAAATCCTGAAATACCGTGACCGTCAGAGCTCTTTCCACATCAAACGTAGATGGCCCCTTCTCGGCCCTGGTATCGAACGGATTCTGAGGCCACGCCGGCATTGTTGTTCCCGATGATCCGCTGGCAAATCCGCCGATCACCGTGCTCACATCGTCCAGCGACTTCGACCAGGTGAAACTTGCTTGAACTTGCGTCCCGATTCCTGCAATCGTTCCCTGCAGCGATGTCTGTAGCGCATGATACGTCGAATGCGAGCGATTGGTCATCAGCATCTCGGTACCAAATCCGCCGATGGTTTGTCCGGAAGCATTGAACTTCGTGTAAGGAGCAAACACGGGAGAGGCTCCCGAATACGCATTCGGAAAGTTGATCGCAGGCAGGCTTATCGCTGCGGTTCCGACATACCCGGCGCTGGCACTCAGTCCGCCAATGCTCCGTTCCACGGCGGCAGACCAGGTGCCCAGGTAGGCATTGTGAAAATCCTGCGACATCACGTTGACGTTCAAGGGCGTGATCTGGTGACTGGGTGTGAGTTCAGCAATCCCCCTGCTGAACCGGTCAGTGTCCCAAACTGTGTTGGCGGGCACCGCCTTCGAGTCACCCGAGGCAAGTATGTTTTCGCCTTCCGGCGTGTAAACGCCGGGCAAGTCCTCCGGGGTAATTCGGGTGCCGAATGGCAATGGAGCGCCCGGCGATGCAGTCAAGCGTGGGTAATCGACATACGGTGCCGCGCCAGTCAGCAGGTCATCCTGCCAGATGTTGGGAGGGATCGTGGTGAGCGCTCCCCCTACTCTGACCCAAAGATTCCGCTCCGCTTGCCAGTTCAGGCGAACTCGTGGACCCCACTCGTGGCCGTGCATCCTGAAGGTGGGCTGCGGGTTGATCAGGTATTGCTGTTGGGGCCCGTCCGGCCCGGATAAGAAGTTTACGCCGGCTGATCGCTTTGCTCTTTCCGTAATCGGCCAATAGAGCTCATAGCGCAATCCGTAATCGAGCACAAAGCGATCAGAAATTTTCCATGTGTCCGCCACGAAAAAGTTGAGGTTGTATCGCGAGATGGCCGCGACTCCGATCTGATCCCCCTGCGGAAACTCTGGTGGCGCCACTGCGAGGGTGTATGAAAAGGCACTTCCCTGGAGCAAGGCGGAGAGCGTATCGGGAAGCCGGTCGCCCACCTGAATGTCGTGAAGTCCGCTGCTGGAATGTATATCGGTGGTCGCATACGATGCGCCGCCGCCGAACGTATATTGGCCGTTGGGAGTTGTTCCGAAATAGGATGTATCGCGATTCGCGCGGAACTCCACCCCTGCTTTTACGGAATGCTTTGACCTCGTCCATGCGAAGTTTTGTCTTCCTTGAAAGAGATTTCCGTAGGCGGCCATGACGGATCCGCCGGGGGCGTTAAATGGTTCATACAGGGCATCACCAAAAACAAGCGCCGGGTCGGTATTGTCGGCGGTAGGGAAGGATGGCGTGCTTCGTGTATAACTGATCAACGATTCGGAGGTGAAAGTCGGCGAGGGTGTGCGTGTCCAGATAACGGTCGCATTCCTCTGACGATCGACGTAAAGAATGCCGAAGGCGGGATCAATGGCGGTCTGATCCGGATTCGTCGTCGGTCCTGTCAGGTTGTTCATGGTAAACCGCCCAAACAAGTGATCCTTCGCTGAGAGTTGATGGTCGATCCGCACCGAGAACTGATCCGCGTCTGTCGTAACGTTGGAAGACGTCGCAAATGTGCGCGCCCCGAACGGACCGGCCGGGTCATTCGGAAGTGGGTAGCGGTTTAGAAGAGGCGCAATTAGCGGGTTTACCGGGACAAATAATGTGTCGCCCTCAAATGCTGTGGTATCGATACCCGCCCTCTCGGACGCCGTAGGCACCGGCAACACCTGCGTGGTCCCGAGCACTTGCCGGAATCCCTGGTACTGCACGAAGAATTGCGTCTTATTTTGATCCCCGAGACTGCCTGGTACGCGCAGCGGTCCTCCAAGCGTAACCCCAAACTCATTTCGTCGGAAGGGTGGAATGCGGCCCGGATTGGCAATCGACCTGCGATCGAAAAAGTTACGCGAATCGAAGGCCGAGTTACGCACAAACTCAAACAGAGAGCCGTGAAAGCGATCTGTTCCCGCACGCGTCACGATATTTGTAAAGCCGGCTGCTCCGTGACCTATGTTCGCCGGCATCCAGCCTGAATCGGACTGAATCTCCTGCACGGCATCGACATTGAAATTTGAAAATGTCGCGCCACCCATCTCCGGGTCGCTCGTATCCGCGCCGTCCATGGCGAACACTGCCTCGACGCCGCGCTGGCCGTTCACCGCGAACTGCTGCGTAAAGTTCGTCGTTCCGTTCGCGTCAGTCATGGTGCCCGCCGCGAGCAGAAGGAGCTGGCTGAAGTCCCTCTTGTTTAAGGGAATGCCGGAGACCGCGGTGGCGGTTAGCGTTTCTCCACCGCTGGCTTCGGATGTCGCTTTAAGATTTATCGACAAGACACCGCTCTTCGAAAGCAAGATTTCGGAGGTATCTTCCACCGGTAACTGCAAGGCGCGCGAGTATGCAAATTGCCGGCTGTTTAAGGAGAGAGACAGGCGATAGCTTCCAGATGGTAGGGAAGGGAATCGGTACCTGCCGGTTTCGTCCGTTTTCACGGAAAAGTTCCCGCTCTTCGAATCCAAATTGATCGTTGCGCCCGTTATCGCTCGTCCTGACGCGTCACGCAGAATGCCTGTCCATGTTTCTACCGAGCCATCGCGTGCCCAGGCCGCTGCTACCAGTAGCAGCGCGAGAAGGGCAGGGCGGATCACCTCATACATCGCATAAAGGATAGCGTCCCGGTTTATGCTGCTTGAAGCAGGGGCGAGGCATGCCTCGCCCTTTGCCTCGCCTTTGTCATTAAGGTAGGGAATCTGATGCGGGAACTGGAGGCAAACTTACTTTCCAGGATTCTTCTATCGATGTCCGGCAGGCGCGCGCGACATTGCGGGAGTACAATGCCAAACTTCCTTTCTTGCACTGCTGGAGATCCAGGCAATTATAGAATTCAAGGAGTGCACGAAATACTTTCTCCTGGGCCACTAGGGCAAGCGGGCCGTTGACGATTTGATCCAGTTCCTGCCGCTTCGCCTTACGAACCGGCGGAGGCAAATCCTTCTGCGCAACTGCTGAAGCCAGAGTAACTACCTTTTCGTAAATATCGAGACGTTTCGCCGAGAAGGGTTTCTGCGCGTCTATCTCCGCTGCGCTTGCCTGCTGCTTGGCGGACTGATGATATACCCACACGCTCCACACTCCGCCGGCGGCTAGCGCGATGATCCCCGCCAGTTTGGTGGCAGCATCCCAATCCCGAACCTTCAGCGAGTATTGGACGTTATCCGCCATAGGATTCCGAACATTATATGCAAACGCAAGCAATATACAAGTGCAGTAAACTGCAAGTCGGTCACATGCTGAATCGACGATGTTTGTATGTAACTGGACCGGCCCTGCTTTGGGGCCTCCTGCTTCAGCCGCGAGTACTAACGTCTGAGGATGCCAGTCTGCCTGCCTCCATCGAAGTGGACGCCGGCGCCACCCAGCACGAAATTCCTACGACGATCTTTGGAACTTTTCTCGAGGCGATTGGCCGATCCGTCTATGGCGGTTTGTGGGCAGAGATCCTGCAGAATCCGAGTCTGGAAGCAAACCTGTGGAGCGCTGGGAATGTACGAGGAATGCTTGAACACAGGCCCGAATTGGTGCGGGCTTCAGCGCTCGGCCTGCCGCTTCCTTGGGAACCGTTCAATGGGAAGCAGGGCAATCGCTACGAACCGCGCGAAGGCGATGCAGCAAATTCGAACCAGTCGCTCTTCCTGATGGGGCTGCCTGATCAGGAGACCGGTATCAAGCAGGAAGTCTATCTCCCTGTTCACCGGATCGCGGCCTATACCGGCAGTCTGTATGCGCGGACACCGGACGGCCCTGCCGGGCTCACCATTTCGATTCGAAATCGTACCAGCGGAGCCGTTTTGTGCAATGCAAACGTCAATGCCAATTCGAAGGACTGGACTCGCTACACCTTCGAGCTAAAACTTAACCCGGGCAGCGTGCAACCTCTTGAACCGGTTGATTTCGTCATCGCGCTCGCCAGCGCGCAGCGGGTATTGCTGGATCAGGTCTCGTTGATGCCGGCTGACAATATCGACGGCATGGATCCCGATGCGGTCGCTATGTCGCGTGATATGAAATCCTCGGTCCTTCGCTTCGGAGGGAATTTTACTTCCGGTTATCACTGGCGAGACGGAGTAGGTCCGCGCGACAAACGAGTGAACATGCTGAATCTGGCTTGGGGCATTCCGGAGTACAACCAGTTCGGGACGGATGAATACCTTGAATATTGCCGCTTGATCGGAGCAGAGCCGCAGATTGCACTGAATCTGGGATCGGGCACGCCGCAGGAGGCGGCCAATTGGGTGCGTTACGTAAACGAGCACTGGGGTGATCGTCGCGGTGGCTTGTTGTGGGAACTTGGAAACGAACTGTGGGGCGAGTGGAACACGGGGTATCCCACACTCGGCGAACTCGCTGCCCGTACCAAAGCCTTCAGTGATGCGATCCATTCGGTGGACCCCAAGGCCCGGCTGATTGCGACCGGACAGGATCCGGATGTGTTTGAGAAATGGAATGCCGAGCAGTTGGAGAATGCCGCGGGAGCATTTCAGTTCTTATCCACTCACTTCGTAGTCACCGACGATCGGGTTCAAGCGAAAAATTACGGCCCGGATTTTATCGCCGAGTCTTCGTTCGCTCTGCCGACCGGCCTGGAGCGCCGGCTTCGCCAGATGGGACAGCAGATTTCCGGCTCGGACTGGGCACGGGATCGAGTTCGCATTGCTTTTACCGAGTGGCTCTTTGTCGCATCTGATTCCCATGCTTCCGTTCCCCGTTTTGACAACATGGGCGGTGCAATCTGTGCCGGCGGCTTCCTCAATATGCTGTTGCGCTCGGCGGATTTGGTTCCAATTTCGGACATGACCGGGATTATGGAATTCGGGGGCATCTGGAAGGATAAGGGCCGCGTTTTTGGGACGCCGGCTTATTGGGTTTTCCGGACATATTCGCGCTTGCGCCCGGAGAGACTCGTAAACACGCGGACTCAGGTTCAGAGCTATTCGGTGGAGAGCGGCAACGTCAGAATTCCTGAGATACCGAACGTCCCATACCTGGATGTGGCGAGCGCGACCAACAGGGAAGGGAAGTTGGTGCTGTTCTGCGTCAATCGCGATGTCCACCGTTCTGTCGATGCGAAGTTGCACGTGTCGAACTTTCGGCCTTCTGGCTCGGCTACCGCGACCACGATCCACGCGACTCTGCTTTCGGACAAGAACAACGCCCAATATCCGGATGCCATTCGGCCTGTAACCCGCCAGATTCGCGCAGGTTCAGACTTCACCTACAGCTTTGAGCCTGCAAGCGTGACCATACTTGAAATTCCCCGCAGCTGAAGAAGCGGCTGCCATAGGCTTCTTTTCTGTAAGCGCTTCCAGTATCATGCCCTAAGGTTCCTATGCCCAAACAAAGAACAGCCTTGTCCCGCCGTCAGTTCGCGGCCCTTCTCATCAGTGCCCCCGTGCTTCTCAAAGGGAAACAAACCAGCTCGCAGGCAGGCCGCATCAAGGTTGATCCGGACCGCACCATCGGCGAAATCGACCCGAAACTTTACGGGAACTTCGTTGAACACCTGGGCCGCTGTATCGAAGGCGGAGTGTTCGAGGAAGGATCGCGACTCTCCGATGCCGAAGGCTTCCGTAAAGACGTCATGAAAGCGGCGGCGGATCTGCACGTCTCGTTCTTGAGATGGCCCGGCGGCAATTTCTCTTCGAACTACCACTGGACAGACGGGATCGGACCCCGCGATGCTCGCCCGCGCCGTTTGGAGATGGCCTGGGGCACCATCGAAGACAACCGCTTCGGCACGCACGAGTTTCTCGACTATGTCACCCGTATTGGGGCCGAGCCGTACATCTGCGCGAACTTCGGCACCGGGACCTGGGACGAAGCGCAGCAATGGGTCGAGTATGTGAATTTCGCGGGAGACACAACCACCACGCGGCTGCGCAAGAAAAACGGCCGCGAAAAGCCGTGGAACGTGAAGCACTGGGGCTTGGGCAACGAAATGGACGGCCCCTGGCAGATGGGCCACCGCAGCGCCGAGGATTACGGAAAATTTGCCCTGGAAGGCGCCAAGCTGATGCATTGGACGGATCCAAGCATCAAGCTGGTTGCGGCGGGTTCCTCGAACTTCAACCCGAACGTGGACTGGATCGGTTGGAATAGAACCGTTCTGAACTATTTGAAAGAACACATCGATTACCTGTCGCTCCACTCTTACGTCGGAAATCCTGAAAACGATTACTATGCGTTCCAGGCGAGCACGTTGCCGGTCGTGCAGCGCACGAAGGTTGTGGAAGGACTCATTCGTGATGCGCTTTGGAACGCGCGCCCGAACAAGAAAATCTACATCGCCTGGGATGAATGGAACGTCTGGTATCGCGCACGGGGCGATAAGGAGCGGGGAAGGCGGATTCTCGAGGAGCACTATAACCTCGAAGACGCCCTCGTCGTTTCAAGCTATCTCAACACGTTCGTGAACCACGCGAACATTGTAAAGATCGCCAACCTGGCGCAACTTGTCAACGTGATCGCGCCCATTTTCACCAATGACAACGGGCTGTATCTCCAGACCATCTACTATCCGTTGCAGCTCTTTGCAACACACTGCCACGGAACCGCGCTCGACTTGGCCGTGGAAAGCCCGACTTACGACACAAAAGAACATGAAGGCGTTCCGTACCTTGATGTGTCTGCGGCGAAAGACACGGATGGAAGCATTGTCCTGAACGTAACGAACCGCCATCGAGATCAGGTACTGGATGCCGTCTTCGAATTGGGGAGTAAGCAATTCGGCGGCGAATTTCAGGTCTTTGAAGTGAATGGTCCCGACATAAAGGCCGAGAATGACTTCAATGCCAGTCCGGTGCGCACTGTGCAGAAGTCCGCTACGGGCAGCGGAAACACCCTGAAATACACGTTTCCGGCGCATTCGTTCACGATGTTGAAGGGGAAATTGGTGTAGCGCGGTAGATTTGTTGATTGACCAGGTGCACGACAGCTCCTTTTGCCTTATTGCTTGGCGTTTTTTCAGCGCTGTCGTTCACCGGGGCTGATTCCGGCATTCCCGGCAACTTCGTGGATATTACCCAGGCTGCGGGCGTGCACTTCTTGCACAAGGCATCGCCGACAAGCAAGAAGTATCTGCCGGAGACGATGGGAGCCGGGGTCGCGCTGTTCGATTATGACAACGATGGGTTGCTCGATCTCTACCTCGTGAATGGAGCCTCGATCAGCGACCCCACGCCGGCCGGCGCCATTCCCAAAAAGGACGGCCCGGGATATTGGAACCGGCTCTATCACCAGAAGAAAGACGGCGTCTTCGAAGATGTCACCGAACGTGCCGGAGTTGCCGGAACCGGTTACGGGATGGGCGTCGCCGTTGGCGACTACGACAACGATGGCTACGAAGATCTCTACGTAACTCAGTACGGGCGCAACATTCTCTATCACAACAATGGAGACGGTACGTTTACTGACGCGACGAATGCGGCAGGTCTTGGCGCCAGCGGCTGGTCTACCAGCGCCACCTGGGTCGACTACGACAACGACGGCAGGCTCGATCTGGTCGTCGCGCGTTACCTGACATGGGATTTTTCAGACCTATGGTGCGGCGAACATCAGCCCGGGCACCGCTCCTACTGCCATCCCGACCTCTTCAAGCCGATTACCCTGTTGCTCTACCATAACGAGGACGGCAAGCGTTTCCGGGAAGTCTCGCAGCAGGCGGGTCTCACTAAGCCGGGAAAGGGCCTGGGCGTCGCAATCGCAGACTACGATCACGATGGATATTCAGATATCTTCATAGCCAACGATTCCATGCCGGAGTTTCTGTTTCACAACAAGCGGAACGGGACGTTTGAAGAAGTTGCGCTCGAAACCGGTGCTGCGGTGGACGGAGACGGCAGTACCTATGCCGGAATGGGAGTCGATTTCGCCGATTACAACAACGACACCTGGCCCGACCTGGTAGTCACTACGTTGGGAAACCAGAAATACGCACTTTACGAAAATGCGCGCGACGGAACGTTCTCATACACAACCTACACCTCGGGGCTGGCGCCCATTACGCTCCGGCACTCCGGTTGGGGTACACGTTTCTTTGACTACGACAACGACGGCTGGAAAGATTTGTTTGTGGCCCAGGGGCACGTGATGGACACCATCGAAATCACCAGTCCGGGTCTGCTTTATCGCGAGCAGCCGCTACTGGTGCGCAATACCGGCCGCAATTTTGTGGACGTTTCGAAGCGCTCGGGTGCTGCGTTCGGCGAGAAGTGGGCCGCACGCGGCTTGGCCCTCGGCGACATCAACAACGATGGCAAGCTCGATCTCGTTGTCACGACAAACAATGGTCCCGCCTACATACTGCGCAATCAGACCAGTACTGCCAACCACTGGCTCAGCTTGAAATTGATCGGATCGAAAAGCAACCGTGACGGCATCGGGGCCACGATCAAACTGACAAACCCATCCGGAACCCAGTACGCCACGGTGACAACCGGCGGCAGTTACTGCTCATCAAGTGACGTGCCCGCGCACTTTGGATTAGGAACGGAAACAAAGGCGCGCGATCTTGAGGTTCGCTGGCCCAGCGGTATCATCCAGCATCTTGCGAATATCACAGCGGACCGGACGCTGACGATAAAAGAAGCGATTAACTGAAGCCGCGACGGAGTGCCCGAGCCCTTGGGCGCGGGCCCGGGAGCGGTTCAGCGAATTCTCGCTTTCTTCTTACGGAACCGCCTTCGCGAATCCGTTCTTCAGCGATTCGCTCAAAAGCTGATGCATCTGCCGTGAGGCGACCTCGCTGAGGCGTTGCTGCTCCCGCCCGAGCTTTGCCTGCTCCGCGCCGAGCTTGGCCTGCTGCTCTCCCAGCGCCGCTTGTTGTGCGCCCAACCGCGACTGTTCTTCTCCTGCCTGCGACTGCAATTCGCCCAGCCGGCCTTGCAGCTCACTGATTCTGCTCTCCACCTCCGCGCGTTGCTCCTCCTTATTGCCGACTTGCGACTGTAGCTCACCCATCAATCGTTGGTATTCGCCCAACTGGTCCTGGCTCACGCTCTTTTCTTTCTGAGCCTTAAGTTCGTCCTCGAGTTGGCGAATTCGCTGCTCCTGCTCACGCAGATCCGTTGCTGGTATCTCCTTCTCGAGCTCCCTGATTCGAGCCTGAACATCCTCGAAGTCACGGGTTAAGTCCGGCATCCGGATCGCGACACCGGCTTGTTGTTGGCCGAGACGCGCCTGCTGCTCTCCCAGCGCTGCCTGCTTGGCGCCCAACTCGGCCTGCTTGCGGCCAAGCTCTTCCTGGGGCCGGAACAGGGCCTTCGCTCGTTCGATCGTAGCGGCATCTGTGACGAAGAACGCTTTGCCGTCATGGAGAAACCAGACATATTCGCCATGGATTTTGCTGCGCAGTGCGCGCGCCTGCTCTGCGTCTTGCATGGCACCGCTCATCGTGAGGGAATCGCCCGATACGATGGCATACGGCTCGCCTTTCGACCCCTGGGGTAACTGGATTGTGTTTGTAGCGCCGGAAGGGACATCGTCGTGCGACTCCGTCTGCCACCAGAAACCGGCCTCGGAAGGTGATGGGCGGGCCTGCAGCGAGCAGCCCGCCGCCAGGAATGCAGCGATCGTAATGCAGGCCGCCACCAGTGCGTACCGCGCCCAACCGGCCTTTCCAGGTAACTCCGTGCGGAGAAGAATGCGCTCGATCCGGCGGCTGAGCGTTGCAAGCCGCGCCATTGCGACCGAAAGGGACGCGCGCTGCGGCCGGTTTGCGAAATAGAGGAGAATCTCGGCATAGACAGGAGGGTCGGCACTCTCGAGAGCGGCATCGTCACTCGCCGCCTCCGCGATCGAGACGAGTTGCTTGTGCAACCACCAGGAAAGCGGGCTGAACCAAAAGATCGCGTTGTGCATCCGACTTGCCAGTTGCACATAGAAATCACTCCACGTGACGTGTGCACGTTCATGTGCCAGCACGGCGTCCCGTTTTGTCCGATCCCACTCGCGCCATTCGATGGGAAGGAGAATACAGGCGCCGAACGTGGCGGGAGAAGTGAGTTCAGTCGTCTCCCGGATGTTGAATCCCGAGGCCCAGGTTTCCCGAACGGGACGAGCGCGCCGCCATATTCGGGCTGTGAAGAAGAGTCCTGTAACAATGCGCGTAAGTAAGAGGATCGCGATCGCCAGGTACGTATTTCGCGCCAGTGCCGCCCAGTCGATTACGGTTTGATGATCACGCACGTCTGGCGCGATAATCAAGCTCGCGCCATTCACAGAAGGTCCGGCCGGAACGGGCGCGGCACGGGCCATGCGTTGGGGCGTTGCGATCTCGATCGTATGCCATTGCATGGCGAGCGGCATCAGCAGTGCTGCCCCCAGCACGAGCGTCCAAGCCATGGATTTCAGCCGTGGATGCCGCACACGAATCACCCACAATCCCAACCAGACGGCAAGCGCCAGCGCTATCGAGCGCAGAGCCGATTCCACTAATAAGCTCAACATCACTTTCCGCCTCCCTTCGCCTTCGCGATTCTTGCCGCCAAGCGTCGCAATTCTGCGCCGTCCAGCACGTCCGCATCCACCATCCCGGTGAGAAGCTCTTCAACGGACCCTTGGCAAAACCAGTCCGCGATGCGCTTTACGGCCTTAGCGGCAACATGCGCGCGTGCCTCTCTCGCCCGGTAAATGTAAGTGCGATTCTCTACTTCATGCGTCACGAACCGCTTGTCCTCCAGGCGGCGCAAAACAGTGCGCACCGTCGATTCACGCAGTGGCCGGTCGAGACGGGCACGGACGTCCTCGGCACTGCTCGGCCCGTGCAGCCAGACCAGATCCATCACCTGCCGCTCGAGCTTCCCAAGCTCGGGCAGTTCGCTCCCGCTCTTAGCGTTACGCATTGTAGTGCTACCGATAGTAGCACAATTGGATAAGCCCGCGGTTCTCAGCGAGGCGAAGACTCAAGGAACTTGATTTTCGCGGCAAGCGATAAGATGTCTCCCGTGCTTCGACGGGATTTCCTGCTCACCGGACTGGCTCTTGTTGCGCCGCGTTCTTCCCTTTCGACATCCGCTCGAATCGACATTTCGCCCGATGAGGAGATTGGCGTTATCTCACCTCATATCTACGGCCATTTCACCGAGCACCTCGGCGGGTGTATTTACGATGGGATCTGGGTCGGCGAGAATTCGAAGATTCCAAACATAGGTGGCATCCGGAAAGAGTTAGTCGATCATCTCAAACGAATAAAGGCTCCCGTTATCCGCTGGCCGGGCGGCTGCTTCGCCGACAGCTATAACTGGCGCGACGGTGTCGGCCCGCGTGACCGCCGGCCCAAGCGCACGAATTTCTGGGCGAACACTCCTTACTTGTGGAAAGCTCCCGACGGTCCGCAAAAGTACGAGCCCAACCATTTCGGCACAAACGAGTTTGCCCAGTTTTGCAAGCTGGCCGGCGCTGAACGGTATTTCGCGGCTAATTTGCGCAGCCTGAAAGCGTTCGATTTTTACGAGTGGGTCGAGTATTGCAATTCGCCTGCGGGCTCCACTTCACTGGCTGATCTGCGTGGCCAGGGAGGCAATCGGGATCCGTTCCCAGTCCGCTTCTGGGGAGTGGGTAACGAGAGTTGGGGCTGCGGCGGAAGCTTTACCGGCGATGAATATGCGATCGAATTTCGCCGCTATGTCGAGTGGGTGCCGCGCTTCGGTCTCGATTTGAACCTCATCGCGTCCGGTCCGAATGTAGCCGACTACGCCTGGACCCGCACTTTTTTTGAGAAATTAGTCGAGAAGGGTAAGGGCGCTCTGCGCGATGTCTTCGGGACCGCTCTTCACTATTACTGCGGAACCACGGACCACGGTAGTTCGATCGATTTCTCCAATAACGGCTGGTACGAGTTGCTATCCAAGGCGGCGCGCATGGAAGAACTCATCAACCATCACTGGCAGATCATGGGTGAGGTGGATACCGAGCGGCGCGTCAAGCTGGTCGTCGACGAATGGGGCGCCTGGCACAAGACCGATCCGAGCATCGCTCCGGGTTACCTGTTCGCCTACTACCCGGCTCTCCGCGACGCGCTTGTGTCGGGAATCACGCTGGACATCTTCAACCGCCATGCCGACAAGATCGCCATGGCAAACGATGCGCAACTCGTGAACAACATCAACACCCTGTTCCTGGCTGCGGGTGACCGTTTCACCGTAACGCCTATTTTTCATGTTTTCGAAATGTATGCTCCGCACCAGGGCGGCACGTCCGTGCGAATTGCTCCGTCGGTTCCATCTCTCTCGGGCTCGTGTTCCCTCAAAAACAATCAAGCCGTGCTCACCGTTGTAAATCGCGATATTCAGAACGCACAGGAAACCGCAATCGACATTCGAAATCGGCGCGTCACGAGCGCGCGCGCCACAGTTCTGACCTCAGCCGATATCCATGCGCATAACACTTTCGACAATCCCAACGCGTTGGAACCCAAACCGGACAATAACGTTAGGGTCGGTTCACCTCTGAACTACACTTTTGCACCAGCTTCGGTGACGCGCTTGGATCTGGACTTGGCGTGACTCGCTACGCTTCTGCGGGCCTCGTCGCATTCAGCACAGCCTGCCTTCGGCGGATGCAAAAAAAGGAGCGGATCGCGGCTTAGGTGCTCGAGTGCGGCGTCAACAACATCCCCGGCCGAGAACAGCCGCGCATGCGCGTGTCCGACAGGCCCTTCAGACTGGAGCCCGCGTGCCCGCAGCCATGTGTCGGCCAGGACGAAGCGCCGGCAGCAGTGATCGTTTTCCACATAGTCGATCCGAACCGGGCGTCCGTCCTGGAGAATCGTGCAGAACTTGGGTGTGCGGTAAGGGACGCCGGCCATCAGTTCCGCCACGTGCAGCATGGTATCAGCATCATGACCGACTCCCAGAAGAAGCACCTGCCCGCCTAATTCATGCACGCGGCCGGCAGGACTGGCACGAATGTGTGGTGGAAGTGGAAGCGAATCGGCGACAATCCGTTCTGCTTTGGGTCCTGCCGCCGCGAAGGCAAACGCGTGCTGGCTTCGCAGGACGCCAAGCTGACGCCAAAAGGTGTCCGCGACCACTCCGAGGTCGGAGGACGCCGGTGTCATGGCCGCATCGAAGGGCGTCTCGTCATCTTCCGACCAGGAAGGCATAACGAGCGTTCCGTCCGGTCCGAGAGCAAGACGAAGAGCTTCGATAAGCCCTGCCGGTCCGCCGGCAACAGGCCGGACAGCGCGAAAGGACGAATGGACGAGCAGAACACCGCCCGCCTTTACGCCGAGTGTGCGTAGCTGCTCGCGGACTTCGGCTCCGCTCAGCTCATGTGGTTGCATTCCGCCCGGCTTGAGCTAGCCGTTTTCGAGCCGCGCCTTTATATCCGAGTACGCCGCATCGATGAGCCTGCTTAGCGCCGCGGCGTTTATGGCCGCTCCCGGTCTCAGCTTCACGTGGCGCATGAACTTCCCGTTGCCCTGCAACAAACGGGCCGGATCCAACAGCGTTGCGCCATGAAAGAACCCCACGTTTACGTGCGAAGTGAATACATTGACGTACCCGAAGGGCGCATCTCCCAAACATGCAACCGGACAACCGTCATGCAAAAGCTCCCGGACCTCGTCCCCGCATTTTCGCATCACCTCAAACCACTGATGCGCGATGGCTCCCAATACACCTGCATGCTCTTTCATCCATACATCGATGGCGGGATCCCGCTCGACAGTGCCGTCGAATCGTAGCAATGCCTTTCTCATCGTCGCGTCACGTTCTGCTTTCGAAATCTTTGGTTACGTAGCACGGCCAAGCTCGTATTCACTCTGCACGAGGCCGGCCCCGTAGCAGCGCGTTGCAACGTGATGAAGAGGGATATCGTGTGGTACCGGACCAAACAGCGCAATACCTTCCCCGATCAGCACCGGGACGCGCGTGACTACCAAGCGGTCGATGAGTCCTGCCGCTAGGAATCGCTGAATCGTTATACCACCGTCTACATACGCGTGTTGGAACCCGCATTGTTCGAGGTGCATTACGATTTCGCCCGGCTCACCTGACATCTGATCGACTACCGAGCGCCGGCCCGAGGACAAGTCGATCGGACGGCCACTCAGCACGACCACAGGTTTCCCGCCGTAAAGCTCCAGGTGACCGAGCTTCAAGACAACCTCGAGCGTCCTGCGGCCCATCACGACTACATCGACGGTCGCGAGGAACTCCGTGAAGCCGTGCGGCTCCTGTTCACCTGTGTTCAAGAAGTCGAATGTGTCGTCCGGTCGAGCCAGAAAGCCATCCACACTCAATCCACAAAAGACGGAGAGCTTCATTCAACGCCCCCTCACTTGATGCCTACATAGTCATTCTGATCGTTGGACTTAGGCCTTTAGCGAAAGCTCCCAATACTCGTCTTACAGGTGCGATTACACACGTTCTTCCTGCATGTCGAGCATCGCCCGCCAGACCGCAACCCACCCGCTATCTTGAGCTTGAAAGATCCACAAGTCCCTACCTGTCGCGCGATAGCGTTCACTGGACCGCTCATAGACCATTTCGTATCCGAAACTGATGACCGCCGTGTCGCCAAAGATATCGATTCCGTAGTCGCGATCGGTGAACTCATGAACGTGTACGTTTTCACAAAAGTCTCGGAAACCCGCAAGGAACTCCTGCCGGCCTTGAATCCGTCCAGTAAAACCGGGCAACACCATCACAATGTTGGGGTCCACCAATGCCTCGAGACCTTCGACGTGTCCATCCAGCCAAAGGCTATTTATTCGTTGTAAGGCTGTATGCACGGCTTCATGTCTGGACGTGTTCATCAGCACAGAAGCGACCGATTGTATCAGGAATACCATCGTGAATAATTGCGAAACTTGGCCGATCAACAGGGTATAGCTCGTTTGCGGTAGCATTGCTTCTACAACATTGAGCCAGCGTCGGCATAGTGGACTGCGACTACGCTGGGGGTTGTTTTGAAAACCTATGAATATAAGCCGGTTCACCAGATATCCTTCTGCCCGGTAAGAGCAGATCGGGCCGGTACGGGTTGTATGAAACTAGACGAGCCCAGACGCGGCGTCCGCTGAACATAGCAGCGTACGTATCGCTTCGACGGCACGTATGTGAAGCTGGACTTCAACCTCGTCGGCTTCCCGCACTTCCGCGCCTCGCTTGGCACTCGCTAGCGCCTCGCGCAATTCAGGATCGGGCAGTTCTGGCTTGGCAGCGGGCGACGGGTAGAGGGTTCCTAACCAGTGCCGGTGATGCCAGCCGGAAGTTCCTATCCAAATGCCGGTCACGCTTCGATTGTCCGGCGCATGCCGCCACGATATTCTTTATCTGGAATCACAATCCTATGGCGCACGACGTGCTTACCTTCGTCAGGCGAATTGTTTGCCTGGCCGCGGTTCTCTTGCAACCGAACGTTTCTGCGCAAGAAAGGGGTATCGCGCTATGGCTGACCAATCCAGACCGATCGTCTCTCTTCAAGCTCCAGGATTCTTCCCTGCCATTTACTACTGAAACTAGCCAACTTCCGCGCATCGAGATCGATCCCGCGCGGAAGTTCCAATCGATGGTTGGTTTCGGCTTCGCACTCACCGGTGGAAGTGCGCAGCTCTTGATCCGCATGACACCCGAAAAGAGAGCCGCCATTCTAAAAGAGCTCTTTTCGGCCGAGGGAAACAGTATTGGTCTGAGTTATCTGCGCGTCAGTATCGGAGCTTCCGACATGAATGAGGGCGTCTATTCGTATGACGATCTGCCAGTAGGCGAGAAGGACGCAAACCTCGCGCGTTTTAGCCTCGCTCACGACGAGGCCGATGTCATTCCTGTTCTCAAAGAAATTCTCGCGCTCAATCCGCAACTCCGCATGCTCGGAAGCCCATGGTCAGCACCCGCCTGGATGAAGACGAATGGCAAAGTGAAGGGCGGCAAACTCAAACCGGAATTCTATGCGACCTATGCGCAGTATTTCGTCCGCTACATCGAAGGCATGCGGGCACATGGAATCCCGATCGATGCAATTACGATCCAGAATGAGCCGCTTAATCCGAATAACACACCGAGCATGGTGATGGAGGCTCCGGAAGAAGCCGCCTTTATCGAGAACTACCTGGGACCGGCATTCCAAAAGGCCGGGATCCACACAAAGGTTTTTCTCTATGACCACAATTGCGATGTTCCGGAATATCCACTCTCGATTTTGCGAGACCCTACTGCGGCCAAGTATGTTGATGGCTCGGCTTTTCATCTCTATGGCGGCAAGATCGAGGCTATGAGCAAGGTTCATGACGCATACCCGGGCAAGAATCTGTATTTCACCGAATTCATGGCCGAAGATCTGCAACATCCCGATCTGATGCCAGTCGCCGAGCCTGTCAGTGTTATCGGAGCCATCCGCAATTGGAGTCGCATTGTTCTGCTATGGAATCTGGCTGCCGATCCACATTTCGGCCCGCATACAAACGATGGCGGGTGCGGAATTTGCCAGGGGGGCCATCACCATTGACGGCGATGCAGTCACTCGCAACCTCGCCTATTACGTGATCGCTCACTTTGCAAAGTTCGTACGCCCCGGATCCGTGCGCATTGCTTCAAGCGGGCCCGAGATGCTGCCTAACGTCGCGTTCCAAACAACGAACGGCCAGACGGTGGCGGTGGTAGCAAACACCAGCGGATCTACTCAGACTTTTAGTCTCGCCGTACGAGTAATAATTGCAACAGCGACTCTGAAAGCTGGAGCGGTGGCCACCTGCATCTGGTGATCTGCTTCCG